>UQWQ01000085.1 GCA_900544755.1 uncultured Collinsella sp. | reverse complement strand
AGTAAGAGGACGGACAGCGGGCGTGCGCCAGGGCGAACAAATTGGCATGAAAAGAGGACGGCATAGACCTTCTGGTCATGCCGTCCTCTTTGAATGACAAGTTGTCGCTCTGGTGCCCGCGCAGCGTCGAGCAGTTGCGGCGTTTGGTAAAACGCCGCAACAAACTAGCTCAGCATTGCATCCATCATCTCGGAGTTGACGGAGTCGTCGGCAGACCACTCGCCGTCGTCGTTGCAGGTGTACTTGAAGATAACCGTGGTCTTCCTGGGCTCGGTGGCCTTGGTCACATCGACCATAACCTGACCGGCCATCTTGTACAGCTCGTCATCGGAAGGAACCGTGTCAAGCGCAGCGACCTTCTCCTGATACTGGGTGGAGAAGTCCTCGACGATCTTGTTCATAGACTTGCATGTGATAGAAACCTCGGCGGTCGCGACACCCTTGTCCTCGTCGACCGTCACGTCGCCGATCTTGTAGTCAAAGCCCTCGAGATAGGTCTTGGCATACTCCTTGGGATCGATACCCAGCTGCTCGAACTCGTCGCCCGAAGCCTCCTCCAGACCAGAGAGGAAGTCGTCGCCACCGTTTTTGACCTCGTCAAACTGCGTCGTAAGATCCTCGGTGATGAGCTCCTCAACCGAAGGACCTCCACAGCCGGAAAGCACGACCACGCATGCAACCAAGACGGCCATGAGGGGCGCAAGCAGCAGCTTCTTTTTCATGTTGTTCCTCCCAATGAGCGGCACCGCGCTTCCCGGACGCGGCGCACGTTGTAATAAGTAAGCCCATACTACCCACTTATGAACGCCCTCGGCAACGCGAAGGCGCGGTCGGTTCGTTTTAGCGTCCGAACGGTTTGCAAGCCCGCCCAACGTGCAATAAAACGCTTCCCCGCGGTGCAATAAAAAAGGTGGCCGGAAAACCCGACCACCCTTGCACATCCTTTGGATGCCGCAGTTTACTTGCGGACGACCTTAACGACGGCGTCACCGGCGGCGACAGCGGAGTCGGCCTCGACGGCGAGTTCGACATCGGCAAACTCGGCGGTGTTGGACACAGCCACGACGACGCAGTCCTTGTAGCCGGCAGCGGCGATCTTGGCGCGGTCGATCTTGAGCATGGGCTGGCCAGCCTTAACGACATCGTCGGCCTTGACGAAGCCCTCGAAGCCGTCGCCGTTCATGTTGACGGTATCGACGCCAACGTGCACCAGAACCTCGATGCCATTATCGGACTGCAGACCCACGGCGTGACCCATGGTGACGGTCACCTTGCCGTCGCAGGGAGCGTAGACCAGGTCGTCCTCGGGCCACACGGCGCAGCCCTTGCCCAGAACCTCGCCACCAAAGACGGGATCGGGCACGTCGGCCATCTTGATGACCTTGCCCTTGACGGGCGAGCACAGCACATCGGCGCCGGCAGAAGCAGAGATAGAAGCCGGAGCAGCGGCAGCCGCGGGCTCAGCCTTCTTCTTGAACATGTCAAACAGACCCATACGTTTTCTCCTCTTGATTAAGCGCAACGTTATGCGCATGCCTATGGTGATTATAGTGCCAAATGGTTCAAATGCTAAGGTGGGGACTCGAATCGCGAGCCCATCCCAACGCTTTTCCCCGGTGGCACTCATATTGTCGATTAATCCAGGCCCTCGGCACCGTTGCTCTGGATGATCTTCTGGTAAGCAAAGAAGCTGTCCTTGCGGCGGCGCTCGTAGGTGCCGGTGCCGTCGTCGTACTTATCGACGTGGATGAAGCCGTAGCGCTTGCGCATCTCGCCGGTGCCGGCAGAGACCAGATCGATGGGGCCCCACCAGGTGTAGGCGATGAGGTCGACGCCGTCCTCGATAGCCTCGCCCATGGCCTTGATGTGGCTCTGGAGGTAGGCGATGCGGTACGGGTCGTGGATGGAGCCGTCCTCCTCGACCTCGTCGTAGGCGCCCATGCCGTTCTCGACCACCATCAGCGGAATCTCGTAGCGGGCGTAAATCTCGTTGAGGGCGATACGCAGGCCCATCGGATCGATCTGCCAGCCCCAATCGGTGGACTCCAGATAGGGGTTCTTGCCGCCAAAGGTCATGTTGCCCTCGGTCATCTCGTGATCCTTATGGGTGCTCACGGTACCGGACATGTAGTAGCTAAAGGTGTAGAAGTCGACCTTGCCGTCGGCGATATCCTGCAGGTCGCCGTCTTCCATCACGAGCTCAACATCGTTCTCGGCCCAGAAGCGCTTGGCATAGAACGGGTACTTGCCGCGCACCTGCACGTCGGAGCAGTACCAGTTCATGGAATTCATCTCCTGCTGCGTGGCGAACACGTCGGCCGGATCGCACGTGGCGGCATAGGACGGGATGAAGCAATCCATGTTGCCCATCTTAAACTGCGGATAGTGCTCGTGGGCATAGCGCACGACGCGGCCGCTGGCGACAAACTGGTGGTGCAGGGCCTGGTAGCGCTGCTGAGCGGTGGTCTTGATGGCGCTTGCCGGACCCTCAAAGCCCTGGATCAGACCGGTCTCCATCATGGCACCTATGTCCATGGTGCCGCAGTTGATCTCGTTGAAGGTGAGCCAGAACTTGACCTTGTCCTGGTAGCGGTCGAAGACGGTCTGGCAGTACTTCTCAAAGAAGCCGATGAGCTCGCGGCTCGCCCAGCCGTTGTATTTCTCGACCAGGTGATAGGGCATCTCGTAGTGGCTGAGTGTGACGAGCGGCTCGATGTTGTGCGCGCGCAGGCAGTCGAAGACGCGGTCGTAGAAGGCGAGGCCGGCCTCGTTGGGCTCGGCATCGTCACCGTTGGGGAAGATGCGGCTCCAGGAGATGGACATGCGGAACATGGTAAAGCCCATCTCGGCGAACAGCGCGATGTCCTCCTCGTAGTGATGGTAGAAGTCGATGCCGTCGTGGTTGGGGTAGAAGCGGTTGGGGTCGATGTCGATCGTAATCTGGCGCGGCTCCTTGTAGCTGCCGCCCAAGAAGTGGTCGTCTACGCTGGGGCCGCGGCCGTCAACGTTCCAAGCGCCCTCAAACTGATTGGCGGCCGTGGCGCCGCCCCAGAAAAATCCCTTGGGGAATCCCATAGGTGCCTCCTCGCTCATACGTGTTGCTGATGAGACGAGTATGCCGCCGAGCCGCTCCGGACCAAGGCGAAGGCGCCGATTTGGACACTTCTTTTCGCAGGCGCGCGCCGCAGCGCCACTCCAGCTGAAACTTTTTGACACCGAAGGCGCGAGGGCGATTCGCCCCGCGTCTATCGGCGGTATGCCGCGGGGGTGCAGCCGTACTTGTCGCGAAACTTACGGTAGAAGAAGCTCATGTTTTCGTAGCCCACCGCATGCGTGGCAGCCTCGGCCGTGGCACCTCCGCGCAAGAGCTCCGCCGCACGCACCAGGCGTCGCTCCTGCACAAGCTGCCGAAAGGTCTTGCCCACATGGCGCTTGAGCAGGGCCGTCGCATAATTTGGACTCAAGCCAAACGCTGCCGCCATCCCCTCGAGGGAGCACGCGGCAAATTCGCGATCGATATAGCCGAGCATTCCCGTCACCAGGGCAGTGGGCCCTGCCGCGCCGTCCGCCACGCCACGCACCAGCTCGCGCTCGTAGCAATCCATGAGCTCAGCCAAAAACAGCTGAAACAGACGCAGGACGATCTCGGGGCTGTTGGGGCTCGGGTCATACAGCTCGCAAAGCATCTCCTGCATGTAGCGCCGCACGCGCCGGCTCTCCCCGCAACGAAAGTGTACGTGCCCGCGATGGTCCGTCTCACTGTTGAGCGCGTTGAACAAAAACCGCGAGACCACGCTCTCGCGCGAGAGGCTCGACTCCAGGCTCCGGCGCAAAAATGCACGTGAAACGGTCATGCTCAGCATGATGTCGTCCTCGCCGAGCGACGACACCGCGTGTGGACAGGCGGCGTCGAGCAGCAGCACCTCGTTGCGGCCCAGCTCGAGCCTCTCCCCCGCCACCGTCTGCGGGCAGTGCCCGCGATACACATAGCTCATCTCAACGTAGTCGTGCACATGCTCGGGCACGGCATTAAAGCGCGAGTTTGTCCTGATCGTCAGGCCACGTGGCATGCCGGGCTGGGCGTAGGCAAACCCGACCTGCCCAATCTTTCGCACCGGACGTCCGTCGATTTCGACATGCTCGGTCATAATCGACCAATCAAACGCCAAGCCGTCTCTATACGCAATCTCGCTGGCACTCAGTTCGCTGAGCCTACGCTCGAGCTCGTCGATCTCCATCGCTCACCAATCGTTGATTTGGTCATAGTTCGTCGTGATTCAGATATTAGCAGAGTGCGCCGACGCGTCCATAATCTGTGCCGTACAGCAGATTGACCGAGCCGAGGAGGATCCGTGACCGCGTACTACCAGCAGGTGCTCAACGGCGCCTACGACAACCACGTGCTTCCGTTTTTGTGGATGAAGGGCGAGAGCCATAAGACCATTGCCGAGTATCTGGAAAAGATCGCCGGAGCCGATATCCACGAGGTCTGCCTCGAGAGCCGCCCGCACCCCGATTTTTGCGGCGAGGGCTGGTGGCGCGACCTGCGCTTTGTGGTCGACACGTGCAAGCAGCTGGGCCTCAAGATTTGGATCCTGGACGACGCACACTTTCCCACCGGATACGCCAACGGCGCCGTCAAGGAAGCCGCACCCGAGCTTCGCAAGATCGTTCTCACCCACCGCACCATCGACGTGGTGGGTCCCACGCCACAGGCGAGCATCGTGCTCACCAACCTGTTCGACAAGACGGAGCGCTTCTATGGCGTAACGTTTATGCAGGAAGGGCACGCCGTCGAGGTAGAGCACAGCGTCATCGAGGACGAGCACGGCATACCCTGCCGCCTGGTCTTTGACGCGCCGGCCGGCATCACGCAGGCGTGCGTGATGTTCACGAGCGGCAAGACCTCCTACAACGAGGGCTACATCAACATGGTCGACCGCGCCTCGGTGGCACAGCTCATCGACGCTGTGTACGAGCCGCACTTTACGCATCTGGGCGATGAGTTTGGCAAGACCATCCTGGGCTTTTTCTCCGATGAGCCCGGCTTTGCCAACGAGAAGGGCGTCACCGGCGCCGACGGCATCTCCGACACGCTCATCGGCAAGGCCACTGCACCCCTGCCCTGGTCGGCCGAACTCGAGCGCCGCCTGCGCGCGGCGCTGGGCGAGCGCTACCTGGACGAACTCCCGCACCTGTGGGATCGCGAGGACGCCGGCGCGCACGCGCGTCACGTGTACATGGACATTGCGAGCACGCTCTACAAGGAGTGCTTCTGCGACCAGCTCGGCGACTGGTGCCGCGAGCACGGCGTGCAGTATATCGGCCACGTGATCGAGGACAAGGACTGCCACGCGCGCCTGGGCGTGGGCGCCGGGCACTACTTCCGCGCCGTGGGCGGCCAGGACATGGCGGGCGTGGACATCGTGATCAACCAGCTCGTCCCCGGCATGGACCAGGGGTTCCACTCCTATGGCCGCGGCGTGTGGGACCTGGAGTTCTATAATTACGTACTACCCAAGCTTGGCTCCTCGGCGGCGCATCTCGACCCCAAAAAGCAGGGCCGCTGCATGGCCGAGGTCTTTGGCGCCTTTGGCTGGCACGAGGGCCTGCGCGAGATGAAGTGGATCGCCGACCACTTTATGGTGCGCGGCGTCAACTGGTTTGTGCCGCACGCCTTTAGCATGGCTGCCTTCCCCGACTTCGACTGCCCGCCGCACTTTTACGCGCACGGCCAGAACCCCCAGTTTGCGCACTTTGGCAAGCTCATGAGCTACATGAACCGCACCTCGAGCCTGCTTTCGGGCGGGCGGGTTGCCACGCCGGTGGCGCTTCTGTACCATGCCGATGCCGAATGGGCGGGCGAGGCCTCGTTTATGCAGCATGCCGCCGCCGAGCTTGTGCGCGCGCAGATTGACTTTGACATTGTGCCGGCCGAGGCGTTTGAAGATGCCGAGCGCTATACCGTGGGAGTCGCCGCAGACGGCAGCAGCTTTAGTGTGAACGGCCAGGCGTACCGCTGCCTGGTGATGCCCGGTGCCGAATATGTCGGCGGGGCCGTGCTCGACTTTGCCACGCGCGCCGCGGCCGCAGGCGTTGGCGTGTACGCCCTGGACAGGATGCCGAGCAAGCGCTATGACGGCGAAGCTGCCAGCCGCGCGGGCTTTGCCCCCGTGGAGGCCAACGAGCTTGCAGGCGTTTGCGTTGTTGCCACTTCTGAGCTTGCGAGCGTGCTCGGCGCGGCCGGCATGCAAACCGTGGTGTGCACCGAGCCGCAGCCGTGGCTGCGCGCACTTCGCTACGACCGCGCCGGCGAGAGCTACCTCATGCTGGTAAACGAGCATCCTAAGCAGGGCATCTCCACTCAGATTGCGTTTGCCGACAGCACGCCCGTTGCAGGCGCGCGCCTCGATCTGCTCAACGACAGGGAGCCTGTCGCCTTTGAGGGCACGCTCGAACTTGCGCCCTACGAGAGCTGCATCGTGGTCCTTGGGGCTACAGGTTCCGCCGGCGCGGCAACTGCTGGAGACGAAGCCACATGCGTCGACGAGCCCTGGGCGGTTGCCTTCTCTGCCCCTGGTACCGATGCCTTTGGCGAGTCTGTTGAGCTTGCAGACCTGCACGACCTTTCCTCGGCCGAGTTCCCCGGCAAGGCCGGCACGTTCCGCTACCAGGCCTCCTTTGTCCTGGGCGAAGCGGCCAGCCGCGCTGTCATCGACCTTGGGGAGGTCTTTGAGACCGCAACCGTCACCCTCGACGGCAAATCCCTCGGCACCCGCATCTGTCCGCCTTACCGCTTTGAGGCCGCCGCACTTTTAGCCGGTGAGCACGCGCTCACGATCGATATCATCAACACCCTCGACCACGCCGTCCCCGACGTGTTCGGCATGACCGAGCCCTCCGAGCCCAGCGGTCTCTTGGGGCCCGTACGCGTGCTCGGGTAACGCCCCGGGCGCAAACGGCCCAACAAGGACAGCGCCCCTATGTTGAGCCCGCACAGCGTCGAGCGGTCCGTCGTTCATAGACCGGCGGACCAAAACTCCCAGCCAAGCCGAACGTTTTATTTATCGCTATGATTGGTTTATCGCGACGCAAACGCATAGGAGCCATATGGATATCAGGCGAAAGATCACGCAGGGCAAAAGCCTCACCCCCACCGAGCAACAACTTGGGCGAACGGCCCTCGCCATGGGCGAGGATGTGCGCGGGCTTTCCATTAAGGAATTTGCCGCGTGCGCCAACGTTTCGGTCGCGAGCGTGCACCGCTTTTGCAAAAAGCTCGGCCTCGAGGGATTCAAAGACCTCAAGGTCGAGCTCATCCGCCAGGCGACCGAGGCGGGCAACCGGCGCGACGTGGACATCAACTTTCCCTTCGATGCCACCTCCGCCCCTGCGCAGGTGATGGAGCGCATGGAGGGGCTCTACCAGACCACCTTGGCCGAAACGCAGGAGCTGCTCGACCCTGCACAGCTCGACCACGCCGCCAAGCTCATCATGCGCGCCGGCACCGTGGACATCTACACGGGCTCGCATAACCTGTATCCAGCGGGAATGTTCCGCGATCGCCTGCTTTCCGCCGGCAAAAGCGCGACGTGCCACGACAGCGTCGAGGCGCAGGTGCGCACGGCGCTCGCCTCGGGTCCCGACCATGTGGCAATCGTCATCTCCTACAGCGGCCTTGCCCCCAACCTCAAGGAGATCTTGCCGATCCTTAGCAGTCGACATGTCCCGGTCATCGTCATCGGCACGCCGTACTGTGCCCGCATTCACCCCGGCTTTGCCGCCTATCTCACGGTAAGCGACCACGAGAGCATGACGCACCGCATCACGCAATTCGCCAGCCATATCGCCGTGCAATACGTACTCGATTCGCTCTATAGCAGCTACTTTGCCAAAGATTACGCCCGCTGCTCCGAGTTCTTAGAGCGCTCGTTCCCCTACACCCGCCTCCCCGGACTCAAGTAACAACGAGCGAGGATTATTGGACACTCAAATAACGAGCGGTGGCGCGCGCAGACGTGGTGTAAGAGCGTCCCGAGGTCCGTCGCTGCAAGTC
>UQWQ01000084.1 GCA_900544755.1 uncultured Collinsella sp. | reverse complement strand
GAACCTCTTCCGCTTCAACCCCGAGGCTGCTGCCGGCAAGAAGTTCTCGCTCGATTCCAAGGAGCCCGCGGGCGGTTATCAGGAGTTCCTGATGAACGAGGCCCGTTACGCTTCGCTGACGCGTTCCTTCCCCGAGCGCGCCGAGGAGCTCTTCAAGGAGAACGAGCAGGCCGCTATGGACCGCTACGCTCACCTGTTGAAGCTCAAGACGGTGTACAACGAGGCCTAGGTCTCCCACCGCAGGATCTGAGGGCTGACCTTCGCGGACGTCCTCGGACATGAAAGAACCCCCGCTGCGCACTACGTGCGGCGGGGGTTCTTTCGTCCTGCGGAATGTCCGCGAAGGTCAGCCCTCAGATCCTGCTACGACTACGTCCTCGGATTGTGGAGCTGGATGAAGGACGTGGCTGTGGGGGTGCCTTGTCGCGGTCGCTGTTTCGCGGCGTGGCCGCGAAACCACGCGCTGCTTTGGGCATAGAGGGGGACCTAGTTGCGGACCCAGATGGCCTAGAGGGATATGGGCGCAAACGAGAAATCGTTGTTGGGGTCGTCCTTTTCCATAAACTCATCGAGACAGAATGTCATATAGATTGGAACGTAAAGGATCTTGCCCTCTTTGCAAAGGTTTTCGTGGCTCAGCACAACGGCCTCGGGAATTTTGTACTCGCCCACACTCATCAAACGGTCGAGGGCTGCATGTGCTCGAACCTTCTTGCCCGATTTGACCTCGATTGGGACAACGTGCCCGCGGGTGCCTTCGATCACAAAGTCAACTTCGCCGACCTCGCGTGTCTGGTAGTACCATGCATCAGTTCCAAGGGCGACAAGCTCCTGCGCGACCACGTTCTCATAGAGACCGCCGAGGTTGGGGGTTTTCATATCAAGGTAGACGGCGCGTGCCGTGCTGCCGGGATACCGTGATGCGAGCATGCCTGTATCAGACTCGTATAGCTTAAAGGCGGTCGCCTTCTCTGTCCTCTTAAGAGGACTCCGGGCCTCCGTCACCTGGGCGACCATCAAACCGACGCCCGCGTTCACCAGCCATAGGAAATCCTGCTCGTATTTTTGAAGGCGAGCCCCCTCGCCCAGGGATGAAACAACAAAGCGATGGGACTCCGCCTCAAGCTGAACGGGAATTTGTTCGAAAATCGCGCGAACGTTAAACGCTCGAGTCGATGCATATTTAGAGATATCACTTTTGTACTGATCGACCAGCTGAATTTGAAGCTCACGCGTCCTCACGAGTGAATAACCCGAATCGATATAGTTCTGTACGACCTCCGGCATGCCGCCGCAAACGATATAAGCTCTAAAGTTTTTGAGCATCGCCTCATGAATATAGTTTTCGACGGGACGCCTCTCGACAAGGCAGCTGCGGATGTCTGCAAGCACATTCTCGCTGATGCTGTTTGCCCAACAAAACTCTTCAAAATCCATTGGCCGCATAACAATGTGCTCGACATACCCCACCGGGAAAGAAGAGATCCCCTTAAACTCAGTCCCAAGCATAGACCCCGAGAAGACATAGCTAAAGCGCCCGTCCTCGACCAACGCCTTCATGAGCGTGACGATCTGCGGATACTCCTGTATTTCATCGACAAAGATAAGCGTATCTCCCTCAACAAGCGGTGCATCCGCAAGAAGGGCAACGCGGTTGATAAAGTCAACGGCGTTCTTAGCGCCAATGAGCACATCTCTTGCCTCGGCATCGAGCAGCAAATTGGCCTCAAAATACGACGCGTAGTTGTCTTTACCAAACGCGCGAATCGCATAGCTCTTGCCAATTTGACGCGCACCGGTAACAAGCAACGCTTTATTGGAGTTGTTCTTCCAGCTCAAAAGCCTGTCAGTGACCTTACGGCGTAGCATAAAACCCCTCAATGACAAAAATTGGCAAATAGATTTGCCCCTAATCATACAAAAATTGGCAAATAGATTTGACCCAAATCGTACAAAAATTGGCAGATAGCAAAGATTCGCTTAGGTCCCAGAGCCATCGAGCCGGCGCGGTGCCATGCAAAAAGACTGGGGACGCCGCTGATGTTCTCGATTGCCTGGGCGCGCAGGAGCGAGAGGGCGTCGACGGCGTTCATGCAATACCCGACGGTAAAGTTCTATACTGCAAACTCACAGTCGCTTGCCGCAAAGTGAAGCGCGATTGGCTATCCCTTTTGTTGGATGAAAAGCCCCGTGTTATTGCAGGGGTGCATACTTGTCTTGCAAGTGCATAGAATCTCGTATAGTGCGAGTAAATAATTGCAGTGTCCGTTATGTGTTTAGCAAAGATATAGTTTGCATAATCCAGCCTAATCTCTGCTCTAATTAAATAAAGTCGCACGTAGATGACGTAAACATGCGTGAGCTGGGATTCCTTACGCTGAGCGGGTAAAAACGACCGTTCACCGTTCAACTGTTTTCAAAATGAATAAAATGAGCGATAAAGAGAATATAAACCTTAATAAACTCGCGTATCGCACGGACGCGGGTTATTAATGGGTTGTAGGCCTTTTACAGAAAGGATTCCAGCAATGTCTAAGCCTCTTGGCAAGCCCGACCGCATCGTCGTCGCCCTCGGCGGCAACGCCCTCGGCAACAACCCCGTCGAGCAGATCGAGGCCGTGAGCAACACCGCCCACGCGCTCCTCGGCCTCATCGAGCAGGGCAACGAGATCATCATCACCCACGGCAACGGCCCGCAGGTCGGCATGATCCAGAACGCCTTCGCCGCTGCCCACGACGCCATCGGCACCCCCGAGATGCCGCTGCCCGAGTGCGGCGCCATGTCCCAGGGCTACATCGGCTACCACCTGCAGCAGGGCATCGGCCGCGAGATGCACAAGCGCTATAAGCGTTGGCACGCCGCCACCGTCGTCACCCAGATCGAGTGCGACCCGGACGATCCCGCGTTCAAGAACCCGACCAAGCCGATCGGCCCCTTCTACACCGAGGAGCAGGCCAAGGAGTTCATGGCCGAGGACCCCTCCAAGGTCTTCGTCGAGGATTCCGGCCGCGGCTGGCGTCGCGTCGTCGCCTCCCCCGATCCCAAGAAGATCGTCGAGGCTGACTCCATCCTCAACCTGCTCGACAACGAGTTCATCGTCATCGCCTGCGGTGGCGGCGGCATCCCCGTCGTCCGCGACTACGAGAACAAGGGCTGCTACAAGGGCGTTCCCGCCGTTATCGACAAGGATCTGGGCGGCGAGCTGCTGGCCGAGGACTGCGACGCCGACGTCCTGTTCCTGCTGACCGCCGTTGAGCATGTCGCCATCAACTTTGGCAAGCCCAACCAGGAGGAGCTCGAGGACCTCACCGCCGACGAGGCCGAGCGCCTGGCCGACGAGGGCCAGTTCGGCAAGGGTTCCATGGAGCCCAAGGTCCGCGCCGCCATCAAGTTCGCCCGCTCCCGCAAGGGCCGCACCTGCATCATCGGCGCCCTGGACAAGGCCGCCGAGACCATGGCCGGCCTCTCCGGCACCCGCATCCACGAGTAGCCCCTACTCCGTTGCCTCTCCCGTGGGCGCCAGGCAAGACGCCCACAAACTAGCCTCTCTTCATGAGCCCCGCAGTCCGCTCCGACTGCGGGGCTTTTGCTATCGGTAGTCATTGGGGACAGACTTAAATGAGTAGCACCAATCAACTGCGGAAAGTGCATCTCACAATGAGCGTCCAAAATGGGGCACAGTTTCCCCGGGGCCCTCAACCGGAAAATACATCCCGGAATTTGCCCGAAAAATGGCCCCCAGTTTCCCAAACAGGCCGCTAACGGAAAGCGCATCCCGCTATCGAACTTCAAAGCGGGGTGCGCTTTCCGTGCCAGCAGTTCCGGGCATCCAGAGACCACTCATTTAAGTCTGTCCCCAGTGACTAGTAGTAGGCCCACATGGCTTCGACTTCGTTGAGGACCTCTACGACGCCCCAGCGTCGGGCGCTGCGGCTGGCCGAGCTGGGATCGAAGACTTCAATCTGGTCGGCGTCGTCAATACCGTAAAGCACAATGTAGTGGCCCACGTTGGTAAAGGTGCCCGGCCGAACGGCGGCGATGACGGGCGCTCCCGAACGCAGCACCTGAGTCATCGAGTCGCGATCGTTATGAAGCTCCGTTCCGTTAAGGCCCAGCTGCCATGCGCCGCGCGTCATAAATGACCATTCGGTGGCGCCGGTGGGGGCATAGTTGCCCGCCTCGGAAAGGGCGCACATGTCGACCGGTGTCATATCGGTGCGGCCGGTCTTAAAGATATAGACCATGGTGAGGCAAGTGGGACCGCAAGCGTTTTCGCGAATAGTGCCACCGGCATAGGGCAGCTCCGACCACGCAGGGTCGATCTGATAGATATGGGGCATCGTGCCGGCTTGCCATTGCGAGCGCGGAGTCGAAAAGGCGAAAGAATAACCGGGCGCGACGGGGGCCTTGAGCAGCTTGTCCTCGGCGGTGGGCTCGAGACCGGCCGAGCCGTGGGACATACAGGAGCTCATAAGCACAAAGACCAGACAGATGAGGATAGAGCACAGTGCGAGGCAAAGCCGACGAGCCGGCAGGGCGGGGGCATTCACGTACGATGTCGAGCGGTAGGGCTTGCCGTCGCGTCCGCCTTGGGGATGCGAAAAGAAGCGGTTGATATGGATGCCGGGCTGACGTGCGCCGTTGCGGCGCAGTTGCGGAACCTCGGCTTGGCGCTGTCGAGTGCGCGCGCCCAAGCGGCTATCTTGCTGTGCGCTTGTGCCCGTGCTCGGACGGCCGCTCTGCCGTGTTCTGTTTGTCTGCTGCCGAGACGAAGGCCCGGGTTGCTCTTGAGGGCGTTGCGGATTGCTGCTCGTGGCACTTCTGGGCATCGGCGTGGTGCGGCCAGCAAGGCGAACGCTTTGTCGCCGTTGATCACCGTCGTTGTATCCGTATGCCATTCGTACCGCCTTGTCTCATGTATAACCTGTCTATCCTACAAAAAGGATGTGCAACAAATGGGTCCGAGCGTCAAAAGCTCGGTAAACGGTACGAAAGGCGCAAAACACACGGCCTCAAAAACATTTCTATATGCGTCCAATGAGCGTACGCCCGTCGGACGGGCGACAACAATGAGCGGCAAACCGTGCCGTTCGTCCCAAAAACGGCGCCACTCATATGCGAGTTCTGCCTTCGGTCGAGCCATAAGCGGTAGCGCGACGCCGAGGCCGTATCTTAAAGCCACGAAATAAAAGTGCGCGGCAAAACAGACCGCGCAAGGGGTGACGCCAAAGAGGCGTCAATAAGGAAAGGAGGGGAACAATGGCGGACAAGAACGCAGAAGTTGCAGTCGAAGGTAACGGTGGCATGAAGAAAACGCTTTCGCTCTGGAACTTCTTCACCATCGGTTTCGGTGCCATCATCGGTACCGGCTGGGTTCTGCAGGTCGGCGACTGGATGGTCGTGGGCGGCGGTCCCGTTCCCGCTATGATCGCATTCCTCTTGGGCGCGATCTTCCTCGTGCCCGTCGGAGCTGTTTTCGGTGAGCTCACGGCTGCTATCCCCATTTCGGGCGGCATCGTCGAGTATGTCGATCGTAGCTTTGGCCGTACGATGAGCTACATCACTGGCTGGCTCCTGGCCCTGGGCAACGGCATCCTGTGCCCGTGGGAGGCCATCGCCATCTCGACCCTCGTGTCCGAGATGTTCGGCAGCCTGCCCGGCCTTGAGTGGCTGCGCGCCGTCAAGCTCTACACCATCCTGGGCGCCGACGTTTACCTGTTCCCGACGTTGATCGCGCTCGGCTTTGCAGCCTACGTCATCTTCCTCAACTTCCGCGGTGCCAGCTCGGCCGCCAAGCTCCAGGCCTTCCTGACCAAGGCCCTGCTCTGCGGCATGCTGCTTGCCATGGGCGTCTCGCTGTTCACCGGTTCGCCGGAACACGCCATGCCCGTGTTCTCCCAGGTCACCGGTGCTGGCGGCGGCAAGCCCGCTACCGAGGGCACCAGCCTGTTCGCCGGCATCGTGTCGGTCCTGGTTTTGACCCCGTTCTTCTACGCCGGCTTCGATACCATTCCTCAGCAGGCTGAGGAAGCAGCCGAGGGCCTCAACTGGAACAAGTTCGGCAAGATCATCTCCCTGGCCCTGCTGGCCGCCGGCGGCTTCTACATGGTCTGCATCTACTCGTTCGGCACCATCCTCGACTGGCATGAGTTTGTTAAGAGCCCGGTTCCCGCGCTTGCCTGCCTCAAGGGCATCAACATGCTCCTGTACCTGGCCATGCTCGTCATCGCCACGCTTGGACCCATGGGCCCGATGAACTCCTTCTACGGCGCTACGAGCCGCATCATGCTCGCCATGGGCCGCAAGGGCCAGCTGCCCGAGAAGTTCGCCGAGGTCGATCCCAAGTCCGGCGCTCCCAAGCTCGCCTGCGCCGTTCTGGGCGTCATCACCGTCATCGGTCCGTTCCTGGGCAAGAACATGCTCATCCCTCTGACCAACGTGTCGGCTCTCGCCTTCATCTTCTCCTGCGGCATGGTCGCCCTCGCTTGCCTGCGCATGCGCTTCACCGAGCCCGACCTGCCTCGTCCCTACGAGGTGCCCGGCGGCAAGTTTGGCATCAGCCTCGCTGTCGCTGCCTGCGCCGTCATCATTGGCCTGCTCGTGGTCCCGTTCTCTCCCGCCTCCCTCAACATGGTGGAGTGGAGCATCGTGATCGGCTGGCTGGCCGTTGGCCTGGCCCTCATGGCCTTCACCAATTCCCGCAAAAAATAACGCCTAGCCGGGGCGGATCGGGTGCGCGGACCCCTCTCTTCCGCGCACCGAACCCGGCACCACTTGGGTAGCTTTGTGAGGCCATAACCCAACATGGCCTCGCCCACTATATGGATCCATAAGGAGGAACCATGTCCACTAAGTACGCAATCGTTGGCGGTAAGCTCATCGACGGTACCGGTGCCGAGCCGGTCGAGAACTCCCTCGTTCTCGTCGACGACAACGGCAAGATCGAGTATGCCGGTGCTATGCAGGACCTTCCCGAGGGCGTTGAGGTTATCGACGCCACCGGCAAGACCGTCCTTCCCGGCCTGATCGACACCCACCTGCACTTCTCGGGCAACCTGACCGACGATGACACCGACTGGGTCATGCAGCCGCTCCTCGAGAAGCAGGCCGTCGCCGTCAAGCAGGCCTACGACTGCCTCACCCACGGCCTCACCACCGTCTGCGAGATCGGCCGCTTTGGTATCCAGATTCGCGACTGCATCGACAAGGGCGTCTTCAAGGGCCCGCGCGTTCTGGCCACCGGACTCGGCTTCTGCCGTGTTGCCGGCCACGGTGACTCCCACCACTGCACCCAGGAGCTCAACAAGGAATCCCATCCCTGGGGCGACCAGGTCGATGGTCCTTGGGATCTGCGCAAGGCCGTCCGTCGTCGCCTGCGCGAGAACCCCGATGCCATAAAGATCTGGGCTACCGGTGGCGGCATCTGGCGTTGGGATTCCGGTCGCGACCAGCACTATTGCTCCGAGGAGATCCAGGCCGTGGTCGAAGAGGCAAAGATGGTCGGCATCCCCGTGTGGAGTCACTGCTACAACAACCACGCCGCCGCCTACGACTCCGTTCGCTTTGGCTGCGAGCAGCTGATTCACGGCTTCGATATCGATGAGCGCACCATGGACCTCATGGCCGAGCAGGGCACCTTCTTCACCCCGACGATCGCCTTCCTGCCCACCTGGTACGCCACCTATCCGCCCGTCTACGTCCCCGAGCTGCACGACAAGTACGAGGGCACCCTGGTCGAGAAGGAGCTGCAGCGCAACTACGACTGCCTGCGCGAGGCCAAGAAGCGCGGCGTCGTCATGACGATCGGCTCCGACTCCTTCTCCTTCGTCACCCCGTACGGCACCTGCTCCATCGAGGAGATGTACGAGTTCGTCGACAAGATCGGCTTCACTCCGGTCGAGACCATCACCTGCGCCACCCTCAACGGTGCCAAGATGTGCCACATCGAGGACGAGACCGGTTCCATCGAGGCCGGCAAGTGCGCCGACCTGCTGGTTGTCAACGGTGACGTCGCCGCCGACATCCACGTGCTCAACACCGACAACATGGACGTCATCATGAAGGACGGCTGGATCGTCGAGGCTGGCACCTTTGGCGAGGCCAACAAATACAGCGCCTAAGATACCGTTTGTCGATGGCTGGATGTAAAACACAGTTTTTGATTGCATAATGCAATGGAGAGGGTCGCTTGCGGCCCTCTTTATTGCTATG
>UQWQ01000083.1 GCA_900544755.1 uncultured Collinsella sp. | reverse complement strand
ATAACCGTGCAACGGAAAAGAGCCGCCCTTTCGGACGACTCAAACTGTAATGGGGCTCTTTTAGCTACCCTGGCCCGCAGATCGGCCCCCTTGCCACAAAAGTGGCCCATCTACTACGTTAACACGGATAGCCTCGGCCATACCGAAAACCGTGAAAACAAAACCGCAGGTAGACAGCTTGTCGATTTTCGAAAAAGCCGACTATGGTTGGCCCCTGCGGCTTAAACGTAGTAGATAGGCCCTTTTCGTGACGCAGCACTACCGCACCCCAAATTGGCACCCCGAGCCTGTTATAAGTTGCTGTGAAATACGGACGGTTGATAATCAAGGGTTGATAATCAAGGCGCGCTATACGGCTTGCCATATTTCACTATACTTTGCTGTACGTCGCTATACTTTGCTATAACTTGACAATAATCGGCCCGTTACCATCCGGGATATAACGGACCCCAAGCCAACGCTGGCTTGGGGTCCGTCTTGTACCATGGCTCTTTTGGACTATGAGCGCTCGTATTTCGTGGCCCGCCCGGTTCCCTGCTTTACGATTGCATTCCGTTCAAGCAGAGATTCGAGTGCCGCCAACGTCCGCATGCGGCTCAGCCCCGTCTGTTTTTCAATCTCGCTTCGCGACATAATTCGCCCGCCCGACAAGGCATTGAGAACCTGGATCTCTTCCTCGGACCCTTCAAAGGCATCGGTAGCGGGCAATGTGACGGCCACCATGCCGCCGCGAACATCAAAAATTGGTTGATTGATCGAATCGCGATAGGCACGTCTAATGCGCGCGATTCCCGTGCCAAATTTCTCGATGTAATCCAGCTTTAAAAAGACCTCGGCGACAATTGGGTTTCTGAGCACGGATATCTGCCCATACAGGTATTGTTCCGTCGTCAAACCGGCAGGCAGTGATCCGGGCGAAGTCACAACAACACGATCGGCGTACAAGGCAATTTGAACATTCGCTCGAACGTCCCACGTCCGATGCACCAAAGCGTTTGCAACAGCTTCGCGGAATGCCTCAAGAGAAATTCGATCGGTTTGGACGCGCTCCATCCCTTCGATACGCTCAAAACGGTAGTAGCGTGCAAACATAGCCACCGCCCTGTCCACCTGCTCAATTGCGGATACATTTGTCGCCGTCTCACGGTCCAAGATCACATCCTCGGTATCGCCAAAACGGACGCAGTCGATGCCCGGAAAATCATTCTTATCCGCCAAAATCGCCGCAGCGTTGGTATAGCCATCTTTGTCGAGCAAGCGAAGCGTGCGCATAATATCCGGCGTTAGCTCGGAAATGCCGAGATGTTCAACACACTTATGCTCGAGCGTGTGAAAACTCAAGTCCTGGCGAGCCGACGTGAGCGCGTCGAACGTTACGTTGCTGCCTTCAAGCGTCAGCCTGCCATACTCAAACCGGTCGACCTCCACCGTTGCCGAATCGTTTCGCCTGTAGGCCTTTCCCTTGCTTCGATAGGGTTTGTCCTGTCCCTCATAAACCGTAAGGATTACGGTCCCGTGTTTCTCATCGGGGTCGAGCGTGTAACGGGGAGCGGGATCCAAGCTGTCATTAATCATGTTCTCAATGCGGAGACACTCTGCGACCGGATCTGCAAGGCCGACAGCCACGCCCTCGTCATCAACGCCAAACTCAATCTTGCCCGTCCCGTAGTTTGCATAAGCGCTAACCGTTTTAAGAAACGTCGGCGTAACGCTTTCCTTGTATTCGACTGTAGGGTTCTCTCTAACAACCATATGCACAACCCTCTCGTTTCGTACCATTCATAACCGTATTATAAGACGAAAACCGTTTGCGTACTGATTTATCAAAGACGCAAACGGTTTTCGTCTTTATTTGCGTACGGAATTAAGACGCATAATTTCGCTTTCGTATGGCTCAATACCGGACACAGACTGTTTTCGTCTGTCAATACGCCTGCAATCCAAACGAAAAGAGCCCCAAGCTCGTATGAACTCGGGGCTCTTTGTGCCGCACATCTATGAGAGGAGAAATTCGATGCGTACGGGCGCTACTCCATGAAGCCGCAATGGTGCAATGGGGCCAGATTTACATGCACCAAGTTGGTGCAAAGTAACCTGCCCCCACGCAACAAGGGGTTGACTAGAGCTCGCAGGCAACCTTGTAGCCATCGCCGATGGCATCGCGGATGTTGCCGCACTTCTGGGCATCGCCCAGCACGTGGGTGACAACGCCGGCAACGGCAAGGTCATCGGCCAGCTTGGTGTTGGGGCGGTAACCCATGGCAAGCACCAGCGTGTCGGCGTCGGCGATGGTGTGGACCTCGCCGTCCTTCTCGTAGCTGATGGCGTCCTCGGTAATCTCGGTCACCTTGGCCTCGGTCAGCACGTGAACGCCCTTGGAGAGCATGCGCGTGATGAGCACCGCGCGACCGGCACCGCCCTCGTTGGCGGCGAGCGTCTTGGTCATCTCGATAACGGTGACATCGCGATTGGCCGGCGAAAGGTCGTTGACCAACGGGGCCAGGTAATCGGCCGTCTCGCAGCCAACGGTGCCGCCGCCCACGATGACGATCTTCTTACCCGGGAAAGCCTTGCCGCCCAGCAGGTCGTCGGCCGTCATAACCTGCTTAAAGCCCTGCATGAAGGCCGGAGCGATGGGCTCGGCGCCATAAGCCAGGACAACCTCGTAGCCGGCGTAATCGCGCTGAATGTCCTCGGCAGTAAGCTCGGTGCCAAATACGCACTTCACGCCGGCCTCGGCCAGGCGACGATACTGGTACTTGATCACGCGCGTGAGCTCCTGCTTTGCCGGCGGAACGGCCGCGATGCGCATCTCGCCGCCCGGTTCGTCCTGTTTATCCACGAGCACCACATTGTGACCGCGCTTGGCGGCAATGTAGGCTGCCTCCATGCCCGCAGGACCAGCGCCCACAACCAGTACGTTCTTGGCCTCGGCGGCAGGCTCGTAGCCGGCCTCGTCGCGCTCCACGTCCGGGTTGACGGTGCAGGAGATGCGCTTGCCAAACATGATGCCGTTCAGGCAGCGCAGGCAGCCGATGCAGGGACGGATATCATCGGCGTTGCCGGCAGCGGCCTTGTTACAGAACTCGGCATCGCACAGATTGGCGCGGCCCATCATGCAGATGTCGGCAGCGCCGTCCTCGATCAGCTCCTCGGCGATCCAGGCCTCGTTGATACGTCCGACGGTGGCGACGGGAATGTTGACGTGCTTTTTGATCTCGCGCGAGCAGGCGGCGTGCGAGGCCTGCTGCGTGCCGGCGGCGGGAATCGCAGAGCCGCGCTTGATGGTGGTGCCGCCCGACACGTGAATTATGTCGACGCCGGCCTTCTCCAGGCGACGCGAGACGTAGATCATGTCGTTGAGGGTCAGGCCACCATCGGTGTACTCGTCACCCGAGATGCGAACGTCGATGATAAAGTCCTTGCCGCAGCGCTCGCGAATCTCGGCGATGACCTCGAGCAAAAAGCGCATGCGAGCGTCGAGCGAGCCGCCGTACTCGTCGGTACGCTTGTTGTAGAGCGGGGTCAAAAAGCCGCCGAGCATGCCGTGGGCGTGCGCCGCGTGGACCTCGACGCCATCGACGCCAGCCTTTTGCATACGCACGGCGGCGTCGCCAAACTGGTGCGTGAGCTCGTGGATCTCGTCAACCGTGATGGGGCGCGGTGCCTCGCGGGCGTAAGACGGGCCCACAAAGGACGGAGCGATCAGGCGAGGCGTGCCCGGAACGTTAAAGGCCATGTAGGCGGGGTGGAAGAGCTGCGGCATGATCTTGCAGCCATACTCGTGGACGGCCGCGGCGAGCTTTTCCCAGCCGGGGATAAACGTGTCGTCGTAGCAGCACATGTCACCCGGCAGATAGGTATAGGTGGGCTCGACCGTCACGACCTCGGTAATGATGAGGCCCACGCCGCCCTTGGCGCGGGCACGGTAATGATCGACCAAGTCGTCGGTCACATAGCCATGATCGGCCAGGTTGGTAGATACCGGCGGCATAAAGACGCGGTTCTTGACCTCGGTCGTACCGACCTTGATCGGGCTAAAGAGCATCGGGTAGGCGGAGGACTCCATGCAGGTTTCCTTTCGATTGAGCCGCTCGGCGGCAGTTACTGACGTACCTATCGTAGCAGTAACTGCGCAGCACCCGACAGATCGCAGATTGCACGGCACTCGTCAAAAGGAGAAACAGAGACGTCCCCGTTCACCTTATTTGATACCGCGGCCCAGGTCTTCGGCGATTTTATCCACGCCCTTAAGTGCGGCGCAGGTCTTTTTGTTGGAGCAATGTCCCGTGCAAACACCACCCTGAGCACAGTCGGCGCAGGTGCCCTTACGGTAGATGCGCACGCACACGGCAACAAACGCAATACCGATAACAGCCAGTACAACAATATCGATAGGTGCCATAGCAAGCCTCCTCTAGTTAACCACCACTTACTTTACCCCATCTTCCACCTGCCAAAAAGGGACAGGTTTGTTTTGGTCGGTTTTATCTGCGGAAACGCCACATCTTACTTCTGGAGCAAAGCAATCTGTCCCCCATTGCACCAAAAAGCCCGAGTGTCGCTGGGACACCCGGGCTCGTGAAAAGGGGCTAATCCTTATTCGGACTTAGGCGGAAACCGTGGCAGAAGCGGTGTTGGTCTCGTCCTCGTCGGTCCATGCATGCTTGGGCATGGGACGGAAGATCTGGAAGAGCATCGCAGCCAGCAGCACGATGGCCACAACCGTCCAGATACCAAACTGCCCAAGAACAAGCAGGTTATAGAACTGGTTGATGAACAGGCCGATGACCCAAGCAAAGGCACACTCGTAGCCGATGGCAATCGCGGTCCACTTACCGGAGTTCATCTGGTTACGGATGGTGCCGATAGCGGCAAAGCACGGAGCGCACAGCAGGTTGAAGGCACCAAAGGCGACGCAAGCGCCCATGGTCGGGAACATAGCCGCAAACGCGGTCCACAGGCTCGGGTCGGTCTCGCCGGCGTCGGCAACGGACAGCAGCGAGCCGGCGGTGGCGACAACGTTCTCCTTGGCGACGAGGCCAGAGACGGTCAGTGCGGTGGCCTGCCAGGTGCTAAAGCCGAGCGGGGCGAAGATCCAAGCGACCAGGTTGCCGAACATGGCAAGCACGGAGTAATCCATGAACTCCTCGGGGATGCCCTCCATGGAAGGCAGGTAGCCAAAGGCGCCGTTGTAGCTACCAAAGTTGGAGAGGAACCAAACGACGACGGTGGACGCAAAGATGACCGTGCCGGCCTTCTTGATAAAGGCGAAGCAGCGCTCCCACACGTGCAGCGCCCAAGAGCGGATCGCCGGGAAGTGGTAGGCAGGAAGCTCCATAACAAACGGCGTCGGGCGGCCGGCGAAGAGCTTGGTCTTCTTGAGCATGAGGCCCGAGGCAATGACGGCAAAGACGCCCAGGAAGTAGAAGAGCGGGCTGATCCACGCAGCGGTGGTAGAAGAGTCGCCGATGATGGAGCCCATGAGCAGGGCGATGATCGGCAGCTTGGCGCCGCAAGGGATGAACGTGGTGGTCATGACCGTCATGCGGCGGTCCTTCTCGTTCTCGATGGTCTTGGTAGCCATGACGCCGGGGACGCCGCAGCCCGAGGACACGAGCATGGGGATAAAGGACTTACCGGACAGGCCAAAGCGGCGGAACACGCGGTCCATGATGAAGGCGACGCGGGCCATGTAACCGCAGTCCTCCAAGAAAGACAGCATCACAAAGAGCAGGAACATCTGCGGGACGAAGCCCATGATGGCGCCGATGCCAGCCACGATGCCGTCGCAGACCAGCGAATCGACGAGGCCACCGTCCTCGGTACCGCCCGCCACGAGAGCGTCATGCACCGCGGTGGTGATACCCGGGACATAGGGGCCGTACTGTGCCGGGTCGACCGAGTCGGCGTTGTCGCCCGCAGCCTCAACAGCTGCGTCATAGGCGTCGCGACCCTGACCGAGCACGTACCAGCCGTCGGTGCCGAAGAGCTGGTCGTTGGTGAAGTCGGTCACCGTGCCGCCCAGGGTGGAAACGGCGATGTAGTACACGCAGAACATGATGACCACAAAGATCGGCAGGCCCAGGATACGGTTGGTAACCACGCGGTCGATCTTCTCGGAGGTGCTCATCTTAGCCGGAGCCTTGGTCATGCACTCGTCGATAATGTGGGCAATCACGCCATAGCGCTCGCCGGTGATGATGGACTCGGCGTCGTCGTCGCAATCCTGCTCGCACTGGGCGACCAGCTGCTCGACGCGAGCGGCCTTCTCCTTGGTGAGGTTGATGAGCTTGCAGGCGTCCGCGTCGCGCTCAAACAGCTTGACAGCGTAGTAGCGACGCTTGTTGGCGGGAACGCTCGCCGGCAGGTTGTTCTCGATGTGGTCCAGAACGTCCTCGATGGAGGAATCGAACTTGTGCTCCGGCACCTGGCCCTTGGAAGCAGCAGACTTCTTGACCTGCTCGAACAGCTCCTTGATACCCTTGTTTTTAAGGGCCGAGATCATCATGACCGGGCAACCGAGCTTCTTGGACAGCTTGTCGGTGTCGATCTTGTCGCCGTTCTTCTCCACGAGGTCGGCCATGTTGAGGGCCACGACCACGGGCAGGCCGGTCTCGATGACCTGAAGTGCCAGGTACAGATTGCGCTCAAGGTTGGTCGCGTCGACAACCTGGACGACCACATCGGGCTCGCCGCTCATGAGGTAATCGCGCGAGCACTGCTCCTCGGGGCTGTAGGGGGAAAGCGAGTAGATGCCGGGGAGGTCCGTAATCGTGACGTTCTTGTCACTCAGGAGCTTGGCTTCCTTTTTCTCAACCGTGACGCCGGGCCAGTTGCCAACGTAGCCGTTGGCGCCGGTGATCAGGTTGAAAAGCGTGGTCTTGCCGCAGTTGGGGTTACCCGCCAGCGCGACATGGATCTGAGAATCCGCCATTCAATCCTTCTTCCTTGTGTGCCCGCGCTGCTTTCTCCGCACGGGCTGGATAATGTGCTTCAACATTGCAAATTTAAGTTAGAAAAACCTAACTTTATCTGCATAAATAGTTGCCGCGGGCCCTTACTGGACCTCGACGACGGCAGCCTCCTCCTTGCGGATGGAAAGCTCGTAGCCGCGCACGTTGATCTCGACCGGATCTCCGAGCGGTGCAACCTTAACGACCTTGAACGAAGTGCCCTTGATGAGGCCCAGGTCCATAAGGTGACGGCGAAGCGCGCCCTCGCCGTGAAGCTTGACGATGGTAGAGCTCTCGCCCACCTTAACGTCACCCAACGTCTTCATATTCTTTTCCCCCTTTCAGCTTTTATGAAATGCTGCGAACTAACCGACGGTCATGATGTGCATGGCGACCTTGGTATCGATACCAAAGCGTGCGCCCAGCACGGTGACGATGATATTGGCACCACTCGAGCTCACCACGTGAACCTCACTGCCCTCGACAAAGCCGAGGTCCTTGAGGTGGTGCTTCATGTCCTCATTGCCCTTTACACGAGACACGTGCACGGTTTCGCCCGCTTTCACCATCGAAAGCGGCATGGCCGGCATCTGCGGTCCGCAAGACATGAGTGTGCTCCTAACGTCAGTTCGTCCTCAACATCGACGCAGCAAAAGTTAACCACGTCTATGTTCGCTACAGTAAACTAGCACGTGGTTAACTTTTTGGAAAGGGTTCCTATTCAGTTTTCGAAAAAGTTTCCCATATGAAACAGGTGTGACAAGGGGACAGCCCCTTTGTCACATTGTTGCGTTTAGAGGGAGAGGTTTCTGATCGACGTGACACACGAGGCCTCGTCTACGCCCGAAATGCGGAAGATGATGTCCTCGCCGCACTCGCCGTAGAGAGCCATGAGCCCCATTACATCGCGGCCGTCGGTATGGCGATCGCCGATGCTGACCGATACGTTGCTACGATGCTTGGCAATAATGTCATAGAGCAGCGCAACCGGGCGGGCATGCAGTCCCAACGGATCTTTAATCGTCTTTGTAAACTCGACCATGTCCCCTCCCACGGCATCGCACATTCGGCCGGCAAACCCAGCCACGTGGTAGTTATTGTAGCGTTAGATGCTTGTCGAGAGCTCCTCTGAACACCTCGTGGGCAAAAAGTGGCAAATATGAGTACTGTCACCAATTTAGTAGCAGCAAAATCGAGAGCAAATTGCCTCCTTTGAGCGATTCGAAGAGGTTGAAAGCGGTAGCGCGCAGAGATGTGGTGTAAGAGGCGGGGAATGCCCCGCCTCCGCCCTTT
>UQWQ01000082.1 GCA_900544755.1 uncultured Collinsella sp. | reverse complement strand
AGGCATATCCCCTAACCAACACGTTTGCACAGCAGCCCGCGGCGCAGCAGATGCAGCAGCCTGGAAGTTTTCCCATGCAAGACCCCCAGGCACCGCTGGGCAACGCAATGCAAAACATGCCGGAGGGCATAGGCTCGGCAGATCTGGACACAGGCACCGTGCAGCAGGCGGCGGCCATGTCAAACGCCCCGCAAATGGGCTATCAACCGTACCCGCAAGGGTATCCACCCCAATATATGCCGCAGCAGGGATACGCCCAGCCGTATCCCCAACAGTATCCTCAGGGATACCAGCAGCCGTACCAACAAATGCCCCATGCGCAGTACAACCCATGGGCCCAGCAGATGCCTCCGCAGCCTTATCAACAGTGGCCGCAAAGTTTTCAACAGCAGCTGCTGCCCATGCAGAGTTATCAACAACCAGCAGCTCAAATGATGTATCCTAATGCGGCGAATCAATATGCACAGCCGCAGCAAGACGTATTTGTGAGCGAGCGCGGCGAAGCGGCACTGGGCTATCTGGCTCAAAACCAAGAGTGTGGCGCAACCGACCTGGCACGATCGTTTGGAAACTCAGCGCCCACGTGGTCGCGAACGCTCAACGACTTGGCACAGGCCGGCTTGGTAATCAAACATGGCCAGAAATATCATCTGACCGAAATAGGCAGCGCTCGCGTGCGAGCCCAAAGTTAAGGAACGGGAGAAACAGTGGACGAGGAAGCAAGCATCATCCTGGGAGATGCCATCGCCTTTTGCCAGCGTGACGGCCAAGATGCACGCCTCATCAATATGCTGGGACAATCGCGCGCCGTGAGCCTGACCGAGGACACTCTGACGATTGAGGCCCCTTCACGCTTTGCCATCGCTCAGCTCAAAAAGCATCAGCCGACCATCGAGGCGTACCTAGAAGAGATCGCCTTTGCACCGATTGCGCTCAATATCGTGGCACCGCAAGGTGCCTCGGCAAATACGGCCCCGGACACTCACCCGGTAGCGACCGCCACCGCAGCGGCGACGCCGGTGCCCGAGGCTCGACGCGACGATGTTTCCCGTGAAACCATGGCGCCGCAGCCGACCGCTTCGTTCGCACCGGCGGTAGAGTCAGCCCCCTCGCCCATCCCGACCGCAACGCATATGCCCGTCGCACACGAGGCGACACCCGGCGAGGAATCGGGCATTGCAATCAAAAACACGTTGTCCGCCGACGATTTCCGCCGCATGATGACCCAAATGAATGGCAGGCCACCGGCAAAAAGCGCGAGTTCGTCCGCAGCGCCGGCAGCACCTTCGGCGGCGGCACCGACGGCAGTCGAGAAAAACGCGGACGGGGCGCCCCTCGCAGCGAATTCGAAATTCACGTTTGAAAACTTCGTCTTCGGACCGGAGAACAGCCTTGCCTACCGATCGGCACTCAAATTCGCCATGCTTGCAGACACGCCCGGTACCTGCACGTCGCTGTTCATCTACGGCAAATCGGGCCTGGGCAAGACGCACCTGCTGCTCGCCATCAAAAATGAGCTGGCAGAAAAATCGCCCGAGATCAAGGTGAAGTACGCCAACTCGCAGGCATATCTGGACGACTTGATGACGGAATTCGACCGCCAAAAGAAGAGCAACGCCCCCATTATGCAGGCGTACCACGGCGTCGACGTGCTTATCATCGATGACATCCAGAACATCATTGGCAAGCGCGCGAGTGTGGATTACTTCTTCCAGTTGATGGACGAATTTATCCGTAATAACAAGAAGGTCGTGATCGCCGCCGACCGCGCTCCCAAGGACCTTAATATGGACGAGCGCCTGACCAGCCGCTTTAATGCCGGCCTGCTGTGCCTGGTGGCAGAGCCCAGCTACGAGATGAAGTACAAGATTTTGCAGCGTTATTACGAGAACACGATCGCCGCCGCACCCGAGGCGGGCAACGACTCGCTGCTGGCGGCCTACGGGGGCGACGGCGGACATCTGACCGACGCGCACTTTAAACACATGGCCGAGGTCTCGGGCACCAACATTCGCGAGCTCGAGAGCTTTTGCGAGCGTTGTGCCGGCGAAGCGGGCGATCGCGAGCGCGAGGGCGGAGAGCTCACCTTTGACGACATCGACGCCATCGCCAACCAGTACTTCGACACATCAGCCAAGAAGATCAATGTGCAGACGGTCCAGTCCGTCATCGAGGAGCAATACGGTGTGACGCACGAGGAACTCATCGGGCCTCGCCGCAACGCCAATATCGCCAAGGCGCGCCATATCGCCATCTACCTGGCGATCGAGATGTGCGAGATGACGACAACGGCCGTGGGCGCCGAGTTTGGCAACCGCAACCACTCGACCGTCAGCACGAGCTATAAAAAGGTTCAGAAGATGATTCAGGAAGACCGGACTGTTACCGAAGACCTCAAGTCGCTGCGCGATAAAATTACACTGCGCTCGTAGGTAAATTGACACAGCTGTTGAAAACTTGTCGAAACGGCGGTTATAAGGTGTCAAAAACTCGAGCCGCGGTGATGAAAAGTTTTGCGCAGGTTTTGAACGTGGAAAACATGCCCGGTTGCACACAGGTTCCTGTCGATTCTCTTTTTAGGGCTGACCTGCACTTTTAGGAGTAATCAACAGTTTCGTCAGTACTATTACTATTATTAAGATATTTATATCTATAGAAAGGTATTAAAAGATGAAGTTCACCGTCAGCCAGAGCTCGCTTACGCAAGCCATCGGCGTCGTTATGAAAGGCGTCGCTTCGGCATCCACCCTTCCCATTCTGTCGGGCGTGCTCGTTAAGGCACAAGACGGCATCTTGGAATTCCAGACCTCCAACTACACCATCTCGATTCGTCACCGCATCGCGGCTCATGTCGAAGAGGAGGGCGAGATGGTGATTCCCTGTAAGATGCTCTCCAGCATCACCAAGACCCTTCCCGATGCACCGGTCACTTTTGAGCTGTCCGAGCGTCAGGTTTTGATTGGCTGCGAGAAGAGCTCTTTCCGCCTCAACACGCTCGATGCCAACGACTTTCCAGAGTTCCCGGCATACGCCATCGAGAGCGCCGTCGAGCTGCCGACCGATATCCTGTCCGAAATGGTAAGCCGCGTATGGCGCGTCACCTCGACTGACAAGGCCCGCCCCATCCTGGGCGGCGTGCACATGAAGGTCGAGAACAACACTGTGCGCCTGGTGGCGACCGACTCCTTCCGTCTGGCCGTGTGCGATACGCAGGTCGAGACCTCGACCCTCGAAGGTTCCTTTGAGCTCAACGTCCCTGCCGACGCCTTCAACGACGCGCTGAGCATCATGGCGAGTCAGGCTACCATCATGATTGGCGCCACCGACACCCAGGTTGTCTTTGAGGCCGGCAACACCACCTACGTGTCGCGCCGCATCGAGGGCGTATATCCCAATTACAAGCAACTCATCCCCGATTCGTGCGTGACGAGCGTCAAAATCGACGTGGCCGCCTTTAACGCTGCCCTTAAACGTGTGGCCGTTATCGCGAGCGCCAACCCCGCCGTCAAGTTTGAGATTGACGTCGAGAACGGCCAGATGGGCCTGTCCTCCATTTCCAACGACCAGGATCTGGCGCAGGAGACGATCGATGTCGAGGCCGAGGGCGAATCGGGCACCATCGCCTTCAACTACCACTACATCTTTGGCTGCCTCAATGCCCTGTCCAAGGAGAAGGAGATCACGCTGGAGCTCAAGAGCTATTCGCAGGCTGGCATCTTCAAGTCCTACGACAAGATCAACTACCTGTACCTGGTCATGCCGGTACGCATCTAGCGCTGCCCATGACCATGTTCGCACGCGATCTTTCCGTTGCGCGCTATCGCAGCTTCGACAGTTACCGCCTTGCCCTGAGCGACGGTGTGACAGTGCTCGCAGGCCCCAACGCGGCGGGAAAGACCAACCTTATAGAGGCGCTGCAGCTGCTGACGAGTGGCGCCTCGTTTAGGCATCCGACCGCAGCCGAGCTCGTGCACGACGGCGTGGGCTCATGCAAGGTCGAGCTGAGGCTCGAAGGTGATGGACGCGTGCTGGACATGGGTCTGAGCGTGGAAGATGGCAAGCGTTCGTTTAGCCGCAACGGCAAGCGTTGTGCTGCGTCCGGCGCGCGCGGGGTACTGCCGAGCGTTCTGTTTTGCCCGGACCACCTGGATATGGTCAAGCGGGGTGCCAGCGTGCGCCGCGCCGCACTTGATGACTTTGGCGTTCAGCTGAGTGCGCCCTATGCCGACCTGGCTAGTGCCTACGGGCGCTGCGTGACCCAGCGCAATGCCCTGCTCAAGGAGACCTGGTGCTGCCGCGAGATGCTCGGCGCCTGGAACGAATCTATCGCCCGCGCCGGTTCGGCCCTGCTCGTGCATCGTCTGGCCCTGCTCGACCGGCTGTCGGGCCATGTGCGCGACGCCTATGGCCGCGTGGCATCTGGCGAGCCCGCCGGTGTGTCCTATGTGTCCACGCTTGGTGACCTGCCTCGCACCATGGATCGCGACGAGCTCAGGGGCTGGGCGTATGAGCGCATGCTCTCGGCGCTCGATGAGCGCGCCGACGAGGAGATTCGCCGCGGCGTGACGCTCGTGGGTCCGCATCGCGACGAGATCGAGTTTTCCGTCGCGGGCCGGTCGGCCCGTTCATTTGCCAGCCAGGGCCAGCAGCGAACGCTGGTGCTTGCCTGGAAGGTGGCAGAAGTGGCCGTGGCGCGCGATATCCTGGGCACCGCGCCGCTGCTGCTTTTGGACGACGTGATGAGCGAGCTCGACGCCGGGCGCCGAGGCGCTTTTCTGCAGCTGATCGGTGATGATATCCAGACGGTCATAACCACGACCAACCTGGGGTACTTTACCGATGACCTGCTTGATCGAGCCAAGGTGGTGAACATGGGTGAGACGTGCTAATTACGAGCGCGAGAACGGAACGGTTGCCTTTGGCGGCTTTTTGGATGCCGAGCGTCAGCGCATCCTGGCGGCCGCGACACCCGAGCGCCGTGCGCAGATGGAGGCTGCAGAGGAGTCTCGTGCGGTCTATCGCGCCTGGACTGCGGTGTGCTCGGGCACGCGCGAGGGGCGGCATGTGACGGGGCTGCGTTACCTGCCCGAGTCCAATGAGCTGCTGGTGTATCTCGACTCGCCCTCGTGGACGCAGGAAATGACGTTGTTGCGCGAGATCATCCGCGCGCGCATGGAGCGCGCCGGTGCGCATGTAGACGGCCTGGTGTTCAAAACCACCGCACCCGGTCACACACCGCCCGCCGCCAAGGAGCGCCTGCGCCCGGCGACGACCGAGCGCCCGCCGGCCCCGCACGCCGACCTAAGTGAGGCCGAGCGCACCGAGATTGAGCGCCAAGTGGCGCCCATCGAAGACCAAAAACTGCGCGAGGCCCTCGAGAACGCCATGAGAGCCAGTGCCGAGTGGGCCAAGGGCGTGCAAAGCAAAAAAGAGCCTTAAATCGCATCTGGTGGCCTTGTAGAGCCAAATACCCTCGTTCCCGAGGGTATTTTTTTACGATAAACTAGTAAGGCTGTACACATTTTCTTAACTGAAGGAGGACGTGTGGCAAACGAAAACGATTACGATGGCGGCGAGATTAAGATTCTCGAAGGTCTCGAGGCCGTTCGTAAGCGCCCGGGCATGTACATTGGCTCGACGAGCGCCAGCGGTCTTCATCACCTGGTGTGGGAGATCGTTGACAACTCCGTCGACGAGGCCATGGCCGGTTTCTGCACCGAGATTCAGGTGACGGTCCACGCCGACAACTCCATCACGGTCGTTGACAACGGGCGCGGCATCCCCGTCGACGAGCATCCTATCAAAAAGATCCCGACGCTCGAGGTCGTCATGACGATCCTGCACGCCGGCGGTAAGTTCGATAACTCGGCCTACAAGGTCTCGGGCGGTCTTCACGGCGTGGGCATCTCCGTCGTCAACGCCCTGTCCAAGCGCGTGGTCGTACAGGTATGCCGCGACGGCAACATCTACGAGATGGAGTTCTCGCGCGGCAAGACCGTCAAGAAGATGGAGGTCGTGGGCACTTCGGAGACGACGGGTACCACTGTCAGCTTCTGGCCCGACGACGAGATCTTCGAGACCTGCATCTACGATTTCGACACGCTGCACAACCGTCTGCAGGAGACGGCATTCCTCAACAAGAACCTCAAGATCGTGCTGACCGACGAGCGCGAGGCGACTCCCCATGTGGAGGAGTTTTGCTATGCCGGCGGCATCATCGACTTCGTCAAGTTCCTCAATGAGGGCAAGGATGTCCCCGAGGCCTTTAAGGAGCCCATCTATATTGAGGGCAAATCGGATCCGGATGCGCCCGTGACCAAGATGGGCGAGGTCGAGGTGTCCTTGCAGTGGAATAGCGGCTACGGCGAGAACGTCATGTCGTTTGCCAACGACATCTACACCCCCGAGGGTGGCATGCACCTCGAGGGCTTCCGCACCGCGCTCACCCGCGTGATTAACGATTACGCTCGCAAGCAGAACCTGCTCAAGGAAAAAGACGCCAACCTGACCGGCGACGATGTGCGCGAGGGCCTATCGGCCGTTATCTCGGTCAAACTGCCCGATCCGCAGTTTGAAGGCCAGACCAAGGCCAAGCTCGGCAGCTCCTATATGCGCGCGCTGACGCTCAAGATCGTGACCGACGGCCTTGCCGATTACCTCGAGGAGCATCCCAAGCCCGCTCGTGAGATCGTCAAGAAGGCCCAGCAGGCCTGCAAGGCGCGCAACGCCGCCCGCAAGGCGCGCGAGGCGACCCGCCGCAAGAGCCTGCTCGAGACGGCGTCGCTGCCCGGTAAGCTCGCTGACTGCTCGGTGCGCGATGCCGAGCTGACCGAGCTCTTCATCGTAGAGGGCGACTCGGCAGGCGGTTCGGCCAAGGACGGCCGTCGCCGAGACATCCAGGCGATTCTGCCCCTGCGCGGCAAGATTTTGAACGTCGAGCGCGTGGGCGATCATCGTGCGTTCTCGAGCGACACCATCCAGTCCCTCATCACCGCGATCGGCTGCGGCGTCACGACGAGCGCCGGCGACGGCGGCGACTTTGATATCACCAAGGCCCGCTACCACAAGATCATCATCATGACCGATGCAGATGTCGACGGTGCGCATATCCGCATTCTGCTGCTGACGTTCTTCTACAAGTACATGCGCCCGCTGATTGACGCCGGCTACGTGTACGTCGCGTGCCCGCCCATCTTTGGCATTAAGGTGCGCAACAAGATCCACTACGTGTACCCCAACGGTCGCCAGCCCGAAGACGAGATCCTGCGCGACACCATCCAGAGCCTGGGGCTGAACCCCGACGACAACGACGAGGACGGCAAGGCCAAGGATGGCAAGATCACCAAGAAGCGGAAGGGCTACACCGTCCAGCGCTACAAGGGCCTGGGCGAGATGGACCCCAAGCAGCTCGCCTCGACGACGATGGACCCCAAGACCCGCATTCTGCAGCGCGTGTCGATCGAGGACGCCGTGGTGGCGGATCGCGCCGTGCGCGAACTGATGGGTTCCGAGGTCGGCTATCGCCGCGAATATATCGAGAAGCACGCCCACGACGCGCGTTTCCTTGACGCCTAGCTTTCCCAGGCACCCCATCTTGCCCTTCAGGATTTCGGGCGCCGCACGCAAGGCGTGCGCCCTCATCCTTCAGGGCAACCTGGGGCACCTGGAAAACCTAGGAGGGTTATCCGGCATTCCCGGTAATCCGTCTCCGTGGTAGGGAACTAATGGACCACGCAAACCATGAGGAGGTAACGTGGCAGACGATATCAACAATAACGAGGGTATGGACGAGGCCGGCGACGCCGGCATGCCCGATGATCTGAAGCGCCTGCTTGCCCGTGCTGAGCAGGGCGAGGACGGCGATCCGGACGCCTATAACCCCGATGCCGATGATGAGGAAGAGGACGACGACGCCGAGCTCGAGGAGAGCTTTGGCGAAGTCGACCGTGGCGCCTCGGCCGGCGAGGATATCAACGGCGGTCAGCTCCAGATTTCGGAGTTCGGCCGCGAGATGAAGCAGTCGTTCATCGAGTACTCGATGTCGGTCATCACGGCGCGCGCCCTGCCGGACGTGCGCGATGGCTTAAAGCCGGTGCACCGTCGCATCCTGTACGCCATGAACGAGAGCGGCATCTACCCCAACCGTCCGCACAAGAAGTCCGCTTGGACGGTCGGCGAAGTTATCGGTAAGTACCATCCGCACGGCGACTTCGCGGTCTATGAGGCAATGGTTCGCCTGGCACAGTGGTTCTCCATGCGCACGCCGCTCATTGACGGTCACGGCAACTTCGGCAATATCGACGGCGACGGCGCCGCCGCCATGCGTTACACCGAGAGCCGCCTGGCAAAGCCCGCCATGGAGCTCCTGCGCGACCTACAGAAGGACACCGTCGACTGGCAGCCCAACTACGACGAGTCGC
>UQWQ01000081.1 GCA_900544755.1 uncultured Collinsella sp. | reverse complement strand
AGCGGCAATCTGCCTTTCAACTTCGGCGGCATGACCAGAAGGTCAATGCCGCCTCACTTCAAGGCACCTTGCTCGCTCTGGCGGGTTTTCGCTGACATTGCCAAAACATCGACGATACCGTGGCTGGCGGGACACTCCCTTTGTCTAGAGATTTCCCGTTTGCCGATTTGTGCCTTGAAAAATGTATATAACGACTATAACGTAGTGTGAAACATATTGGAAACAATACCGAGGAGGCTGCGTTGAAGAAAAGCAATCTGGGCTATGTGCTGGTGCTGATCGCCGCGCTTATGTGGGGCAGCATCGGAATCTTTGTAAACGGCATCTCGGCCATGGGCGTTACGTCCCAGAGTATGGCTGCCTTTCGCTTGTTGGTCGGAGCGCTTATCTTGGCGCCGGTCCTGATGTTTATGGGCTGCCGTTCGGGTGAGGGGTCTACCGTGGCTCAGGGTCCGCTGGCCCTGTTCAAGGCAAGCCCTAAAGAGCTTGTTTCCTGCGCGCTTGTCGGTATCGTCGGTTTGGCCGCCGCCAACACTTGCTATTACGAGTGTATGGGCGAGGTGGGCATGTCCACGGCCTCGGTGCTGCTCTATACCTCGCCGGTGTTTGGCGTCGTGCTCGGCCGCGTGCTTTATCGCGAGGACGTGACCCCCAACAAGCTCGTTGCCATCGCTTTTAACATAGGGGGCTGTGTACTTGCAGTAACTAATGGCGACCTTTCCGGTTTCCATTTTTCGGTTTGGGGCGTCACGTCGGGCGTGATTGCAGGCTTTTGTGGGGCGTCGCTCGCGGTGTTTAGCCGGATAGCAACCAAGACGGTCCACCCGCTGGCTGTCACGTTTTGGGGCCTTGTTTTTGGCGGTGCGGTTATGGCGGCTATCGCGGCTCCGTGGCCGGATGTCGCCGCGGCAATGTCGCCACAGCTGCTGCTGCTGTTCCTTGGCTTTGGACTCATCCCCACAGCCGTGGCTTACATCTTATATATGCAGGGTCTGTCCATGGGGCTCGAGACATCGAAAGTTCCCGTCGTAATGTCTTTCGAGACGGTCGTCACCGTACTGGTGGGCATTGGTGTCTATGCCGAGTCCGCCGGCGCGATCAAGGTCCTGGGTATTGTGCTGGTGCTCATGTCCATCCTGATTATGAACACCGACTTCTCCAAGCTGCGCAACAGTGTATTTGTCGGTCATGTCGCTGAGAGCATGACCTTTAAGCCCAACGCGTGGTGGACGGAGAAAACGCAGGACATGGATCTGTTTAAGGAACGCACCGGCATCGCGCTGGAGCCCACCGTGCAGGAAAGCCCCTGGTACTTCGTGCGATAGGGGATTGCGCGCAGGGTCCGACTTGGGGTTATCCCGCCAGTGCCGGCCTGCCCAGCCCCAACGTTTCAAGTACGTTAAACCCGCCAACGGTCGTTTTTCACCCGCGAACGGTTTATATACTAATTATCAATATAAGCAACGTATAAGACGTTATAATGACCATAACGAAAAGGAGGAGGCAAGATGAATCAGATCATTCTCGCATCTCATGGCGGCCTGGCCGCAGGCGCCAAAGACACGCTCGAGATGGTTCTCGGCGACGTGTCGAACGTCCACGTCGTGTCGCTTGCTCGTGACGACAAGGAGCCCATCACCAATAAGGTTGAGGCTATGATCGCCACGTTCAACGCGGACGACACCGTGTATGTGCTAACCGATATGCTCGGTAGCTCGGTCAACAACAACATGGTCGAGCTTTCCAAGAACGGCACGAAGTTCACGGTTGTCAGCGGTTTCAATATCCCGCTGGCGCTCACGCTCGCTATGAGCCCCGTCCCCGTCAAGGGTGCCGAGCTCGCGGCCCTCATCAACGAGGCCCGCACCGGTCTGACCAACCCCAACGCACCGGTCGAGGTGGCCGCGGCTCCCGCCAAGAAGGCCAAGGCGTCCCGTCACAGCTCCGGTCCCGCCAAGATCGTCCTCGCGCGTCTTGACTACCGTCTGCTGCACGGCCAGGTCGTCTTTACCTGGACCACCAAGGTTCAGGCCGAGCGCATCATCGTCGTCGACAACGCTGCCGCCAACGATGACATCAAGAAGGGCGCTCTTAAGCTGGCCAAGCCCCAGGGCGTGCGCCTGAACGTCTTCACCGTCGAGCGTGCCCTCGCCAAGATGGACAAGCTCAACACCCTCGGCGAGCGCGTCATGTTCGTCTTTGGCAACACTGCCGAGATGCTGCAGTTCTGCCAGGGCTACAAGCTCGACGCCATCAACCTGGGCGCCACCGCCAACCACGACGGTGCCGATCAGATCGGCGGCAAGGACAGCTCCGTCTTCCTCGACGCCACCCAGAAGGCCGACGTCAACCAGCTGCTCGACATGGGCATCAAGCTCTATGTCCAGCAGACCCCTACGTATCAGAGCGTCGACATCGACGCCAAGCTGTAATCAACCAGGCTTTTGCCTGACTGAAAGGAGAAGGGTATGAATACGTTCATCAGTGCGGTGCTCGTCGGCCTCGTCGGCGTGTTCTGCATGTGGGACTCCCGCCTGCTCGGTCGTCTTAACTTCGAGCAGCCCCTCGTTGGCGCTACGCTCGTCGGTCTGCTGCTGGGTGATGTGCCCACCGGCCTTGCCGTCGGTGCCGCCGTCGAGCTCGTGTCCATGGGCCTGGTGCAGGTCGGCGCCGCCGTTCCGCCCGATATGGTCCTGGGCGGCATCGTGGCCGCTGCCTTTGCGTGCCTGACCGATGCTTCTGCCGAGACCGCCATGACGATCGCCATCCCGGTCGCCGTCCTGGGTCAGCTCCTCGGCATCGTGTTCCGTTCCATCATCGCCGCCCTCACCCATGTGGCAGATAGCGCGATCGATAACGGAAAGTTCAAGACCGCCTACCGCATGCACATCTGCGCCGGCTCCGGTCTGTACGCCGTCATGTACTTCCTGCCGATCTTCCTCGCCGTCTTTGTTGGCACCGACCTGGTTCAGGCCATCGTCAACATGGTTCCCGAGTGGCTGTCCACTGGTCTTAACGTTTCGACCAAGATCATGACCGCCTACGGCTTGGCCCTGCTGCTCACCATGATGATCAAGAAGGGTATGACTCCGTTCCTGTTCATCGGTTTCCTGCTCGCCGCTTACCTCAACCTGTCCGTCATCGCGGTCGCTCTGATCGGTGTGTGCCTGGCTGTCGTCTTCATGGGCTTCAAGTTCAACGGTTCCCATGCAGCCGCCGGTGTCGATTCCGACTACGATCCGCTCGAAGACGACGAAGACTAAGGAGGAACACACTATGGCAACCGCAACCAAGGACGTGTCCCTGAACAAGAAGGTCAGCCAGTTCTTCTGGCGCTCCTGGGCCATCCAGGCCTCTTGGAACTACGAGCGTCAGATGAACATGGGCTTCCTCTACGGCATGGTTCCCACGCTCGATCGCCTCTATCCGGACGAGTCCGACCCCAAGCAGCTCGCTGCTAAGAAAGAGGCTTACCACCGTCACATGGCGTTCTACAACTGCACCCCGCAGACGAGCGCTTTCATCCTAGGCCTCGCCGCCTCCATGGAGGAAGAGTACGCCAAGGATCCCGAGAACTTCGACCCCGATTCGATCAACGCGGTCAAGACCTCCCTCATGGGTCCGCTTTCCGGCATCGGTGACTCCCTCTTCCAGGGCACCATCCGCGTTATCGCCTTTGGCCTGGGCGTTCAGCTGGCTCAGCAGGGCTCCATCATGGGCCCGATCCTGGCCATGCTCATCTCCATCGTCCCCTCTGTGCTGATCACTTGGTTCGCAGCCAAGATGGGCTATCAGGGCGGCCACGAGTACCTGAGCAAGCTCCAGGGCGGCGACCTCATGGAGAAGCTCATGTATGTCTGCGGCATCGTGGGTCTTATGTCCGTGGGCGGCATGATCGCTACGCTGATCGGCGCCACCACCCCGCTGCAGTTCGCTGACGGCACCGTCGTGATCCAGGACATCCTGGACGGCATGATGCCCCAGATGATCTCCCTCGGCCTCACCGGCCTTATGTACTGGCTCATCAAGAAGAACGTCAACACCGGTTGGCTTCTCGTGATCGCCATCGTGGGCGGCATCGCCCTCTCCGCGGCCGGCATCCTGGCCTAGTCGCGACCCAGCGATTTCCCCCGGGGGCCTGCCTGGCATCCCATACCCCAGGCAGGCTTCCATCCCTAGATGTGTCAAAGGGATAGTTCCTTTGTCACATCCTCAACGGGCCGGCGACTCGGTCCTAACTACGGTAACCCTGCGAGCGTCCGGCAATGTGACGCCGCAACAAATCGAAAGGAATGTGTCAGATGTACGAGATCGACCTTAACCTCCCTAAGCAGATCGTCGCTGACGTCCTGTCCAACCACGAGATCCACAGCGTCGCTTTCGTCGGCTGCGGTGCTTCCATGTCCGACCTTTACCCCGCCAAGTACTTCCTGGCCAACAACACGGACAAGCTGAACGTTCAGATCTTCACCGCTAACGAGTTCAACTACGACACGCCTTCCTGGGTCAACGAGCACACCTTCGTGATCACCTGCTCCCTCGGTGGCTCCACGCCCGAGACCGTCGAGGCCAACAAGACCGCCAAGAAGCACAACTGCCCGGTCGTCTCCCTCACCAACAAGGCTGGCTCCGCTCTGACCGTCGACGCCGACCACGTCATCGTTCACGGCTTCCACGCCAACTACGCTGCCAAGTGCGAGAAGCCCGGCTACGCCATCGCTCTTGCTGTCGAGATCCTTCAGCAGACCGAAGGCTATGACCACTACGAGGACATGATCACCGGCCTCACCAACGTCTTCGAGCTCTGCGAGAACGCCGCTCAGTCCGCCAAGGGCCTCGCCAAGCAGTTCGCCCAGGACTTCAAGGACGACGAGATGATCTACTTCATGGCCTCCGGTGCCTCCGAGAAGATGGCTTATTCTCACGCCGCCTTCCTGTTCACCGAGATGCAGTGGATCGACGCCGCCGCGTACAACACCGGCGAGTACTTCCACGGCCCGTTCGAGGTTTCCACCGAGGGTAAGCCCTACGTCTTCTTCATGTCCGACGGTGCCACCCGTCCGATGGACGCTCGCGCCCTCACCTTCCTTAAGCGCATGGGCGCCAAGGTCGCTCTGATCGACTCCAAGGACTACGGCCTGGCTGACGCCGTGCCCGCGAGCGTCGTCACCTACTTCAACCCGCTGCTGCACCTCGCCGTTATGCGCGAGTACGGCAACCAGATCGCCGAGGCCCGTCAGCACCCGCTGACCATGCGTCGCTACATGTGGAAGCTTTCCTACTAATCACAAGTAAGTAGACCTTACGGGTTGATTGAGAGGGGATGGGGTTTGCGCCCCGTCCCCTTTTTGCTTTGGGGGCGTGTCTGTCGCGTCATAAAACCCCGGATAAAACCTACCAAAATAAACCTGTCCCTTTTTGGCAGGTGGGAGGAGATGCGTATGATCAAGGCAGTGCTGTTTGACATGGATGGCGTGCTGGTCGATACCGAGTGGTTCTACAACCGTCGTCGCGTGGCGTTTATGGAAGAGAAGGGGTTCCATTTTGACGAGATCCCCGATCTTTCGGGGTCTAACGAGCCTGCCATTTGGGAGGCGCTGGTGCCCGACGATATTGAGCTGCGCGAACGCCTGCGCGTGGAGTACAAGCAGGTCTACAGCCCGGACCACCCCGTTCCGTATGCCGAGCTGCTCAACGAGCAGACGGAGCCGGTGATGCGTGAGCTGCACGAGCGCGGCGTGAAGTGCGCCATCGCAAGCTCGTCCTATCGCGAGCTCATTGACGAGCTGGTGGAGATTGCCGGTATCGCCGACGTGCTGGACTACACCATCAGCGGTCACGAGTGCAGCGCGTTTAAGCCCGACCCCGAGATCTACCTGCGCGCCATGGAGGCGCTGGGGGTGGAGCCTGCCGAGTGCCTGGTTATCGAGGACTCGCCTTTGGGTATCGAGGCCGGCAAGCGTTCCGGCGCCCGAGTCCTGGCGCTGCGTCCGCACGAGGGCGTCAACCTGGACCAGTCTGCCGCCGACGTTGTCATCGACAATCTGGCCGACATTTTGGCCGCTCTGTAACGTCAATTCACCGCAAGAAGCACTGGTTCACGCGTCATTTGCGGTGGACTGGCTCAATTTGGTTTCGATTTTGATCCGCTTGACTTCGATTCGGGCTAAGTGAGTAGGCTTTTTGGCGCAGGCCGAGCACAAAGCGTATCTGCCTTAGCAAAACCGCAGGTCGCAGAGGTGGCTATTTTTGGGTGTGCTCGGCAGATCGCAAAAAGTCTACTCACTTAGATTTTTGCCCTTTGGTCGTAGGAGTTGCTGGTCCCGTTTTGGTTGTCGAGAGAGGGTGAATTGAAGCGCCCTCTGTCGCTCCATGCTACAATCGCCGGCATGCCCCACAATTACATCTGCTTTCGAAGGGAGCCTATGTGGCGAACGCCATCGACCAGCTCACGGACCGCGTGCTCGTGCTCGGCCGCCTCACCATCGTCCGCCGCGCCATCACCGCCGTGGCGGTCACAATTTCCGCCGTTCTCCAGACATTCCTGATCCAGGCGTTCATTCAGCCCGCCGACCTGCTTCCGAGCGGCCTCACCGGCGTCGCGGTCCTGCTCGATCGCGTTACCTCGCTGGGCGGCGTTCATATCGACATCTCGCTCGGCATGCTCGCGCTCAACATCCCCGTTGCGCTCCTATGCTGGAGCGGCATTAGCAAGCGCTTCGTCATCTTCTCGATGATGCAGGTCATGCTCTCGTCGCTGTTCCTCAATATCTTTCACTTCGCCCCGTTTTTGGGCGACAAGATCATGCTCATCATTTTTGGCGGCGTGGTCTCGGGCCTGGGCGCTGCCATCGCGCTTAAGTCCGGCGCATCCACCGGCGGTACCGACTTTATCGCGCTGTGGGTTTCCAACCACACGGGCAAGACCATCTGGGGCGTTATCTTTGGTTTCAACTGCTTTATCCTGGCGATCTTTGGCTTTATGTTTGGCTGGGACAACGCGGCGTACTCCATCGTGTTCCAGTTTATTTCGACCAAGACCATCGACAGCTTCTACCGCCGCTATGACCGCGTAACGCTGCAGATCACGACGCGCAAGGCCGACGAGGTCATGAACGCCTATATCGACCATTTTCAGCACGGCATCAGCTGCGCCGAGGTCGTTGGCGGATACAGCCGCGAAAAGATGTACCTGCTGCACACCGTTGTCTCGACCTACGAGAGCCAGGACATCATCAAGTTGGTGCGCGACATTGATCCCGGCGCCGTGATCAATGTGTTCCACACGCTCAACTTTGTGGGCGGCTGGTGGGGCGGTCATGTCGACGAGCCTATGCCTACGGCCGTACCCGATCCCGACAAGCCCGCGCGCGTGGCCAGCAGGCAGGCCCGTCTGCACGATCAGGAAAGCTTGCAGCAGGACGACGGCAAGTAAAGATTTGCTGTATGCGGTGTATCGTTTTATCAAACTAAGGTAACATATAAAAAGACGTTATATACGTATTAGTTATTTCGATATTTTGATAAGAGTGATCAGATATGCCAGCGCCCAAAAATGCACCGCTTTACCAGCAGATTTACGACGAGATCAAGGAAGCGATCGAGAAAGGTGTTTATGCACCTAAGGAGCGCATCCCGTCCGAGCTTGAGCTTGCCGAGCAGTATGAGGTGAGCCGCATTACTGTGCGTCGCGCCGTCGAGGAGCTGTGCTCCGATGGCTACCTGGTTAAGCAGCAGGGCCGCGGCACCTTTGTCTCCACGCCGCACATCAACCGCCAGTTCCACGCCTCGACGCTGCAGACGTTCACCGAGCTTTGCGCCGATAATGGCATGAAGGCGGGCGCACATGTGGTCGATCGCCAGATTGTGCCGGCGCGCCAAAACGAGATGGAATTCTTTGGCCTGCAGAAGGATGCACTGCTGCTGCATATTAAGCGCGTGCGTACGGCCGACGGCGAGCCCATCTTTGAGGAAAACATCTTTGTGCCGTTTGATGCATACCGCGAGCTGTTGACGGCCGATCTTGAGGACAAGTCGATTTTTGCCGAGGTCGAGCGTGTTGGCGGAACACCGATCGTCTCGGTTGGCTACCGTACGGTCGAGGCCGTTCGTGCCAACGCCGAGCAGGCCACCGAGCTGGGCATTGCCCCGCACGATCCGCTGCTCAACCTGCGTGCCGGCTTTATCGGCCCCAATGGCGAGCCGGTCCTGATGGGTAAGCAGTACTACGTGGGCAGCCGCTACGTCATGGTGATGTAGGGTTGGTTCCGCCGTTCTACCGAACGGCGGAACGGGCCGACGCTACAAGCCCGCCAGAGCGGCAATCTGCCTTTCAACTTCGGCGGCATGACCAAAAGGTCAATGCCGCCTTGTTTCAAGGCACCTTGCTCGCTCTGGCGGGTTTTCGCTGTCGTTGCCAAAACAACGGCATCACCTTGGCTGCACACTCATTGGGGGCACTCATTG
>UQWQ01000080.1 GCA_900544755.1 uncultured Collinsella sp. | reverse complement strand
TAAGCACACGAGCCCCTTTATGGCCGAGATGAGCCGCTCTATGGAGTGGTGGTTCAAAAACTGGCTCGGAAAATGACGAATGTGACAAAGGGGGCGTCCCTTTGTCACATTCCATATCGCCGCGGTGGCCTAAAGGCCGCATAAATGTTTATCTAGCTGGGAAAACGGTGCCATTAAAATATGGGCTGATTACATATAATCCCGTCGAACGTTAAAATTGGGAGGAAACCGGCTTATGGAACAAAAGGCAAAGGAAGTAGCCTCGCACGCTGCGATTCCTGTGAGCATCTCGGCGATGCTCGTCACGCTGGGCGTGGTGTATGGCGATATCGGCACCAGCCCCATGTATGTAACCAAGGCGCTCGTTGCCGGCAACGGCGGCATCGGAAGCGTTACGCAGGAGTTCGTGCTCGGCGCGCTCTCCCTTGTCGTGTGGACGGTCACGCTGCTGACGACCGTCAAGTACGTGCTGATCTCGCTGCGCGCCGACAACCACGGCGAGGGCGGCATCTTTGCCCTGTACAGCCTGGTCAAGCGCTGCGGCAAGTGGCTCATCATCCCCGCCATGCTGGGCGGCGCGGCGCTCCTCGCCGACGGCATCCTGACGCCTGCCGTTACCGTCACCACGGCCATCGAGGGCCTGCGCACCATCCCGGCGGTCCATGCCGTGCTCGGTGACGACCAGGGTCGTGTCGTCGCCATCACGCTTGCCATCATCATCGCGCTCTTCTTGGTGCAGCGCATCGGCACGGCCAAGATCGGTCACGCCTTCGGTCCCATCATGACGCTGTGGTTTTTGTTCCTGGGCGGCACGGGCCTGTTCTTTGTCTGCCAGTATCCCGCGGTGCTGCTGTGCCTCAACCCGTTGCGTGGCATCGCTTTTCTGCTGAGCCCCAACAACCATGCGGGCATCATGATTTTGGGCAGCTGCTTCCTCGCTACCACCGGTGCCGAGGCGCTCTATTCCGACATGGGCCATGTGGGCCGCGGCAATATCTATGCCACCTGGCCGTTCGTTAAGTGCTGCCTGCTGCTGTCCTACATGGGCCAGGGCGCGTGGCTTATCAACAACGCCGGCAACCCGGAGCTCATGGGTATCGCCGACCTCAACCCCTTCTACCAGATGCTCGCCCCGGGTCTGCGCCCCTTTGCCGTCGGCCTTTCCACCGTCGCGGCCATCATCGCCTCGCAGGCGCTCATCACCGGCGCATTCTCGCTGGTGTCCGAGGCCAGCCGCCTGGACCTCATGCCGCATATGCAGGTCTTCTATCCTGCCGAGACCAAGGGCCAGCTCTACATCCCCATGGTCAACAACGTCATGCTCGTGGGTTGCGTCATCGTGGTGCTGCTGTTCCAGAACTCAGCGCACATGGAGGCCGCGTACGGCTTGGCCATTACCCTGACCATGATGTGCACGACGCTGCTGCTCTTCTTCTATCTGCACGTGGAGCGCAAGCTCAAGGTCGCGCCGTGGATCTTTGCCGTCTTCTTCCTCATGCTCGAGGGTTTCTTCTTTGTGAGCTCGCTCACAAAGTTCTTCCACGGCGGCTATTTCACCATCCTTATGGCCGCGCTCATCATGGGTATTATGGTGTGCTGGTACAACGGCACGGCGGTCGAGCAGCGCCAGTTTACGCTGCTGCCGCTGCGCAGCTACCTGCCGCAGCTCAAGCGCCTGCGCGACGACGACCGCTACGAGCTCATGAGCGACAATATCGTGTACCTGACCAAGGACACCAACACTGACTATATCGACCGCGATATCGTCTACTCGATCTTGGATAAGCACCCCAAGCGCGCTCGCGCCTGGTGGTTCGTGAATGTCGAGACCATGGACGAGCCGCATACCTTTGCCTATTCGGTCGAGACGTTCGGTACCGACTACGTATTCCGCGTGCATCTGTACCTGGGCTATAAGATCAACCAGCGCGTCAATGCTTACCTGCGCCAGGTTGTTCAGGACCTGGCTGCCAGCGGCGAGCTGCCGGCGCAGACGCATGATTACTCGGTCTACAAGGATCCGGGCAACATCGGTACGTTTAAGTTCGTCATGATCCGCAAGCTGCTGGCGCCCGAAAGCGACGTGGAGCCCAGCGAGCGTACGGCCATCACGCTCAAGTACATCATCCGCCGCGCCGCCGGCACGCCTGCGCGCTGGTACGGCCTGGAGAACTCCAACGTGAGCTTTGAGTACGTGCCGCTGTTCACCAAGTTTAAGGCCGTGAGCAAGATGCAGCGTCTGGCCCCCGACGAGCGTCCGTAGGCGCCGACAGGTTGCACGGAGTTGGTTTTCGATGGACAAGATTGAGACCGGGGAGGCAAACATGGATGCAAAGATGCTTGATGGCCGCGAGGTGGTTGCCGAGCTGGTACGTGAGGCACGTGCCGACGCCGCCGAAGATCGGTTTTTGACGAACCGCTCCAACATGGATATGGCCGATCGCGTAATTTCGATCGTGGCACTGGTATTTGGAGCGGTGTGCGTGTGTGCCCTGCTCGCGCACGTGCTGTTTGTCTAGCGACCGCCGGTTGCAAAGGCTATACACTTGGAACCACCACAAGGGGAAACCACCACAAAGGTGCCTGTCCCCTTTGTGGTGGTTTTTGTTTTTGAGAGAGGGGCGGGGCGCTGATGGACGTCCATGCGGACGGCGATATTGCCGAGAACTTTTGGTGGCGGCGCACGACGCTGACGCGCCGCACTCCTCTGTATGACGCCTGCGTATCGGTGGGGCTGTTGGTCGCGGCGACGATTGTGGGCGCGCTGCTCGACCATCCGGGTCTCGCGCCGAGCATCATGATCGTCTATGTGTTCGCCGTGCAGCTGTGCGCATTCTTTACCTGGAGCCGCCTGTATTGCCTGCTGAGTTCGGCTGCCGCCGTGGCGCTCTACAACTTCCTGTTTGTCGACCCGCGCTACTCGCTGTCGTTTATCGACCGCGTCTATCCTGGCATGTTCTTCATCATGTTTTCGGTCTCGCTCGTGTCGAGCTCGATTTCGCTTGCCCTGCGTCGTGCCTTGGCGCAGGCCGCCGCCAGCGATCGGCGCACGCAGATGGTGCTCGAGACCAACCGCATGCTGCAGCGCTGCGCCGATCAGCAGCAGATTGTCCATGCTATGGCAACGCAGCTGGCACGTCTTTCGGGCTGTCCTGTCGTGTGGTACAGCGCCGACGCCGAGGGCGATGACCTGCTGCCGCGTGCGACATACACGGCCGTGGGCGATGTCGCGCCGGTGCATGAACTGGCGCCGCAGATGCCGCCGCGGCTCTCGGCGTCCGCCTATGTGGGAACGCCGCTCGATGCCACCTACGGCGGCTCGGCGTTCTACGGCATCTACCTGACCGTGCGCTCGGGCGACACCATGGTGCGCGCGGGCGATCCCGCCTCGGTGGTGGGCGTGTTGGCTATCGTTGCCGAGCCCGACGTGCTGACGCACGAGGAGCGGACACTTTCCGATGCCATCGTGAGCGAAGGCGAGCTGGCACTCGATCGCGCCCGCGCCATGGAGGCCCGCGAGGAGGCGGCGGTGCTTGCCAAAAATGAGCAGCTGCGCGCCAATCTGCTGCGCTCCATCTCGCACGATCTGCGCACGCCGCTTACCAGTATTTCGGGTAATGCCGACGTGCTGCTCGATCAGGGTTCGACCGGCACCGCGGTGCTCGATGCCCAGACGCGCCGCGGCCTGCTGCTATCCATTCGCTCGGATGCGCTGTGGCTCAACGCCACCGTCGAGAACCTGCTTGCCATCACCAAGCTCGAGGGCGGCGGCATGCATCTGTCGACCACGCTCGAGCTTATGGACGATATCGTCGAGGAGGCGCTGCGCCATGTTAATCCGGCCGTGCGCGAGCACGATCTTAAGGTGGTGGCGAGCGATGAGCCGGCGCTCGTCAATGTCGATGCGCGCCTGATGGTGCAGCTGGTGGTAAACCTGGTGAACAATGCCATTACCTACACGCCCGCAGGCTCGCATATCGTGATCTCGATTGATGCCGGCGATGGACGCGTGGCGTGCTCGGTGGCCGATGACGGCCCGGGCATTGCTCCCGAGGACCGCGAGCGTATCTTTGAGTCGTTCTACACCGCCAACCATGGTTTGGCCGATAGCCGACGCAGTGTGGGCCTGGGGCTTTCGCTTTGCCGCTCCATTGCGCTGGCGCATGGCGGTAGCATAGAGGTTGCCGCGGCGGACCCGCACGGCTCGGTCTTTACGATCGAGCTTCCCGCCGCCGACGTTTCGTTTGATAAGGAGTAGCGCTGTGCCGAACTCTGCCGTGAAACCGCTCATCTTGGTCGTTGAGGACGATCCCGCCGTCCGCAACCTTATCGTCGCCGCGCTCGAGGCGCACGGCTTGCGCCATATGGCCGTGGAGACCGCACATGCTGCCATCGCCGCCGCCTCGTCGCAGGCGCCGAGCATTGTGCTGCTCGATCTGGGCCTGCCCGATATGGACGGCGTCAAGGTGGTGGAGTCGGTGCGCACGTGGTCGGGCATGCCGATCATCGTGGTCTCGGCGCGCAGCGAGGACGCGGACAAGATCCGCGCGCTCGATGCTGGTGCCGACGACTACCTGACCAAGCCGTTTTCGGTCGAGGAACTGCTCGCGCGCATTCGCACGACGCTCAGGCGCCTTTCGTATGCGCAAACGGGCGGCGTTGCCTCCGAGGGCTCGTTCGATACCGGTGAGCTGCATATCGATTTTGATGCTGGCATCGCCATGATGGATGGCGAGGAACTGCACCTGACGCCGATCGAGTACAAGCTCCTGTGCCTGCTGGCGCACAACGCCGACAAGGTGTTGACGCACCAGTTTATCCTCCACGAGATTTGGGGCACGGCGACCAAGAGCGACCTGGCGAGCCTGCGCGTCTTTATGGGCACGCTGCGCAAAAAGATCGAGTCCGACCCCGCGCATCCGCGCTATATCCAGACGCATGTGGGCATCGGCTACCGATTGGTCATCCAAGGCTAGATCGCCAACCACCATCCCAATATGAGTTGCGGTGAAATACGGTCTAAATTTGCCTAATTCCAGGCAAAACAGTCCGTATTCCACCGCAACTTTGTTTATTTGCCCTTGGGCTTGCTGGCGTAGAACTTCTTCTTTTTGGGCTTGCCTGAGCAGGCGGGCTTGTCGTCGCCGTGCGGTCCTCGGACGCCGGCCTGCGCGTGCGCGGGCGCCGTTGCGCGAGGCTTGCGGGCTCCGGGGTTGCGCAGTTCCTCGACGCGCTCGGCAATTTCCTCGGCGCTAAAGCCGACCTCGGCCATGGCGTCCTCGATGGGCAGGCGGCGCACGATGTAGCAGTGGTGCACCTTCTGGTTGCGCGCGAAATCCTCGGGGATGGTCTGCGCCGTAATGTCCTCCAGCACCACGCCTGCGCGCGCAAGCTTGCGCGTCTCGGGGCGAAAGCCGCGCAGGTTGCAGCTAAAGATGGCATGGCCGCCCTGCGCGAGCAGGCGCGATACGCCGGCCAAAAGCTCAACATGGTCGCGCTGGACATCCCAGGTGCGACGGCCCATCTTGGACGAGTTCGAAAACGTGGGCGGGTCGACAAAGATCAGGTCCCAGCGGTTGCGCGTCTGGCGCTGGTCGCGAATCCAGGCGAGCACGTCGTCGCGCACAAAATGATGCTGAGGCCCCACAAAGCCGTTCTGGCGCATGTTGCGCTCGGCCCAGTCCAGATAGGTGTTGGAGAGGTCGACCGTCACGGTCTCCTCGACGCCGCTGTCTGCCGCATAGCAGGTGGCAGTGCCGGTGTAGGCAAACAGGTTGAGGAAGCGGCGCGCCTGCTTGGCGTGCTCGCGCACTAGGTTGCGGGTGACGCGGTGGTCCAGGAAGATGCCCACATCCAGATAGTCGTCAAAGTTGACGGCAAAGGTAAGGCCGCCCTCCTCGATGAGCGGCAGGCGACGGCGCGCGATGTTGGCACGCTCGCCCGGGCCGCCCTTGCCGGCGCCCTGCTTGCCGTACTGCGAGCCGCCGCGCGAGCGCATGCGGGCCTTGGCGTGCACGTGCTCGGCCGGAACATCCAGGATGCGCGGCGCGATGGCCAGAATATCGAGCATACGGGCTTGGGCCAGTGCGGGGTCGATGGACTTGGGCGCGGCGTATTCGGCGATGACGAGCCAGCGGCCCGGCGTCTGCGGACAGCCCTCGTACAGGTCGATGGCGGCGGAGTAGTCGGGCAGGTCGGCATCGTAGACGCGGTAGCAGCTTACGCCCTCGCGTTTGGCCCACTTGCGGCGCAGGCGTGCGTTCTTGCGCAGGCGGTTGGCGAACTGCTCGGACTCGGGGATGAGCACGGGCAGCGGCTTGCCGTCGCCCAGGTCGAGCATGGCGGCAGGCTCGGGCATGGCGGAAGCGGCGGCTTCATCGTTGACTTCGTTGGCATCCGCAGCCTCGGCCTCCGCACTGGTCGCAGCCTCAAACGCTGCGGCGGCGTGGTCGAGCGAAGGCCAGACTTCGACGGTCGCCTCTTCGTTGTTGGGCATGACGGCGATCGAGCGCTCGGGCTCGGTGTGGAGCGCGCGGGCCAGCAATCCGTCGCGGGTGAGCGCGGCGACCGGCGCCGCGGCAAGCTCGGGCGCGCGGCGCAACTCGCCGATGAGCGTCATGGTGTCATGCATGAGCGAAAGCGGTGTCTCGGTCGTATCCGCGACCACGGCGGCGCCGGCGACAGCGCCCGCGTGGTCCAGTACGGTGGCGGACTTGGCGGCGCAAAAATCGACAAAGCGCTTGTAGCCGGCACATTTAACCATGCGCTCAGCGGTCTTGCGGGCGGCGGGGTCAACATCCACGGCCACGATGCGCGCCTGGCGCTCGCGCGCTGCCGCCTCGCGCCCGCGCGCCTCGGCAAGCAGCTGCTCCCACAGGGCGGCATCGTGCAGCTGCCAGCCCTCAAAGCCCCAGCGCTCGCGTGCGACGCCCGGGGCGCGGTCGGTCAGAATGTTCACGGCCTCCAGCAGCAGACCGCCGCCGGCGCACGAGGCATCGATCAGCGTGGGAAGGGCTTCGTTCTCGTAATCGTCGGACGTCAGCTCGCACTCGCATAGTGCGGTCCAGCCGACCTGCGCCAGCACCAGGGCGGCGTAGTCGGGGCGCAACACGTGTGCGCCCTCGCCGGCACGAGTCGCGGCGGGCGGCAGGCGTTTGAACAGCGGGTCGCCCGAAAGGTCTAGGCTTATGCTCGCGCGGCGCTGGCGCAGCGAAAGCAGTAGGTGAACATCGGGGTCGGCGGCATCGACATCGGCGCGACGTCCCGTGGTCTCGGCCAGGCGGTCGCACAGCGCGTCTTTGGCACGCAGGGCCGAGAAGCGCGTGTTGCGCAGCTGCTCGGTCACGCCGCGGGCGGTAATGGCGATGGTGGCGCCGGGGCGGACGATGTTCTCCCAGGCGATGTCGTAAACGCTGTCGTACAACTCATCGGCATCCTGTGCCCCAAAGCGCCCGAGCACCACAAACACGCGGCTGGCCAGGCGCGACCACAGGCAGGCGCGGTAGCCTTCTTCGAGCTCGCCCTCAAATGTAGCGCGGCCCTTCAGGCGGCGGACATGCGAAAGCCCGAGGCGTTTAAGCTCATCGGCGAGTGCGGACTCAAAGCCCTCGGGGCAGCTTGCGTAAAATTCCATGGGTGACCTCTCTGGTTGCGTCGCTCCATTATATGATGGATGCTTCGTTTGCCCTTATCCTCGAAAGGAACCCATATGATTGATGCGTGCCCCGATTCCGCCGTGCTCTTTTTTGACGTGGACGGCACGCTGACGTCGTTCGATCCCGATAACATGACCGATAAGGATTTTTCGGCGGTGCGCCCCTCGCAGGCGGTCATCGAGGCGTTTCATCGTCTGCGCGATGCGGGGCACCAGGCGTTTATCTGCACGGGTCGCCCCTTGTGGCTGATTGCCGATGGCCTGCGCGCGCTGAACCCGGCGGGTATCGTTGCCATGGCGGGGGCCACGCTCGAGGTCGAGGGCCGCGTGGCACACGAGGACTGCATTGACGAGGACATTGTTGAGGAGCTCGCGCGTCGCATTACTGTGGCGGGCGGCGAGGCGTTGTTCGAGACGAACGGTGCCACCTATTCACTTGAGCCAGTTGGTGTCGAACAGTCATTTCTGCTAGGCGCCGGCGTGGTGCATGGCACCGACCAGATGCGCGTCGATGGCCGCTTGCGCGTAGGCAAGGTGTGCATTAACGCGTACGACCTGGCTCGCGTAGCCAACGATGACGGCTTTATCGAGCGCGAGTTTGAGCTGTGCAACACCGGTGGTCAGAATCGCGAGCTGAGCCCCAAGGGCATCGACAAGGGCGTGGGCGTGGCGCGAGCGCTGGAATACCTGGGTCGCACCGGCAACGCGCGCACCTTTGGCTTTGGCGATTCCGGCAACGATCTGGGTATGCTCGCCGCCGTCGAGACGGCTGTAGCCATGGGCAACGCCATGCCCGAGGTCAAGGCAGTCGCCGACTACGTGACCG
>UQWQ01000079.1 GCA_900544755.1 uncultured Collinsella sp. | reverse complement strand
TCTCAACGAATACGGCTGCGGCTGCGATTGCTCGAGCTATACCGAGCTCATGATCGCCCGCTCGCTGGGCATCACCGGACACGACATCATGTTCTCGTCCAACGACACACCGGCGGCGGACTTTGAGCTCGCCGACAAGCTGGGTGCCATCGTCAACTTTGACGACATCAGCCACATCGAGTTCTTTGAGCGCGTTGCGGGACCCATCCCCAAGACGGTCAGCTGCCGCTTTAATCCGGGCGGCCTATTCCAGCTCTCCAACGGCATCATGGATAACCCCGGCGACTCCAAATACGGCATGACCACCGAGCAGCTCTTCGAGGCCTTCCGCATGCTCAAGGCCAAGGGCGCCGAGGACTTTGGCATCCACGCATTCCTTGTCAGCAACACCGTCACCAACGACTACTACCCCAAGCTTGCGCGCATCCTCTTTGAGCTTGCCGTGCGCCTGGAGCGTGAAACGGGCGCACATGTCGCCTTTATCAATCTGTCCGGCGGTGTGGGTATCCCCTACCTGCCCGAGCAGCAGGCTAACGACATCCGTGCCATCGGCGAGGGCGTACACGCGGCCTACGACGAGATCTTGGTTCCCGCCGGCATGGGCGATGTGGCGATTTGCACCGAGATGGGTCGCTTTATGATGGGCCCCTACGGCTGCCTGGTGACCAAGGCCATCCACGAAAAGCAGATCTACAAGGACTATATCGGCGTGGACGCAAGCGCCGTCGATCTGATCCGTCCTGCCATGTATGGCGCTTACCACCACATTACGGTGATGGGACAGCCGGGTGGCGCCGACAAGACCGCAGCACCCGTTACGGACACCTACGACATCACGGGCAATCTGTGTGAGAACAATGACAAGTTCGCCATCGATCGCGAGCTGCCGCATATCGACATGGGCGACCTACTCGTGATTCACGACACGGGCGCCCATGGCTACTCCATGGGCTACAACTACAACGGCCGTCTGCGCTCCGCCGAGGTGCTGCTGCGCCCCGATGGCTCGGCCGACCTCATCCGCCGCGCCGAGCGCCCGGGCGATTACTTTGCCACGCTCGACGTGCTGCCGTGCGGCCGCGAGCTGCTGGCCAAGTCGCGCGCCGATACTGCCCGCCATCGTGCCCAGGACGAGCGCCTGGCGGTCGCCGCCCAATGGAACAAGCGCATCCAAATCGCGGAAGCGAAGGAGAAGAACATGGACATCCGCAATCTCGAGGGCTCAATCGTCGCCCTTGTGACGCCGTTTAAAAAAGACGGCAGTGTCGACTTCGATGCGCTCGAGCGCCTTATCGATTTCCATCTGCAAAATGGTACCGACGCCATCCTCACTCTGGGCACCACCGGCGAGAGCGCCACGATGACCGACGACGAGGACAACTCCGTCGTTGCCGCAGTGGTCAAGCAGGTCGCGGGCCGCGTCCCCGTCATCGCCGGCTCGGGCTCCAACTCCACGCAGACCATGCTCACCAAGTCGCTCACCTACCAGGGCCTGGGCGCCGACGGTCTGCTGCTCATCACCCCCTACTACAACAAGTCCAACGAAGAGGGCATCTATCAGCACTTTAAGACCGTTGCCGACGCGGTGGACATCCCCTGCATCCTGTACAACATCCCCGGCCGCTGCGGCTGCGGCATCAGCGAGCGCAACGTAGAGCGCTTGGCTGCGCACCCCAACATCATGGGCATCAAGGAGGCCTCGGGCAACGTCGCCTACGCGGCCAAGATCGCCCACCTGCTGTCCGATGACTTCCGCATGTACTCGGGCGAGGACGCGCTTACCGTGCCGCTCATGAGCCTGGGTGCCTCGGGCACCATCAGCGTGTGGGCAGACGTTCAGCCGCAGCTCGTGCACGACATGTGCCGTGCCTATCTGGACGGCGACGTGGCGCGTGCCCGCGATATCCAAATTGCCGGCCAGCCGCTCATCAATGCCCTCTTTAGCGAGGTCAACCCCATCCCCGTTAAGGAAGCGCTCGCACAGATGGGTGTGATCGAGGCAAACTACCGTATGCCGCTGTGCCCCATGGCCAACGACACACGCGCTGCACTCACCGATGCTCTGAAGGGAGCTGGTCTGCTTGATTAAGACTGTCATTATGGGAACGGGCCGTATGGGCTCGCTCATCCGCACTACCGCCGAGGGCATTGTCGACGCCGCCGGCCGGCCCGTTTTCGACATCGTCGCCCAGATCGGTTTTGACCTGACCGAGCTCGAGAGCGCCCCGGCAGCCGACGTGATCATCGACTTCTCGAACGTCGTGACCTTCGATGCCGTCGTTGCCTATGTCGAGCGTACGGACGCGGCGTTGGTCTCGGGCACCACGGGCTATACGCCCGAGCAGATGGATCGCCTGCGCGAGCTAGGTCAGGACGCCCGCGTCATGCACTCCGGCAACTACTCCATCGGCATCGCAGCCCTGCGTCATCTGGTGGCCCAGGCCACGCGCGAGCTGCCCGGCTTTGACTGCGAGATCGTCGAGACGCACCACAACCAAAAGGTCGACGCCCCCAGCGGTACCGCCAAGCTGCTGCTCGATGCCGTCGTCGAAGCCGAGCCCGAGGCAGGTTACCACCCCGTCTATGGCCGCGAGGGCATGTGCGGCGCGCGTGACCCCAAGGAGATCGGCATGCACTCGCTGCGCGGCGGCACGGTCGCCGGCGTACACGAAGTGAGTTTCTTTGGCCAGGACGAAGAAGTCACGCTCGCGCATCGCGCCACGAGCCGTCAGATCTTTGTCAACGGCGCTCTGGCCGCCGCTCAAAAGCTCGTCACCTGCGAGCCCGGCTTCTACACGTTTGACCAGGTCATGTTTGCCTAACCCGGCATCAACCAAATCCACCCAAAGGAGAGACAGCAAATGAGCAACGCAGCCGAGATGGATGCACAGGAGATTATCAACTACATCGCCACCGCGCCCAAGAAGACGCCCGTCAAACTGTACGTACGCGAGAAGCCCGATACGGAGGTCCAGTGGGGCGACGCGCGTGTCTACGGCGATTGCCACGGCAAGACCGTCTTTGGCGATTGGGATGAGCTCAAGGCAATCCTCGACGCTAACGTCGATTCTATCGAGTACTTTGACGTGGAGAACGATTGCCGCAACTCCGCCGTACCCATGCTCGACCTTAAGGGCATCAACGCCCGTATCGAGCCGGGGGCGATCATCCGCGACCGCGTCGAGATCGGCGACCGCGCCGTCATCATGATGGGCGCCATCATCAACATCGGCTCCGTCATTGGCGAAGGCTCCATGATCGACATGGGCGCCGTGCTGGGCGGCCGTGCCACCGTGGGCAAGAACTGCCACATCGGCGCCGGTACCGTGCTGGCAGGCGTTGTGGAGCCCGCTAGCGCTACGCCCGTTGTCATCGAAGACGATGTCATGATCGGCGCCAACGCCGTGGTCTTGGAAGGCGTACGCGTGGGCAAGGGCGCTGTCGTCGCCGCTGGTGCCGTATGCGTCGAGGATGTCCCCGCCGGTGCCGTCGTCGCCGGTGTCCCCGCCCGCGTCATCAAGATGCGCGACGAGAAGACCGACAGCAAGACCGGTCTCGAAGAGGGCCTACGTCAACTGTAGGGTTACGCGGTTTTATCAAACCGCGTAACTAGCCGACGCTGCAAACGCCCCAGAGCGGCAATCTGACGTTCAGTCGTCGGGCATGACCAAAAGGTCAATGCCCTCCTCTTTCACGTCACCTTGCTCGCTCCGGGGCGTTTTCGCTGACTTATGCTCAACCAGTAGCGAAATTAAGCCCCAAGTAAAAAGGCCGAAGCCCTCATCCGAGGCTTCGGCCTTCGCTTTCTCGCTGCAGGCGTAACGCAACTTATCGATTCTCGATGCTGCCGATATTCTTGAGCTCGATGGAGATGAGGCCGTTGGGCTCGTTGACGAACTCGATGTACTCGGAGTTCGAACCCATCTCGGCCGGGAAGCTGATCTCGATACCCGTGTCGGTACGGATCTTGTGGTTGCGAACGGCGGCGCGTTCGACCTGCTTGCGCTCCACGGGCACACGATCGGGCACCTTCTCCTCGGTCAGCGCCGCGCGCACGCTTTCCTTGATGACCGGCTCGTCCTCAAAGACCTCATCGACGATATCCCAAGGCGGCAGTTCCTCGTCATCCTCAACCTTCTCGGCCACAGCAGCCTTAACCTTGGCGAGCGCCACGGCCGTGTTGGCGCCGTGCTCCTCGGCGACTTCCTCGACCACACGCGTCACGGTGTCGATGACCTCCTTGCCAGATACGCCCGTGTCGCACTGCAGCAGGCCATCGGGAATGAGCATGCGGTCTTCGCCGGCAATCTTGCGCTTCTTGTCCACGTAGCCGATCTCCATGGTGCTCGCGCGCACGATGGCATAGCTCGGCACCTTTTGTGAGGGGTTCGGCAGGATAGCGTAGTGGCGCGCGATGTCGTTGCGCACCTCCCCCTCCTCGCGGCCCACTTCGTGCATAAAAGCCTGCTTGGAGCCCAGCAGCATCACGGCAAACCAGCGGGCATCCTCATCGTCGTCAAAATCGGCCACGAGCACGTCGGTGGACTCGGCTTTCTCGGCTTTGGTGAGCTCGGAGGAGATAAACTCCGCAATCTGCTGCGACAGGTCCACGAACTCGCGCTCGCCAAAGAAATAACCCTTGAGCTCGCCGCCAAACGCAGAGTTCTCGGCAAACGTGGCGCGTTTATTGTCAGCCGAGGTACGTGCGCGGCGCAGATGCGTGGTCACGAAGTTGCGCACGGTACGGCTCTCGATATCGAGCTCGCGCTGGCTCATAACGTTGACGGCAGAGTCAAAGTCCAGGATATGCAGAATCGCGTGATTGATTTTCATATACGGCATTCCGTTCTAGATCGATTTCGGCACGAACCAGTATAGCGGTCGAGCCCTCCCCGAGCGCATCGAAGATTGGTGCATCGGGGACAGGTTGCTTTGCACCAATGGTTAGCGCAGGAGCTCGGACTGCCAAGCCTCGAGCTGTTCTGCCAGACTCTTACCGGCAGCGGACATGTCGAACTGGGGTCGTTTGGGCAGCAGTGCGCATTTAAGGATTGCCACGATGGTCTGCGAGACAAAGCGTCGTGTATCCTTGTCGAAACCTTGCGCAGCCTGGAGCATCACGGGCAGGCTCTCGCGCAGATTCCCAGCGATATCCGCAAACCGCTCAGCACCCGTAGCCTCAAACACGGAGAACAACGCATCTACAAAACGCTCGCGCTCGCTAGGCCCCACTGCAAGCAGCATCTCGCGAATGGAGCCATCAACGTATCGAGCACCGGCGGACAGGCGCTCACAGTACACGAAGTCGCGGCCATCAACCACCCAGCTAAAGGGATTGTGCTGCAGCAGGCTGAACTCGGTGCTCTCAACGATGGCATAGTCCTCCTGTGTCTCGAACATCATGCCAAAGATCGACGACCGAGGTAGCGTCTTGTCGATTCGACCGGAAAGATCGGCAAAGGCGTTGCCGTTCAGAAACTCCTCGACGAAGCCCGGACCATCATGGGAATACACCCGTTCGATTCGCTCACGGGCGACGTCGGAGCACATCGCCGCACCGTACACCGCAAGGTTCCCGCCCTTGGAATGACCTCCGCACAAAAGCGGCCCGTCAATCGCATCCGCCGCCTCGTCCACATAACGCGCCGCAGATTCCTGGGCCGGCACGGGACACCGGAACGCCATGTTGAAGTCCTCTTTCCAGCCCACAATCGTGCTGTCGGTCCCCCGGAAGGAAAGATAGCTAAACCCCGCCGGAAACCGGAACGCCATGGCTGCAAACTGCTCTGTCGCCACCACATCGCTCACGGCACGATAGCCGCAAACGTACACGCCACGGTAGCGAGGGCTTGCTGCCACGGCCTCCAACAAGGCCCTGCTCCCCTCTGGATCCCACAGGTCGCCAATCATGTCCCGGTAGCACTCGGCACGAAGCAGCTCGCGTACGTCTAGGCCCTGCCAGTTCGTCAGCTCCGCCATATCACCCGGCAAACGCAAATAGGACAACCACGCAAAGACCAGGCTATCCACCGCGCAGAACGGCCGTTCCTCAAACGGGTCAAACGCCGTCTGGGCATAGGTCAAAAAAATAGGCGAATCCGACATGGCGCTCCCATCAACTATGGTGCATTGGGGTCAGGTTACTTTGCACCAAAAAGGCGCCCGGACCGTGTGGACCGGACGCCTTTCATTGTAGCCTGTTGCCCAAAAGAGCTTGATTTAGCAGGAGAAGTCGACGCTGTCGATGATGTCCTTGAGGGCCTTTGCAGAGGCGGTGAGCTCATGCTGCTCGTCATCGTTCAGCGGCACGGGGACGCGGCAGACAACGCCGTCGCGGCCAACGACGGTCGGCATGGAGATGGCAAGATCGGACAGGCCATACTCGCCCACCATGAGCGAGGAGACGGGCAGAACGGTCTGCTCGTCACGCATGACGGCGGTGCAAATGCGCTTGACGGCCATGGCGACGCCATAGTAGGTGGCGTGCTTCTTCTCGATGATGGTGTAGGCGGAGTTCTTGACGTCCTCGGCGATGCGCTTCTCGGCAGCCTCATGCTCCAGATGACCGTGAAGCTCGCAGAAGGTGTTCAGCGGAACGCCGGCAACCTGGGCGCTGGACCAAGCAACGAACTCGGAGTCGCCGTGCTCACCCATGACATAGGCCTGGACATCGCGCGGGTCGACCTCAACGTGGGCACCAAGCATCTGCTGCAGACGACCGGTGTCGAGCACGGTACCGGAGCCGATGACATGGCCCTCGGGCAGGCCGGACATCTTGATGGCGGCATAGGTCAGAACATCGACCGGGTTGGAGACGATGAGCAGAATGCCGTCGAAGCCGGACTTCTTAATCTCGGGGATAATGGACTTAAAGATGTTGACGTTCTTGTTGACCAGGTCCAAGCGGGTCTCACCGGGCTTCTGGGCAGCGCCAGCGGTGACAACGATCATGGCGGCGTCGGCGACATCGGAATAATCGCCGGCGTAGATCTTCATCGGCTCGGCAAACGTCATGCCGTGCGCGATATCCAGAGCCTCACCCTCGGCGCGGTTCTTGTCCACGTCGATGAGGACCCTCTCGGAGAACAGACCGCTCTGCATCAGCGCGAACGCCGAAGACGAACCGACGAAACCGCAGCCGACAATAGCGACCTTCTTCTCGTTAACCATTAGAAACTCCCATCTCTCTCCACAAGCAAGCCGCCCGGGAACGACCCGAGCGGCTTGCCGTAATCCCAATACATCCAATCGGGACTTTGATTATGCTCCTATTCGCAGCCAAAAATCGACCGTTTACCGAAATTGTTTGCAGGATTCGTAAAATAACTGCACGAAATCGGTTTCGAGCTATTGACGAGGCGAAATAGCTTTCTAATACAGGCCCGCCTCGCGAATGGCCTCGACAGCCAAAGCAATCTGATCGGGCGGCAGGACCAGCGCCATGCGCACGTGTCCCTCGCCCGAAGGACCAAAGCTCGCGCCCGGCGTCACCACAACGCCGGCCTTCTCCATAAGCTCCTCGCAAAACGCCATGGAATCGGTGCGACCACCGGGAAGCTTGGCCCAGACAAACATAGAGCCATGCGCGTTGGGACGCTCCCAGCCCAAGTTCTCAAGACCGTCGCACAGGGCATCACGGCGCTCCTGGTACTTCAGACGCTGCGCCTCGACCTCATCGCGCGGACCGTTCAGGCAGGCGATGGCGGCCTTCTGAATCGGGAAGAACATACCAAAGTCGATCTGGCTGCGCAGCTTGGCAAAGGCGGAGACCACGTCCTCGCGGCCGACCAAAAAGCCGATACGCGCACCGGTGACGTTAAACGACTTGGAGAGCGAGAAGAACTCAACGCCCACCTCGAGCGCACCGGGATACTGCAAGAAGCTGCCGCCGGGCTCGCCGTCAAACACGATGTCGGAGTACGCGTTGTCATGAACGATCAACAGATCATGCTCGCGGGCAAAGGCGATAATCTCCTCGTAGACCTCGGGCGTACCCACCGAGCCGACCGGGTTCGCGGGCAGCGACACGATCATATACTTGGCACGATCGGCCACCTCGGGATCGATACCCGCCACATAGGGCAGGTAATTATGCTCGGCAACCAGCGGATAGTATTCGAGCTTGGCATCGGCGATCTTGGCACCCGCCTCAAAGACCGGGTAACACGGATCGGGAACCAAAATGGTGTCACCCGGATCGAGCAGGGCAAGGCCCAAATGGCCCACCCCCTCCTGCGTGCCGTTGCACGACTGCACCATGGACGGCGTAATGCCCGAAACGCCAAAGCGACGCTCATAGTAATCGCACACGGCCTGCTTGAGTTCGGGCAGGTCGCGCAGGGCATACTTCCACATCTCGGGATCTTGGGCTGCCTGCGTGAGTGCCTCGACCACGTGGTCGTACGGCTTAAAGTCGGGCGTGCCCACGCTCATGTTGTAAATGGTCTTGCCCTGAGCCTTCAGCGCGAGAAGCTTGTTGTTGAGCGAGGCGAAGACCTCCGCGCCAAAGCGGTCGAGACGCTGCGATGCCTGCATGGTGCCACCTTTCGATATAAAAAACGCGGCGCTCCGACAAGAGCGCCGCGCGATACGGGCCATCAGATTGCAAAAGTGTAACGCTTGCAACCCCCGTATTGGTTCAATTTAGCCAACCTTAGTCAAC
>UQWQ01000078.1 GCA_900544755.1 uncultured Collinsella sp. | reverse complement strand
TTGGTCTGATTATTTTTGTTGAAGCTCTGCCTTTGGCTCAAATGGAAACGGGAGACGCATCTGCATCCCCTGTTTTTGTTGCGGTTAGTCTAGGTCAATAAACTTGGTGCTTAGGATCTTGCCGTCTTTAACGAGCATTCTGGCCATGGTGGGGCCTCGGGTGCCTCTGGGGTAGCTGGCGCTGCCCGGGTTGAGGACTAGGCAGCGGCCCACTTGGGCTTCTTTGGTTACGTGGGTGTGGCCGTTGATGGCTACGTCTACGGATCCCACCGGAAGGTCTTCGCGGTAGTGGGCTACGGCGAATTTGAGGCCTTCGTAGGTAAAGAGCGCAAGACGGTCTACATCGGGGCCGTAGTCGCGGTAGTAATCGTTGTTGCCCAATACGGCCCGCACAGGGGCGATGGTGCACAGGTGCTCGTAGTCCATCTCTGACGTGAGGTCGCCGGCGTGGATAATCAGGTCTGCGCCTTCAAGCTCATCCAGGAGCGCAGGCGAAAGATAGCCGTGGGTGTCCGAGATGATGTCGATACGCTTGGCGCTTGCACTGTTCATGGGATCCCTTCCGCAAAAAACGATTCGGCAGATACATACAAAAAAGGCCCCACGGCTCCGCAGACGATGGGTCTACAGGGCTGCGGGGCCAGTGTGCTAGAGACTCAGGGCCTTCTTGAGCGGCACGACGCGGCGGCGCGAAACCGGCACGCGTTCGTCGACGCCCGTAATGCCCAGCTGGATGGCGCCCGAGGGCACCGTCTCGACGTCCGTAACGCACGCCAAGTTGACGATATAGCGGCGGTGAACACGGAAGAAGCCAAAGTCGCAGAGCTTGGCCTCAAACTGCGCCAGCGAGGTCGTCGACAAAAAGCGATCATCGACGGTATAGATGCAGGAGTAATCGTCCTTGGCCATGATAAAGCGAATGTCGTCCACGGGAATAAGCACCTTGCGGCCGCCCTTTTCCACCGGGATACGCTCGATGGTCACCTTGCTGTCCGTAACCGGCTTGGCGCGTTGCATGACCTTCTCGATCGCGCGATCCAAGCGAGCTTCCTCGACCGGCTTCATCAGATAATCGACAGCATCCACGTCGAATGCCTCGACCGCATGGTCGCTATACGCAGTCACAAACACGATCGCCGGCGGATTTTTGAGCTTATGCAGCGCCTCGGCAAGTTGCAGGCCCGAGGCACCGGGCATCGAGATATCGAGAAACACGACATCCACGCGACTTTCCATAAGCATCTCGATGGCGGAGCGGACGCTCGACGCCTCCGTGATCGTGCCGATCTTGCCCGTTTGCTCGAGCAGGAAGCGAAGCTCCGAGCGAGCCGGCGCCTCATCATCCACAATCATCGCACGCAGCATAGGGATAAAACCTTTCGTCAACTAACTACGCCGGGCATCCGTCGCATGACGTTGAGCCCGTAGCCTTTTATTTTACTCTTGAATGTCAAAGATGCTCTCTGACAAATCAAGATGAAGGAGCACTTTGGTGCCCTTGCCCGGCGCCGATTCGACACGCGTATAGGAGTGCGGCCCATAAAAGCGATGGATGCGCTCCGAAATATTGTGCATGGCCACACCGGCGCCGCCACCCTGGGGAGAGCTGGCGTCGGGACGGGCAGAGCGCTCGTCAAACAGTCTGGCGGCGGTACCCTCATCCATGCCCACGCCATTATCGGCCACGGCAATCAAGATTGCATCCTCGCCGTCTTGGTGAACGGTCACGTCGATCCTCAGGGCGTCGTCATCGCCCATACCATGACGCACGGCGTTCTCGACAATCGGCTGGATCACGAACGCCGGCACCAGCGTATCTTCCACGTCCTCGGACACATCGAACGTCGCAAGCACGCGGTCCTCGCCAAAGCGGGCCTTCTCAAAGGTAAGGTAGCGCTTGGTCTGTGCGACCTCGCGCGAGACCGGAATAAGCGATCCCGAGTTGTCGAGCGTGGCACGATAGAACGATGAGAACTCACGAAGCAGTTCGCGGGCCCGCAGCGGGTCGGTGCGCGTAAACGATGCAATGGTGTTCAGCGTGTTGAACAGGAAGTGCGGGTTAATCTGCGCCTGCAGCGCACGCACCTCGGCGCGCGCCGTGAGCTCCTTTTGCACCTCGAGCTCGTGGATGGCGAGCTGTGTGGACAAGATCTCGGCAAAGCCCGAGGCAAGCGCGTACTGGGTACGGTCGACGGCGCGCGGGGTCTTGTAGTAGAACTTGAGCGTACCGACGGTACGATCGCCCACCTTGATGGGGGCGATAATGCCGGCGGGGACTTGGTTGTGCGAGCCGTCCGAGCCCACGACATCCACCATACGGTTGAACGACTGCACGATGCCATGTTCGATAACGTAGCGTGTGGCAAGCGTGTGGATGGGAGTATCGGGCAGCAGTTTTTCCTCAAACTCGCCCGCGCAGGCAAGCACGTTGTCCTCATCGGTGATGGCCACCGTCATGGCGCGCGTCTCGGGCAAAATGCGCTGGCACACCAAACGCGCCGACTCCTGCGTCAGACCGCCCTTAATGTCCTCGAGCATGGCCGAGGCCACCGAGAGCGTCTCCTCGGTGTACTGGGAGCGCACCGAATCGGGATTGAGCGTCAAAAAGATAAAGATGCACAGAAAGATGCACAGCAGTGCGCAGGCGACCACGGTCGCGATCGGCTCGATTCCAGTCGCCAGGGCAAAAATAAAGTACACCAGCACGCAAATGGCGCAGGCAACGGCAATGATGCGAAAGATTGATATTGAACTATCGCGCTGGGCGCGGCGGTCGATCATTCGGCCCCCTCCAGGATACTGATCAGTTGTGCGTCACGCCAAAGCCCGTCCATGATCTTGGGCCAAAAACTCTGGAAACGCAGGTAGCTTGCAGCGTTTTGGCGCGCATAGGCTTTTGCCTCGTCGATACCATGGCGCCAGATGCGCAGGTAGCCCTCATGCTCGCGGGTAAACACGCTGCGGACCATAGCGGTCTTGCGCACGCGGTCGTCGAGCTCGCGCGAAATCCACGGGCCCGGGTAGGGCATGAGCGATGCTGCCGTAACGGGAATGAGCTCCTTTTGATGCGCGGCGAATGTCAACTTGGCCCGTTCGTAGTACCAACGGTATACATCCTGCATAAAGCGCGGTGAGCGCTTTTCGGACTCCGGAGGCAGATGGCGCACGGTCCACTCGTTATCGAACCACACGTCGTAGCCAAACATGCGCATGTTAAAGAGGTAATCCAAGTCCTCGCCGCGGGTGATAAACGGGTCAAAGGCCACACGCGTAAAGGCGCGGGCGTGCAGGGCCATCAGGCCGCCGCACACGTAGTTGGAGCGCGAGATGCGGGTGCCCGAGAGCGCCTTTTTCATCCAACGGTTGAACTCGATGCGCTTGGTCCACCAACGATGGCAGATGCCCGCCTTGTCCGTGGGAGCCAACGGCGAGCCGTCGCGATCGTAGAAATAGCCGCTCTTGACCAAGATCGGCAAGCCCTGACGCGTCTGCTGCCCCAACGCATAGGTCGCGCGCTTCATAAAGTCGGCGTCGATGACAGTCTCATCGTCATCCAAAAAGATAACCGCGTCATGCCCCAGCACAGCGGCACAGGCTAGCCCCATGTTGCGGATGGCACCGTAACCTCGCAGGCTCACGCACTCGCCCGAACCCTTGGGCGCGATCTGAGCAACCCGGTCTGCGATGCGCGAGGCCTGGGTGTTGGTAACAACGGTGACCTTGAGCGTGGGATGCGCGTCGACAATCTCGTGCACGCGCAGCGACACATCGGCTGTGGCAGAAACGGGACAGACCACCAAAAGGATGATGCGCGGGATGTCACGTACCTGCTCAAGCGAGGCCAGGCAGCGGTCGAGTTCGGGATTGTCGGCGTTGAGTCGTGTCGAATGGTCATAGGTGCCAGGGGCGTTTGCGCGAGCGTCATCGCCCGCCCAATACGTTGGAATCACGACCGTGGCGTTCATGCCTTACCCTCCCTGCAACACAAAAACGGGACGCCGCCAAACACAGGCGACGCCCCGCGACCTAGCTGACTCCATCATACCCACTTGGGCTAATCATTGTTCGAAAGTCAGAATGTTTATTGCGGATAACCCCAAAAGAGTATCGCGGCGGACGCAATTACCGGCAAGTTCCTATGCGGCCTGCTCTGCCGTCTGAGACATGCAGGACAGACGGACCAGCAGCACAAAGCCCACCACCAGCAGCACGCCGATAGACAGGACGCCCAGCGAGGGGTTGCCGGTCAGCGAGGTGACGACCGACACCAAGAAGGTGCCCATGACACTTGCATAGCGGCCAAAGATATCAAAGAAGCCGTAGTACTCGTTGGACTTTTCCTTGGGAATAATGCGGCCGAAGTAGCTACGGCTGAGCGCCTGCACACCGCCCTGGAACAGGCCGACCATAATGGCAAGCACCCAGAATTCAAAGGCGGTCTTGAGGAAGAACGCGGCAAAGAGCACGATGCCCATATAGGCGGCGACGGCCACCAAGATCATATTGAGTGTGCCCACGCGACCGGCAAGCTTGCCGTAGATGATGGCGGACGGAAAGGCCACAAACTGCGTAACGAGCAGAGCCAGCACCAGTTGGGTCGAGTCGATGCCCAAAGCCGATCCATAGCTGGTTGCCATGGAAATGACCGTGTGCACACCGTCGATGTAGAAGAAGAACGCGATCATGTAGACCAGCACGGTCTTGTTGTGGGCAATCTCGCGCATGGTGTGTCCGACCTCGGAGAACACGCCGCCCACGATGTGGCCGATGGTGTCCTCGGGACCACGCTCGCGACCGTACTTTTGCTTATAGGTGCGAATGAGCGGCAGGGTAAAGATGAGCCACCAGGCACCAGTGATGACAAACGACAGACGCGTTGCCAGCATGGTGGGGACACCAAGAGCGGGACCACCCATGATAAGCGCCAGGCAGATGATGAACGGCACGGTGGAACCGATGTAGCCCCAGGCATAGCCCGAGCTGGACACGACGTCCATGCGCTCGTCGGTGGTAATGTCGGGCAGCATGGCGTCGTAGAACGTCATAGAAGAGTTGAGGCCGATGGTGCACAGCACGTACACAGTCAAAAATGCCATGGCGGACATTGGGATAGCCTGCGCCAGGCAAAGAACCAGGCCCGTGAGGAAGAAGCCCAAGAAGAACTTGATCTTGTTGCCGGCGTAATCGGCAAGCGCGCCCAGAATGGGCATGAGCATGGCAATGACCAGCGAGGCAATCGTCTGCGCGTTGCCCCAAGCGACCACCAGGTCTGCCGAGGAAGCGCCGGTATTGATGGCGTTAAAGTAGATGGGCACCACCGAGGTATTGAGCAGCACGAGGGCCGAGTTTCCCACATCGTACATGACCCAGTTACGCTCGAGCTTGGTGTATTTCATGGACAGGGACCCTTCGTATTCGCCCGATATGCAGCTAGTTCATCGTACCCCAATTGCACGGAGGCGCCGGTAAGGATTCGGCAAAGAGACAGGAGCGGACCCTACTCCTCGCGGTCGAACTCCTCGTCGGTGCCGAGCACGCGGCCGCTGTAGTTGACGTGACCGGTCACGGCCTCCATGTCACCGGTCTCGATAAAACGCGCGACCGTGCACTCGTAATCGACCAGCGCGCGATCAAAGACCTCGGGGAAACTCTCGTTCGAGACCTCATCGGTAAAGGGATTCTTCCATGTCAGATGGCCCAGGTTACCGGTGCGCTCGGGCAGCTCCGTCGTCACGCGATGGGCAAGGCCGTCGAGCAGCGAGTAGTCGTGCACCAACCCCTCAACCAGCGAGATCGCGCGCGTCTTTACGGAGCCGGCCGGCTCAATCGCACGGTAAAGTCGCTGCATATTGGCAACGGCAGCACCGTACTCCCCCGCCGGAATGTCAATGCCGTACACGCGTCCGGCAACATAGCTCATCAGCACGCCGGCCACGCGACTGATGCGATCGGTGGTGACGATCTCGCCCGCCGGCGGGTAATCGTCGACCGTAAGCTGCAGCATCAGTACATCCAGGTCGCTCTCGATCACGGCATGGACCTGACTGCTCGAATCCTCAAGCTCTGAATCGGACTCCACGATGCCAAACTGCTGCTCATAGACAAAGGGGTGGGCGTTGCGGTCGAGCACGTAATGAGACAGCAGACCCAGCGCAAAGGCGCGACCCAAGCTGGCGTCGCGCGGCAGCAGATGCGACACGCCGTCGCGCAGGCACGCGAACTGGCGAGACATGCGCGAGCGATGCATGACCTGCGCCAGCAGCGTACAGTCGGAAACACGCGGTGTCAGAATGTGGAAGAAAAACGGGTCGGGGCCCTGGTTGCCCAGGATAAAGGCAATACGCTCCTCGTCGGACGTGATAACGCCCTGCGGAAGACGGTCGATGCTTTCCTCGCCAAACAGATGATGCGTAATGAGCGCAGGCATAATGATCCTTTCGATTTCATTCGATGCCACCCATTATGCCCACCGCGCGCCCGTGCCAAACCTGCGGCGGTAAACGGTGGCGTGCGGACCGCTTACGCAAGCCCCAGGTGCGTCTTAACCTCGGCGGCGCGACGGCGGGACACGGGCACCGTCGAGGTCACGCGATCGAGCCTGAGCTCCATCAGGCCCGTGGAGCCGATCTCGACATTGTGCACGTCTTCCAAATTGACCAGATAACTGCGGTGGACACGGATAAAGCCCTCGGAGGCCAGGCGCCGCTCGAGCGAGGAAATCGACTCATTGATCAGGTATGTTCCCTCGGCGCAGACGGCGTTGCAAAAATCGGCGCGTGCCTCAAAGTAGCAGACATCCGCCACGGGAATGAACACCTTTTTACCCCCACGATCCACCGTCAGGCGAAGGGGCTGGCGCGGGGTATGGACAGCGCGGCGAACACCCAGGGCGGTTTCGATCTTGTCGAGCGCCTTCGACAGGCGCGCGTCCTCGACCGGCTTGACGATGTAATCGACGGCATCGAGGTTATAGGCATCGGCCGCATACTCGGCAAATGCCGTCACAAACACCACGACCGGCGGCGTCTTTAGGTTCTGCAGCGTCTCGGCAAGCTCGATTCCCGAGCGACCGGGCATCGTGATATCCAAAAACAAGACGTCGGGCTTGTTCGACAGGATCGATTCCACAGCCTCGGTGACATTGCCCGCCTCGGCAATCTGGCCCACACGCGCATCCTTTTCCAACAGATAACGTAGCTCAGCCCTAATAGGGGGCTCGTCATCAACCACCAAGATGTTCCATCCCTCGGACATATGCGCTTCCCCTCTTTTTTTCTCTCAATCCAACCGCGCGCTACACCTTCATCGGCGCCGGCTCATGCGGCTCGCCGTTCAGCTCGACGATGACCTGTGTTCCCACGCCTTCCTGGGACTTCACGCGCATGCCAGAATCTTCTCCGTAAAAGAAATGGATGCGCTGAAGCACGTTGAAGAGCGCCAGGCCGCAACCTCGCTTGATGGATCCGTCGGCGGTAATGCTCTCGGGCTCCTCTCGGCGATGCTGCTCAAACAGATGCGCGCAGACTTCTTCGCTCATACCGATGCCGTCATCTTCGACGATGATCTCCAAGCCGTCATCGGTCTCAAAAGCCCTAACACGAATAGAAAGCGGCTCGGTCTCGCGCTGCGCATGCTTGATGCAGTTTTCGAGCAACGGCTGCAAGATAAACGGCGGCACCATGCAATCGCGCACCTCAAAGTCGATATCGACCGAGACGCGCAGACGGCCGTCGCCATACCGGGCCTGCATAAGATTGATATAACGGGTGCCCTGTTCCACCTCATGCTCGAGCGTGGTGAGCGTATCGGAGTCAGAAAGCGTCTGACGATAGTAATTGGAAAAATCGATGAGCAGCGATCGCGCCTTGTCGGGCTCGGTTCGAACGAGCGACACGATCGTGCTAATGGTGTTGAACAGAAAATGCGGGTCGACCTGCGACTGCAGGGCCCGAAGCTCCACGCGGGCTGTGAGCTCGTCCTGGCGCTCGAGCTCAAAGCTGGCGAGCTGCGTGGAGATGAGATCGGCAAAACCCGAGGCCAACGCCGTCTGGCGCATATCGATGCTGCTCAGGCGGGGATAGTACAGCTCGAGCGTACCCACGCAATGCCCGCGCACGGTAAGCGGCGCGACAATGCCGGCGCGCAGGCGGGGAAAATAGCCGCCCGTCTCATTGGAGGCGTCGCGCGAAAATACACTCTGCTCGCCGGACTCGATCACGTTGAGCGTGGTCTTGAGCACAACCGGGGTGCCGGCAGGGCACTTTGCCGAGTCCTCGCCCCAGCTTGCCAACACCTGTTTGCCATCGGTAAAGCAGATGGCAGAGGCGATGGTCTCGGACAGGATAATTTTAGAGGCGCCCAGGGCCGCTTCGGGCGTAAGGCCGCGCGACGTGTAGGCGAATATTTTTGATGCGATGGCGAGCGTACGGTCGGTTGCGCTCGATGTGAGGTCGTCGGGGACCACAAAGACATACGAGAAAAAGAAGCACAGCATGACCAGGCCGGCAATAACGACAACGCCCGGAACGGGATTGGGATTATCGGTTAAATCCCAGATAAGCAGCAGGATAAGCGCCGGAACGACAATACCGAGCAGGATGGCCTGAACCACATGCTGGGCCGTACGAAAGACCTTGGTAGAGTTGTAGCTCTTGCCCAGAATCAGCCTGTTTAAATCCACCG
>UQWQ01000077.1 GCA_900544755.1 uncultured Collinsella sp. | reverse complement strand
CGTTGACAAGGATGCCGACGCGCGGACGATTAAGCGCGCGTTTCTAAAGAAAGCCCGTACGGTACACCCAGATGTTTCGGACGACCCCGAGGCCGAGGCCAAGTTCAAAGAGCTCAACGAGGCCTATTCCGTTCTTTCCGACGAGCAGAAGCGTGCCAACTACGACCGTTACGGCACCGCGGATGGCCCCGGTGGCTCTGGCTATGTCGACATCAACGATATCTTTGGCGGCATGGGCATGGACGACCTGTTCTCGTCGTTCTTTGGCGGTGGCGCCGGTGGTGGCGCTCGCAGCCGTCGCGAGCGCCGTCGCGGTCGCGATATGGCCATCTCCCTTTCGGTGACGCTCGAGGAGGCAGCGCTCGGCTGCAAAAAGACGATCAGCTACGACCGTCTTTCCCCTTGCGATGACTGCAATGGTACCGGCAAGGCCGAGGGCGCGACCGAAAAGCAGTGCAGCCGCTGTCACGGCACAGGCTATGTGACGACGGTCCAGCGTTCTTTCCTGGGCCAGGTTCAGTCCTCTTCGCCCTGTCCCGACTGCCACGGCGAAGGCACGGTCATCGATCATCCCTGCGAGACCTGTGATGGCCAGGGCCGCACGCCTTCTCACGAAAAGATTGACATCGATATTCCCGCCGGTGTTTCGACCGGTCGCCAGCTGCGCGTGAGTGGTTTTGGTGAGGCCGGTCTTCGTGGCGAGCCGTCGGGCGACCTGATCGTCAACGTGCGTGTCGCCGACCACGAGCGTTTTAAGCGTAATGGCGATGACCTGTATCTGGTGAGCGATATCTCGATTGCGCAGGCCGCGCTCGGTTGCGAGATTGAGGTCGAGGGCATTATGCCTGACGAGGTCGTCAAGCTGTGCGTCCCCGCCGGCACACAGTACGGTGACACCGTGAGCGTCAATAATTACGGCATGCCGCGTATCGGCGGTGGCGGTTCGCGCGGTCGTCTGATCGTACAGCTGCGCGTGGTCGTTCCCACCAATCTCTCCAACAAGCAGCGCGAGCTGCTTCGCGCCTTTGCCGACGAGATGGGCGATGACGTCGCATCCGGTAAGAAGTCGGTGACCGACCGCATCAAGAGTGCCCTCGACGACATCCTCGATTAAGGAGCCCGTGTGCTCGCACCTCATATCTCTGTTGTCAACCTCGGTTGTCGTGTCAACCGGGTTGAGTCCGACCGTATCACTGCCGATCTTATGCGCTTGGGTTTTGCAATGGTGGAGCCTCAGGATGCAGAACTGATCGTCATTAACACCTGTGCCGTGACGGGGGAGGCCGAGGCCAAGACCCGCAAGGCCGTCCGCCATGCGCTGGCCTATCCGGGCGAGCCTTACGTGGTCGTAACCGGATGCGTCGTTAACTTGCATCCCGAGGAGCTGCTGGAGCTTTCCGATCGTGTAATCGCCGAACCGTCCAAGATTGACGTCGCCGAGCGCGTCTGCGAGGTGCTGGGTGTCGAATCCGATAGCGTGCCCGCCTGCAGCGATGGCGACGTGGTCGATGCGCTCGGTCGTTCGCGGCTGGGCGTGAAGATCCAGGACGGCTGCAACCACCGCTGCACCTATTGCATCGTGTGGAAGGCTCGCGGCCCCGAGCGTTCCGTGCCCGTCGAGTCCGTGCTCGAACAGGTGCGTGAAGCCCAGGAGGCCGGCGTGCCCGAGGTCGTGCTGACCGGCGTGAACCTGGGTGCCTATGACGGCAAGAGCGCGACCGACGAGCATGTCGAGATCGATGAGCTGCTCCAGGCCATCATGGAGCGCACCGAGATCGCCCACGTGCGTATCTCCTCGGTTGAGCCCATGGATATTTCCGAGCGCTTGCTCAAGGTGATGGCTCGCTATCCGAAGCGCATCGCGCCGTTTTTGCACCTGCCCGTGCAGTCTGGCTGCACGGCGACGCTGCATCGCATGGGTCGTCCCTATAGTGCCGAGGCCTTTGAGGATACGGTGCGCATGATTCGCGCTAACCTGCCACAGGCTGCACTTTCGTGCGACGTTATCGTCGGTTTTCCTGGTGAGACGGACGAGGAGTTCGAGGAGTCGCTCGCGCTGTGCCGTCGCGTGGGCTTTTCGCGCATGCACGTGTTCCGCTATAGCAAGCGCCCCGGTACCCTCGCCGCCGACATGCCCGACCAGGTACCGCCCGAGGTTATGGCCGAGCGCAGCCGTCGCATGCGCGCGGCGGCTCAGGAGCTTGCGGTTGCCGATGCTCGCCGTCGCGTGGGTACCGTCGAGCGCGCCGTGCTTGAGTACGGTGACAATTTGACGCTCGGATCGTTCCATCATGCCCGTCTCGATGATACCTGTGGACTCACAGCCCCGTGCCTGCTCGATGTTGCTATCATCGGAGTCGATGATTCCGGCTTGGTCCATGCACGCAGGGAGGTTCATGGAAGCCTCGAAGATTAGACTTACCGTTCCTGAGGGTATCGACCCCTCGCGCGTTTTGGGCGCCGGCGACGGCGTCCTTCGTGCGCTCGAGAATTTGGTGCGCGCCCATGTGGTTGCCCGCGGTGACAGCGTTGCCGTGAGCGGCGATCCGGACGAAGTCGAGCTCGTCGCGCGTTTTTTCGAACATGCCTTTCGTGAGGCTGCTGCCGGGCGCACGCTTTCTGCCGATGATGTCTCGCGCTGTCTTGCCGTTCTGCGCGACGGCGAGCATGATGCCTCGTCGTTGCGCGATGACGTGCTGCTATCGTACCGCGGTCGCGTTATCCGCCCCAAGACGCTCGGTCAAAAGCGCTATGTGGATGCCATCCGCTCTTCTACCATCACGTTTGGCCTCGGTCCCGCCGGTACCGGTAAAACCTATCTGGCCATGGCGCTCGCCGTCGCCGCGCTCAAGCGCCATGAGGTGGGCCGCCTGATCCTGACGCGCCCGGTTGTCGAGGCGGGGGAGAACCTGGGCTTTTTGCCCGGCACCCTCGAGGAAAAGATCGACCCGTATATGCGCCCGCTCTATGATGCCCTCTTTGACATGATGGATCGCGAACGCACCGATGAGCTTATGGAGCGTGGTGTGATCGAGATCGCGCCGCTCGCCTACATGCGCGGTCGAACGCTGAGTGATGCCTTTGTGGTGCTCGATGAGGCGCAAAACACGACGCCCGAGCAGATGAAGATGTTCCTGACGCGTCTAGGTTTTAATTCCAAGTTTGTGATTACCGGCGACCTGAGCCAGCGTGACCTGGTGGGTCGTCGCGGCGGTCTTGCCGATGCCGAAAGGATTCTGGGTCGCGTCGACGATGTGGCGTTTTCTCACCTGGAGCGCGCCGATGTGGTGCGCCATGCCCTGGTGGGCCGTATTGTTGAGGCCTATGATGCATACGACGATGCGCGCGAGCAGCGCGCACACGATCGAAAGGAGTCCCGTTGAGTGTATTGATCAGCAACGATGCCGAGCTCGATACGCTGCTCGATGCCCAGGAGGTGGAGCACATCTGCTCAGTTGTGCTTGCCGCCGAGGGCGTTGAGCGTGAAGTCGAGATTTCCCTTTCGTATGTCGATGAGGACGAGATGCACGAGCTCAACCACGAGTGGCGTGGCATCGACCGCACCACCGATGTCCTCTCGTTTGAATGCGACTCGGCCTTTGACGAGGATATTCCCGCCGACGAGACGCTCGAGCTCGGCGATATCATCTTGGCCCCGCAGGTCATTGCCCGTCAGGCCCCCGGCTTTGGCAATAGCCCTGCCGACGAGTGCCGCCTGATGCTCGTGCATGGCATGCTGCACCTGCTGGGGTATGACCATATCGAGGACGACGAGGCCGAGGTCATGGAGGCCCGCGAGGACGCTATCCTGCGCGATCTGGCGCTCGAGCGCGGCGAGGACCCCAAACTCGTTCACGTCGGCCCCATCACCAATCATGTCCACGACTAGGAGCCGTTTATGATTCCCGGGTCGAACAAGGACCATCCGTCCTTTTTAAAGTCGTTCTCCTACGCCATGGAGGGCTTCGTCACCGCCGTCAAGACCGAGCGCAACATTAAGGTCATGCTCGTGGCGGGCGTGTGCACTGTCATTGCCGGCTGCATCGTGGGGCTCGACATTGCCGAGTGGGCTACGATTATCATCTGCTGCGGCCTGGTGATTCACGGCGAGCTGTGCAACACCGCCATGGAGGCGATTGTCGATCTGGCGACCCAGGAGCTCCATCCGCTGGCAAAACGCGCCAAGGACATCGCCGCCGCCTCGGTATACGTACTTTCAATCACCGCCGCGATTGTGGGCTTGCTGGTATTTGCCCACGCGCTCGGCTTTATTTAGAAAGGGATTCCCATGTCCGACAATATGCAGCCTACCGATGAGATTTTGGACGACGAGTCCCCGTATGCTAAGGCGACCGAGGCCTATGAGGAAGTCGAGGAGTTCGACCCGTTTGAGGGCATGAGCGACGAAGAACTCGACGCCCTGTGTGACGAGGATGATGCCCCCATGGGCTTTGGCGACGTTGAGCCCGGGTTCCGCAGCGGCTTCGTCGCCCTGGTCGGTCGTCCCAACGCCGGCAAGTCCACGCTGCTCAACGCCTGCTATGGCAAAAAGGTTGCCATCACCTCGCCGGTGGCCCAAACGACCCGCCGCCGCATGCGCGCCGTCGTCAACCGCCCCGGCTACCAGCTGGTCTTTGTCGATACCCCGGGTATCCACAAGCCCAAGGATGGCCTGGGGTCCGAGCTCAACAAGAGCGCGCTGTTCGAGCTGAACGATGTTGACGTCGTCGCGTTTTTGATCGATGCCACTAAGCCTATCGGCAGGGGAGACGCCTGGGTTGCCGAACGCGTCAAGAATGCTCGCTGCAAGAAGGTCCTGGTGCTCACCAAGGCCGATGAAGCCGACCCCGCACAGGTCATGGAGCAGCTTAAGGCTGCCCACGAGCTCATGGAATATGACGACGAGATCGTGACGTCGTCGGTCAAGAACTTTAACGTCGATGCCTTCATCGAGACCGTTGCGCACTTTTTGCCCGAGGGTCCGCGTTGGTTCCCCGAGGACATGGGTACCGACGCTTCCGATGAGACGCTCGTTGCCGAGTTTGTGCGCGAGAAGGTTTTGCGCCGCACCCGCGATGAGATCCCGCACTCCGTGGGCGTGATTTGCGATGCGCTTGAGCAGACCAAGAAGGTGCTGCGCGTGCACGCCACCATTTACGTCGAGCGCGAGGGCCAAAAGGGCATCATCATCGGCAAGGGCGGCGAGATGATCAAACATATCGGCATCGACGCCCGTCGCGACCTTGAGCGCATCTTTGGCACCCAGGTCTTTTTGGAGCTGGACGTGAAGGTCAAGGCCGGCTGGCGTGACGACGAGGCCCAGATTCGCCGCTTTGGCTATAACGCCGAGGATTAGGGACACGCGGCGCGAATGGCAGGTTCTCGTACATATCGCACGAAAGTGCTCGTGCTCGATAAGACGAAGCTCAAAGAGACGGACCTGATCCTGACGATGCTTGACGAGCGGGGTCGGCAGGTTCGTGCCGTGGCAAAAGGCGCCCGCAAACCCGGCGGACGCCTGGCTGCGCGCTGCGAGATGTTCTGTACCGTTGATCTGCTGCTTGCGCATGGACGGTCGCTCGACGTGGTTTCCCAGGCCGAGCTTATGGAGGCGCCGCTCGGCGCTGCTCCCGATTACGAGATGACATGCGCCGCAAGCGCGATCGCCGAGGTCGCGCGCGTGTGCTCGTTCGAGGACGCCGAGGACCCGTTTACCTTTGCCATCACGCAGCGGGCGCTCACACTTGTCGGCAGCGGGCTCGACGCGGCACATATGGACCTGCTCGTGGCGGCCTTTGTCTTTAAATTGCTGTCGCACGTTGGCTACCGACCCGATTTTTCGGCATGCGTGCTGTGTGGAGACCCGATGCTGTCGTATTTTTCGCCCCAGGCGGGCGGCCTCATGTGCGGGTCGTGCGCGTCGAGCGTGCCCGGTGCCGAGCTGGTGTCGACCGGTGAGGTCGCATGGCTGCGCGCCCTCATGTCCATGACCTTCGATGCGCTTATGGCCGAGAGGGTCGACCCCCATACCGCTGCCTTTTTGCTGGGGCTTTCGCACGTGTGGGCTGCGACGCACACCGATCAACGTCTCCGTGCGATGGAATTCATGTTGGGTCGGTGATGATGTGCAGGCGCGGGCTGCTTGTGGTAACATACCGACCTGTTGGTACCTCGACCTTGGATGCTCGCTCCACCGGCGGCTTCCCAGTCCGAGGCGAATAGCGTCGCCCGCGGGCGACAAGAAACGAGAGGTGAAACAATGACTGTTTCCAAAGAGCGCAAGGCGGAGCTGACTGCCCAGTTCGGTAACACCCCGGTCGACACCGGCAACCCCAAGGTTCAGGTCGCCATCCTGACCGAACGCATCAAGGAGCTGACCGAGCACATGAAGTCCCACCAGAAGGACTTCCACACCCGTCGTGGTCTGCTCATGCTCGTCGGCCGCCGTCGTCGTCTTCTCTCCTACATCAAGAAGAACGACATCGTCGAGTATCGTGAGCTCATCAAGGCTCTGGGCATCCGCGACAACATCCAGTAAGGATTTGTACATGCAAGGAGCGTCCTGCGCAGCGGGGCGCTCTTTTTGTGTAAGGGCGTGAACAATCACGCTCTGAAGCGTGGCGGGGGCAGGGGGCCCGCGTCACATGAGGAGCCCGCAGGCAAGGGGCCTGCGGGGTAAAGGAGAACAATGACACTCGTATCCAAGACCTTTGAGCTGTACGGCAAGACCTACACCTTTGAGTCGGGCGAGCTTGCCAAGCAGGCCACAGGCGCCTGCCTGGTCAAGCAGGGCGACACCACGATGCTCGACACCGTGGTCGTCTCCAAGGAGCGCAAGAACTACGACTTCTTCCCGCTGACCGTCGACTTCAACGAGAAGATGTACGCCGCCGGCCGCATCCCGGGTGGTTACCTCAAGCGTGAGGGCCGTCCCAGCGAGAAGGCCACGCTCACCGCGCGCATGATCGACCGTCCGATTCGCCCGAGCTTCCCGGACGGCTTCCGCAACGAGGTGCACATCGTCGCCACCTCGCTCGTCGCCGACCAGGTCAACCCCTTTGACGTCATCAACGTCATGGGTGCCTCTCTGGCCATGACGCTTGGCGGCGTGCCTTTCGAGGGCCCGCTTGCCTGCGTGCGCATCGGCCGTAACGTGGAGACCGGCGAGTTTATCGTCAACCCCACCTACGAGGAGCGCGAGAACTCCGACCTGGACCTGGAGCTGGGCGGCTCTGCCGACTTCATCTCGATGGTCGAGGCCGGCGCCGAGGAGATCTCCGAGGACGACATGCTCGCCGCCATGAAGTTTGGCCAGGAAGCCCTTGCCGCCTTCTGCCAGGCCCAGGACGAGTTCGTTGCCGAGTGGGAGCAGGTCAATGGCGCCATCGTCAAGAAGGAGTACCCGCTCGACCAGCCCGTCGAGGAGGTCCAGGAGCGCATCTTCGCCCACTACGACGAGATGGCCGCCGCCCTTCGCGACGCCGACAAGCTCTCCCGTATCGGTAAGGTCGAGGCTCTGAAGGAGTCCATCCGTGCCGAGTTCACCGAGGAGGAGCAGTCCGCTTGGGAGCGCGAGATTCCCGTGGCGCTCAAGAAGCTCGAGAAGAAGGCTATGCGTACCATGGTCGTCGAGACCGGCGAGCGCGTCGACGGCCGTGCCGCCGATGAGATTCGCCCCATCATGGTGAAGGATAACTACCTGCCGCTCGTTCACGGCTCCGGTCTGTTCCAGCGTGGCCAGACCCAGGTGCTTTCCGTCTTGTCGCTCGGTATGCTCAACGAGGGCCAGCGTCTGGATACCATCGAGCCCACCGAGGGCAAGCGCTACATGCACCACTACAACTTCCCGCCGTTCTGCACCGGCGAGACCGGCCGCATGGGCAGCCCCAAGCGCCGCGAGATCGGCCACGGCAACCTGGCCGAGCGCGCTTTGCTTCCGGTGCTCCCCGACGAGAACGAGTTCCCCTACGCCATCCGCGTCGTCTCCGAGGTCATGGAGTCCAACGGCTCCTCTTCGATGGCTTCGACCTGCGGCTCCACGCTCGCCCTTATGGACGGCGGCGTGCCCATTAAGCGCCCGGTCTCCGGTATCGCCATGGGCCTGATCCAGGAGGAGGGCAAGACCGTGGTCCTGTCCGACATCCAGGGTCTCGAGGACTTCCTTGGCGACATGGACTTTAAGGTCACCGGCACCACCGAGGGCATTACCGCTCTGCAGATGGACAACAAGGCCACCGGCCTTACCTTTGACATCTTGGCCCGCGCCCTGCAGCAGGCCAAGGAGGGTCGCGCCTTCATCCTTCAGAAGATGCTCGATGTGATCCCCGAGCCGCGCCACACCACGCGTAGCACCGCCCCGCGCATCGTCTCCATCCAGGTTCCGACCGACAAGATCCGCGACGTCATCGGTTCTGGCGGTAAGGTCATCCGCGGCATCCAGGATGAGACCGGCGCTTCGGTCGACATCCAGGAGGACGGCACCGTCTTTGTCGGCGGCACTGGCGAGTCCGTCGATCAGGCCGTCGAGCGCATCAAGCTCATCATCAAGGTTCCCGAGCCGGGCGAGGAGTACACCGGTCGTGTGGTCTCCATCCAGCCTTTCGGCGCCTTCGTCAACCTGCTGCCCGGTAAGGACGGCCTGCTGCACATCTCCCGCGTCGCCAAGGGCCGCGTGGAGAAGGTCGAGGACGTCCTCAACGTGGGCGACGAGGTCAAGGTCGTCGTCATCGAGGTCGACGATCGCGGTAAGATCTCGCTCGATCGTCTCGATAAGCCCGAGGCCCCGGCTCGCGCCGAGGGTTCCTCCGAGGGCGACGGCGAGCACTTCCAGCGCCGTGAGCGTCCGCGTCGCGAGCGCTCCGAGC
>UQWQ01000076.1 GCA_900544755.1 uncultured Collinsella sp. | reverse complement strand
TTGCGTCTCTTTTCGTCGTAAATCATGCCGCCAATGCGGCGCGTGCTCATGCGCCAATCCAGTGTCCGTCGGCCACAATGCGCTGCATTTTTCGCGAAAAAGAGCTTTCGCCTTCCCTTTCGCGAAAAAACAGCCGTACAGACAACGCCGCCATTCCGGCAAGACCCTCGCCCTCTTGGCTACGGAACACGTTTACGCGAGGAGATTGGTAGGAGCGGTGGGACTCGAACCCACAATCCTTGCGGCGAGAGATTTTAAGTCTCCTGCGTATGCCAATTCCGCCACGCCCCCGTGAGACTAGAAGTCTAGCACAAGCCGTCCGTTACGCGTTGACGGCCATCGAGTGTTGGCCCGACTTCTCCAGGAACTCTTGGAACTTTGCCTCGTCGCCCTTGTTTTGGTATTGCAGGGCCAGCAGGTACTCCAAGCGGCAGCGTTTGACCGGGTCGTCGCCGACATCCTCGAGCATGCGCTCCAGCTCGGGAATGTCGTTGTGGCGCTTGAGGATCATCGTGTCGTACATCAGCTGACACTCGTGCGCAACTGCCTCGGCCTGACCGCCCTCAAAGCCCTTGATCTCGTGCAACAGCTCTTTGGACTTTTTGCGGTCCTCCTGGCCAACATAGTAGTTAAAGGCCTTAATCACCAAGTCGACGCGCTGCATCTTGGGGAGGTTGAGTCCCAGCAGTAGGTCGAACATCTCGCTGGCGCGCTCGTGGTCCTCGCGCAGCAGATAGGAGTTCAGACGCAGGTAGTCGCGGTTGTAGCGCGGGTACAGCATGCTGGTGAGTTTGCCGTCGAGCAAACGATCGAACTCGTCCCACTGTTTGGCAGCCATCAACTGCTGCAGGCGCTTAAACGTGGTGCGTTTTTTGATGCTAAAGAACACCGACACGGCGATACAGATGATAACGACGGCGGTCCAGAGTGTGCGGGAATCGGGCATATTAGGGTCCTTAGTCGCTCGTAAAGCGAGCGGTATGACAACACGTACTAGATGTATTATACGCAGCGCGCAAGCAAACTGGCATAAAAGCTCATCGAGGCTGAGTGCCATCGCTCGCTGCGGTACACTTACCTAAAGTAAACCATGAAGGGAGACACTACCTATGAAGAAGATCGTTTTGGCTTGCGGTGCTGGCGCTGCCACTTCCACGCTTGTTGCCCAGAAGGTCGCCACCTTGCTCGACGCCAACGGTTACGCCGACAAGTACGAGATCGTGCAGTGCGCCATCTCCGAGGCCAAGGACTACTGCGACGAGGGCGCCGATCTGCTGATCGCCACCACCGTTGCCCCTGAGGGCCTCACCTGCCCGTACGTGAGCGGCGTGCCCTTCATGACCGGCATGAACCGCGTCGCTGCCGAGAAGGCCGTCCTCGACGTCATGGCTCAGTAGGCGCTGACTGTATGAGTGAGCAGAACGCCAATCCGGTCGAGCTCTTTGGCATGCGCGTTGCCCATGTGGGCATTAACGCCACCGACCCGGCAGATGCCCTGGGGATCGCGGAGCTGTTCTCGACGATGATGGGCCTGCCCGTTATCGAGACCCCGGTTTCGTACTTTAACGATTCGCTGATCGAGGTCATGAAGCAGAACGGTCGTGGCACCAAGGGCCACATCGGCTTTGCCGTCAACGACATCGATGCGGCCGAGAAGTGGTTTGCCGAGCGCGGGCTCGAGGTCAACGAGGAGTCGCGCGTGCTGCTGCCCGACGGCGGTACCAAGCTCGTGTACTTTAAGCGCGAGTTCGCCGGTTTCGCCGTGCATCTGTGCCGCGAGTAGCGCACAGGCTGCTATAGCTAGCAAAAAGGGATAGGGCCGCATGGCCTTATCCCTTTATTTATGCCGAGGGGCTTTCTATCGTGGCAGGCGAATCGTAAAGCGGCTGCCGACGCCCTCGACTGAGGTCACGCCAATGACACCACCATGGCTATCGACGATCCACTTGGCAATGGCAAGTCCCAGACCCGAGCCCTGCGCGCCGGCATCGCGCGCGTTGTCGGCGCGGTAGAACCGTTCGAATGCGTGAGCTGCGGATTCCTGGTCCATGCCGATGCCCTCGTCCTCAACACTTATGTCGATCGTGCCCGCGCCCGCATCCGGCGCTACGCCAAACGAGATGGGCGTGCCCGCGTCCGAATACTTGGCGGCGTTTTGCACGATCACGCGCAGAGCCTGCTTCACGAGCGCCACGTCGACGGGCGCGTCGCAGCGCGGGTCGCTGACAAGCGTGGTGTCGTACGCCAGCCGATACGTGTGCTCGGCATCGATCATCTGTGACTCCTCGCATACCTCGCCGACCAGTGCGGCCAGGTTGGTATTCGCACGCCGCAGGACCGTGCGCCCGGCATCGCCGCGCGCCAAAAACAGCAGCTGCTCCACAAGCTCTTGCATGTGCTCGCTTTCGGCCTTGAGGGACGCGATGGACTCCGCCAGCACGTCCGGATCGTCTTTGCCCCAGCGGTCGAGCATGTTTACGTAGCCCTGAATCACCGCGATGGGCGTTCGTAGCTCGTGGCTTGCATCGTTGACAAAGCGCATCTGCTGCAGCTTTGCCTCTTGCATCTGGCGCAGTAGGCGGTTGAGTGCAACCTCGATGCTTGCTAGGTCGGCGTCGCCGGTGGTGACACTCGGCGAGTCGACGCTTGCGCGCTCGATGGCCTGCTCGAGCGTTTCCATCTTGCCGCCGGTGAGCTGCATGCGGCCGAGCTCGTCAACGCGCAGGGCAAGGTCGTTGAGCGGCGCCATAGTGCGGCGCACGCGGCGGGCGCCGCCGAGCATGTTGAGCACACTGATAACCTGCCAGCTCGCAACGACAAGGTAGAGAGGCCATAGCGTGACGAGGTCCTGTGCGAGGGGGAAGGTCTTGGTGTTACGCGCGAGCTCGACGGTATAGGTGAGCGTGGTCAGGTCCCAGCCGCGCGCAGGGGTGAGCGACATGCTGCGAACGGCGGCGCCGGGGATCCATCCCGCGGTAAACGCGCCATCGGGCAGCGTCTGGTTGTAGCCATAGACGAGGATCGCCGCCGCAACAAGCAGCAGTAACAGATCCAGCCAGACGTAGCTCACCAAGCGGCGCCACATATAGCTCCAGTTGATGGCGCGGGCGATGGAGGTGACGCGCTTAGCCTCGTCGTTACGCGCGGCAGACATAGCCCACCCCGCGCACGGTCTGGATGATGCGGGCACCGCCGGCGTCTTCGATCTTGGCACGCAGGTGCGCGATGTGCACGTCGACGTTGTTGGTGTCGCCCACATAGTCGTAGCCTAGCGCCTCGTGCGCAATGCGCTCACGCGTGAGCACGGTGCCGGCATGTGCCATAAGCAGGGCGAGGACATCGAACTCGCGGGCGGTCAGCACGATGGGCGAGCCGCCGACCGTGACTTCGCGGCGGTCGGGATCGAGCGCGACCGAGCCCACGGTGAGCGCGGTGGGGGAGGGCGAGGCAGAGGTCTTGGCCGAGTCGCCAGCCGGGGACGTCGCGGCGGTACCGGCACCCGTAGCGCCCTCCCCGACCCCAACGCCGCTAACGCCCGAAGCCGCCCGTACGGCCTCAGCGCGCTTCAACGCCACGCGGATCCGTGCGAACAGCTCCTCGATCGCAAAAGGCTTGGTCAGGTAATCGTCAGCACCGGCGTCAAGCCCTGCCACCTTGTCCATCACGGCATCGCGCGCGGTGACCATAATCACCGGCACATCCTTGTGCTTGCGTACGCGCCGCAGCACCTCCATGCCGTTGAGCTGCGGCAACAGTACATCGAGCAGAATCAGATCGTAGTCGCGCTCCAACGCCAGGTCAACGGCGGTGCGGCCGTCAGCGGCGTGCTCCACCTGGTAGCCTTCGTGCTCCAGCTCGAGTGTCACAAAGCGGGCGATTTTCTCCTCGTCCTCTACGATCAGGATCCGTGCCATTCATGCCCCCGTCTGCGATTACTTGTCGTCGTTGAGATTTTGCTTGATGTCGTCCGCGGCGTTAGCAGCGCTATCCATAAGGTTGTTGATGCTGCCGGGCACGTCGCCGTCGCTGTCGATGCGGTAGCGCATGCCAAAGAACAGGCCAATCAGCATCAGCCATATCGTGGCGCCCCAGGCAAACAGCGCGACGATGGGGATCAGGATGGGGATGTTGAGGATGATCGCATCGCGGCGCGTGGCGATAAACTTGGTGTCCAGACTCAGGCGGAAGAGCTTTTTGAGGTACTCCCACACGCTGTCCATCTTCTTGGAGAAGTCGGTCTTTTCGCTCGACTTTTCGTAGGCTGCCTGCGCGGCGACCATCTCGGCAGAGGGCTCATCGACTGGCGCGGACTCGGTGGCGGCATGCGCCGACGTGGTCTGGGTCTTGCCCTGCGACTCGAGCCAAATGATGGCATCCAAAACGTTGCCGTCGGCAGCGTCGAGCGCTGCCTTGGCATCGGTGTAACTCACGTTGCACTTGGTGCGGATGGTTTCAACTTTTTCGAGGTCGTCCATGACCTGTCCTTTCGTTCGATGGGCGCGACGTCGGGCGATCTGCCCGGGCGCGAGCGTTGCGTTCGGCGGCCTGCGTTGCGCGCCGCCGCCCCGCCCTCGGTCGAACTCTATAGTGCGGGTTATAGATTAAGCGATTCTTGAGCCAAGATTAATGTTGGATGAGTTTTTGGGTGGCGTGAGGGAGGAGCGGAATGTGTCTATTGGGTTGCGCGGGGGAGAAACGACTCGCCTTTTGGGCTGCTGCCGACGAGGTCTAATACTTTTCCGAGAAGTGAACGAGCTAAATCGGACCCTCGAAGCATCGACACTTTAGAGGTGCCGTTTCCTGCGGTTTCGGTGCCAGAATCCTGCGTTTATGCCGTTGAAAAATGCGGATGCTCCAGGGGGCCAAAAAACAGACGTTCACTTCGCGGAAAAGTATTCGACTTCGTTTTCGCGCAGACACGAATCCGGCCGCCACAATGCAAAACGGGGTCCGCGCGCAGCACAGACCCCGTCAAAAAAGATAATTCCCGGTGCCTAGTACTGCTCGATGCCCATGTAGCGACGAACCTCGGGGCTGTGGTCAAACACCTTGCCGCGGGCGGCGCGCAGCTCGCAGCTCATGTTGTAGAAGAAGATCGGCTCCAGGAACGAACGCACGCTGGCGGGCACCTCGCCCACGCCGTACTCGAGGGCGTCGAGCACCATGACCGTATCGGTGTGCGTGTTGAGGAACGCCAGCGCGCGCTCCTCCATGGGGCGGCACTCGCCCGATCCGAGCTGTACAAAGTAGAACACGCCGGGCTCGGTAGCCTCGAACGGGCCGTGGAAGTACTCGCCGGAGTGGATGTAGCAGCAGTGCTGCCACTGCATCTCCATGAGCGAGCAGATGGCCATGGCGTAGGTCTGGCTAAAGTTGGGGCCGGACCCCAGGATATAGAAGAACTTGTGCTGCTGGCAGAGCTCGGCAAAGCGGGCGCCCAGCTCGGCGTTGACCTTCTCGCGGGCGGCGGGCAGCAGCGCATCCATCTGCTTAAGGCCGGCGTACATGTCGGCGAGCGCCTCGTAGCCCTCCTGCTGGTCGAGCAGCTCGGCAGCCATCAGAACACCGATGCCCTGCGGGACCTCGGCCTGCGACTCGCCCTTGCCCCACGGATAGACCCAGGTTGTCCACTTGCCGCTGTCGATCTTGGAGCCCGCATAGTCGGTCATGGTCACGACCTCGGCGCCGGCAGTCAACGCCATCTCGCAACCGTCGATGACCTCCTGCGTGTTGCCACTGTGGCTGCAGGCGACGACGAGCGACTTCGGCCCCAGGCTCTTGGGGGCCATCAGGCAAAACTCGCGCGCGGTGTAGACCGTCGAGGTAAACGTGGTCGCCTCGCGCTTGAGCAGTTCGTTAGCCGGCATGAGGTCGATCATCGAACCGCCGCAGGCAATCCAAAAGACGTTCTCAATCTTGCCCTTGCGCTCGATAATTTCCTGAACCAGATCGTGTGCGTTCATGGTGATGTCCCTCCTTGTGTGGCGGTTTCGAACGACGACAGCTCGTACCTGCGATCGTTCTATGTTGTTCTATTTATAGCATGCGAGCTGTCACAGGTGAAGTCGTTTCAGCAGATTTGTTCTATGTTGTTCTATCTATGGACGTTAGATGTCGAACACGTAGCGCGAGCCCACGATCTTTTGGCGCCCGAGCAGCAGGGGCCGCCCGTCTGCATCGGTAAAGTACGCCTCCATATAGAAGAGCGGCTCGCCGACCGGCACCTCCAGCAGCGGGGCCGCCTGAGCATCGGCAAGCGCAATCTCCACGGTGCAGGGGTCGGACTTGAGCGGCGCGCGGCCCGAATGCTCGGCAACGAGTGCAAAGATCGAGTTATCGGCAAGGTCCTCGTCGGCAAGCGTCTGCAGGTAGGGATGGTCGGCCAGCACAAAAGAGTTGTTCTCGAGCATGACGGGCACGCCATCTGCCGTGCGCACGCGCTCGACTACGATGAGCTCGCAGCCGGGCTCCACGCCAAAGAACGCCGCGTCCTCGCGCGTCGCCGCGACCACCGTGCGCGACACCAGGCGCGCTCCGGCAACCATGTCGTTGGCGGCGCAGCCCTCGGTAAAGCTCTGGACGTCGCCTTTCTGGCGAATCTTACGCTTGAGCTTGGGGGCGCACACAAAGGTGCCCCTCCCCTGCTGGCGGTTGAGATACCCCGCGCGCGACAGCTCCTCGATGGCGCGGCGCACGGTGATGCGCCCCACGCCGTAAGACTTCGCGAGCTCCATCTCGGAAGGAATGCGCGAGCCGGCCGCATACACGCCGCGCGCGATCTCGCCCTTCAGGTCGTCCATGACCTGCTGGTACAGTGGTACGGCGGATACGCCAGCGCGGTCGGTTTTATCGTCGGTTGCCATCGTTACGCTCCATCCCGCGCATGCTCGGACTCAAACTCTTCAATCGCCGCCATAAACTGCTCGCCAAAGGCGTCGGCCTTTTTCTCGCCGATGCCGTTGACCTGGATAAGCTCGTCGCGCGTCTGCGGACGCAGGCGGCACAGGCCGCGCAGGGCCTTGTCGGAGAAGACCATATACGGCGCCATCTCCAGCTCGGTCGAGATTTCCTTGCGCAGGGCGCGCAGGCGCTCGAACAGCTCGGCATCATCGCCCACGCGCGGGCGCTGATCCAGCTCGGCCTCCTCGCGCAGCAGATCCACCGCACGGCGGGCGCGGGCCGAGGCCTTGCGCTTGGACGCGCGACGCTTAACGGTAAAGGCGAACGCCTCGTTCTCGACCTCGCCGGCACGCGGGCCCAGCCCCACGACCGGGTACTGCCCCTGCGAGGTGGCCAAATAACCGCGGCCGCACAGCTGGCCGATGATATCCTTGATGCGCCCGACCGATTCGCTCGACAGCTCACCGTAGCCGCGGTCCTCGTCCAGATGCATCTGGCGAATGCGCTCGGTGTTGCCGCCGTGGAGCACATCGGCGACCAGCGATTTGCCAAAGCGCATGGGACGTGTGGCCACATAGCGCACGGCGGCGCGGGCCATATCGGTGACGTCCTCGACCTCGAACTTCGTGAGGCAGTTGCTGCAGTTGCCGCAGCCCTCGGCGTCGTCCGTGGCGGTGCTGCCCGCACCAGCCGCGGCAGCATGCTCGGCCGCGACCTCGTCGCCAAAGTAGCGCAGCATGTATTCGCGCAGGCAGCCGGTGGTGTTGCAGTAGCCCTCCATCTGGCTGAGCAGGCGATATCGATTCTGGAGCGCCCACGCGCGCTGCTCGTCGTCGAGCGCCTCATCGGCAGCATCGCCGCGGTCGATCAAAAAGCGACGCATGCGAAAATCGTTACCGTTCCACAGCAGATGGCAGCTGGCCGGGTCGCCATCGCGGCCGGCGCGGCCCGCCTCCTGGTAGTAGGCTTCGATGCTCTCGGGCACGTTGTTGTGAATCACGTAGCGCACGTTGGGCTTGTCGATGCCCATGCCAAAGGCGTTGGTGGCAACCATCACCTGGATATCGTCGTCGATAAAGGCACGCTGGCTTTGGCGGCGGGCGTCGTTACCCATGCCGGCATGGTAGCGGCCAACGCGAATGCCGCTGGGGCCCAGCGCTTCGGCAAGCTCGCCTGCCAGCGCATCGACCGTCTTGCGGGTCGAGCAATACACGATGCCGCTCTCGCTCGAATGCGCGATCACGTAGTCGCGCACCCAGGCAGCCTTGGCCTTGTCGCCCATCTCCTCGCAACCAAAGTAGAGGTTCTTGCGATCGAAGCCCGTCACCACCGTCGCGGGGTTTTGCAGGCCGAGCATCTGCTGAATGTCCGCACGCACGCGCTCGGTCGCCGTGGCGGTAAAGGCAGCCACGATGGGGCGCTGCGGCAGCGAATCGATAAACTCGCGAATCTGCAGGTAGGCGGGGCGAAAATCCTGGCCCCATTGGCTCACGCAGTGGGCTTCATCAATGGCCACGAGCGGCACGCCGATGCCGCCGTCCGCCGCGGCCTCCTGCGCAAAAGCTAAAAAGCGCGGCTCGAGCAGGCGCTCGGGCGCCACGTACATAAGCTGGTAGCGGCCCTCGCGCGCCCGCTTGAGCACGGTGTTTTGCTGGGCCGGAGTAAGGCTGGAGTTGAGATAGCTGGGCCGCGCACCCGCCGCGAGCAATGCGCGGGTCTGATCCTCCATAAGCGACAGCAGCGGACTCACCACAAAGGTGATGCCGGGCAGCATGAGCGCGGGCACCTGGTAGCAAATGGACTTGCCGGCGCCCGTGGGCATAACACCCAGCGCGTCGCGACCGGCAAGGATCGCATCGACCATGCGGTCCTGTCCCGGGCGAAACGAGGTGTAGCCAAAATAGGCGCCGAGCGTGTCGAGCGCCATCTGCTGCATGCTATCGATCATGGTTTCCTAACGTCCAAGTCATCTGCCGCCGATTATACGCCGCCACGCGGACCGGTGCCGCACGGCTACCGGCCACGGGCGATGCAATCCGAAGGGAACGAGCGTGGATTTTTGGACACTTTCCGGATGAGCGTGGATAATCTCCCACTTTGGGCCCGTCACCAAGCCAAAAACGGGAGATTATCCACGCTCGTTTTATAGGTAGTCATTTAAGTCTGTCCCCAATGACCACAATGGCTACCCCGATGTTTTGGCAATGTCAGCGAAAGCCCGCCAGAGCGAGCAAGGTGCCTTGAAACGAGGCGGCATTGACCTTTTGGTCATGCCGCCGAAGTTGAAAGGCAGATTGC
>UQWQ01000075.1 GCA_900544755.1 uncultured Collinsella sp. | reverse complement strand
ATCCATCCGCAAGAGCTGCAAGGCCCAGGGCCGCCACAAGAAGCAGACCGGCGGCGCCGGTCAGTACGGCGACTGCTGGCTGCGCGTGGAGCCGCTCATTGGGCCCGACGGCACGAGCGATGGCTATGAGTTTGTGGACGAGGTCGTGGGCGGCCGCATTCCGCGCTCGCTGATCCCCGCCGTGGACAAGGGCGTCCAGGAGACCATGAAGGACGGCATCATTGCCGGCTATCCGCTCACGGGCATTCGCGTGGCTGTGTACGACGGCTCGTATCACAGCGTCGACTCCAACGAGATGGCGTTCCGCGCGGCGGCTCGCATCGGCCTGCGCAAGGCATGTGCCGATGCCGACCCGGTGGTGCTGGAGCCCATCGAGGAAATCACGGTGACTATTCCCGAGAGCTACGCCGGCGCCGTGATGGGCGACATCTCGGCCTCGCGCGGTCGCGTGACGGGTATGGAGACCGATGAGCGCGGCGACACCGTGGTCATTGCCCAGGCGCCGCTGGCCGAGCTGACGGATTACTCGACGCGCCTGCGCTCTATCACGCGCGGCACGGGCGACTTTACCATGAAGCCCGCTGGCTACGAGCAGGTGCCTTATGACGTTCAGGCCAAGCTGGTCGAGCGCTATGAGGAGGGCCGCGCCAAGTAGCGTGTGATTTTGTCTGCAATGTAGGTGCTGACGAAAAGGCCGCCCTGGGTAACCGGGGCGGCCTTATTTGATCCCTTGGGGACGGAGGAAAACGGATCATTTTTTGGTTACGGGCGACGCGGTCGGCACTAGTCTCCGGATGCCTGGTTGCGGCCGGTGGCGTAGTCGATCTGCACATGCGGCTGCAGGTTGTAGCAATATACGTGGAAGCACAGCGTCTTGCCGTGGTCCTCGACCGATTGCGCCTCGAGGCGTACGCCACGGCAGACGAGCTCCTCTTCGTTGTACATGGGCGTGACGCGATAGAGCACGTGGTTGCCCGTGTCGCGGATATAGTCGAGGATTTGCTCCTCAAACGGCAACATGCCCGTCTCGTTGAGATAGCGTGTGCCGGTGAGCAGATTCTTGCGGTTGGCGTTTTCGCCGCAGAGCGACCAAGCGATAAGGTGGCAGCGGTTGTAGACGCTCTGACCCGGAATAAAGTCGTAGCGCTGCTGGTGCCATCCGGCGGGGTGGATGCGCGAGATGTCGCCGTGCTTGCCCTGACCGAGCGATTCGGGGCCCACACAGGCGAGCGCTTTGCGGGTGCGGCCCAGGCTGTCGAGTTTGGAGAACTTCTTAAAGCAGCCCTCTTCGGTGGCGCGCTCGTATTCATCGAGCGTGAACGACGGTGTGCCGAGCGGGTGCGTGCTGTCGGCGCGAAGGGCAACGTAGGGGTTGCCGGCGTAGTCGGGAATGCTGCTGAGATATACGCCGCGGGCGCGGTCGAGATCGGGGTTTTCGATCTCGTCGATGGGGGTGACGTTCGAAGAGACATCGTCAGCGGTGTCGGTCGTGGCGGATTCAGGGCCATCGCCGGAGTTCTGATCATCTTCGGAGTCCGTGGAGCTGGCTATTCCCGATTCGAGCCGGGCGACTAAGTCCGCTTCGTCGTCGGTGCGGTTGGGGCTCTCGCTTTGCTTCTCGGCCAGAGCCGCCGCCTGCTCATCGCTTTGCGGCGAGAGCAGCTTGGGCGCTCCGTCGAGCGACCCTGTGAACAGCGCAAACCCCAGCACCACGGCGGCGCCGATGGAAAGTACTTGCTTGTAGGCGGACTTGCGCGACATTGAGGCTCCTGGATGGACGGTTGGGAATCTACCAGTCTAGCAGGAGCCGGCAGGGGCCGTTCTGCCGAACAAATACTTAAGATTTGGGACAAACACTCCTGATTTATTTGTCCCGCGGTCTAGATCGAGGTGGAGTCGAGCCAGTTGAGCTTGCACTCGAGAATGCGCTGCTCGCCGGGTTCGCTGCTGCCGTCAAGTAGGGCGAGCAGCATCTCGGCTGCTTCGCGACCTTCCTGGTCGACGGGCTCGATGATGGTGGAGACGGTCGGTGTGGTGAGATTAGTCCAGTCTTCGCAGTTGAGTCCCAAAAGGCCGATTTGCTGCGGAAGCAGATGGGCCATGGGCTGAAGTGCCTTGTAGACGCGGGGGAGCGCCCATTGGTTTTGGACAAAGATGAGCGTACGCTTGGCGGGGTTGAACTTGTATTTAAAGTATTCGGTGAGCTCGTTGATTGACGGCTTGTTGTGATCGATGGGGATGGCTTTGTAGAGCTGCCCATTCGCGGCTAATGCCTCGGCATATCCCTGAAAACGTTCCATGCGGGTGCGCATTTCGGTCATATTGGCGGCAATGGAGAAAAAGTCCTCGTAGCCGGCATCGAGAAGCGCCTGCGTGGCGTTGTACACGCCGTCGTAGAGGTTGGTTTTGATCCAGCTGGTGCCTGGGCTGTAGATGGCCGCGTCAAAAAAGACGACGGGCTTGCCGGCGCGTCTAATGCGGTCGTGCACGGCTTTGAAGTTTGCCGTGGGCTGGATGATAAAGCCATCGACGCCCAGCGAGAGCATCTTGTCGACGTACATGAGCTCGGTCTCGGGGTTAAAGTTGCTCGTGCAAACGACCGTCTGGTAGCCCGCGGGGAGCATGACCTGCTCCATGCCGTTGAGGACGAGGCCCGCCCACTTGTTGGTGTTATCCAAAATGATGATGGCAATGACGTGGGTCTGTTTGCCGGTGAGCGTTTGCGCTTGGGCGTTGGGAACGTATCCGAGTTCCTTGATGACGCGCGCAATCTTTGCCTGCGTCTTCTCGCTAAGCTTTTCTCGTTTGTCGTTGAGGTAATACGAGACGCTTGCCGTCGAGGTTCCCGCCTCTCGAGCGACGTCTGCGATCGTAACGCGCTGTTTTGCCACAGCGACTCCTTCCGACAGATGAGCATTTTCCAACATGATGACTTTGAGTCTTGGTGAGGGATACGCTTCGGTGAGCGACTTTTTCCTTTCATATGAGTATGCAACAAATGCGGTATACGGGTGGGGTCGAAATTTGTGACCGGCATGCGCATCTGCCGTCTACCGAGAAAATCAAATACTTCTTGACTTTTGAAATCGAGGGTAAAATCGCAGGATTCATTTTTGGTTAAACGCATAACTAAATCGCATAACCAACGCTCTGACCTGCGCGTTTACCGAAATAAGCTGGCATTAAGAAAAACGAGCACCTATATTGGTCTTGTCGAAAAGACAGCAAGTCCAAACGGCAGGGGATGCTCCGGAGGCCTCCGCAAACGGTGTCTTGCGCACGCAACTCTATGAAAAGAGGGAAGCAATGAAGATCGTAGGCGTTGCCGCCTGTACCGTGGGTATTGCCCACACGTATATGGCCCAGAAGGCGATTCAAGATGAATGCGCCGCCCGTGGCATCGAGTGCAAAGTCGAGGCTCAGGGTGGTCTGGGCATCGAGAACGAGCTGACGCAGGAAGACGTGGATTCCGCCGACCTGGTGCTCGAGTCCGTCGACGTGGGTGTCGAGAATGAGGACCGTTTTGAGCAGAAGATGGCCGAGGGCAAGTTCCTCAAGGTCGGTACCTCGGATGTAATCGCCGATCCGGTGAAGATCATTGACCAGGCCGTTGAGATCATCAAGGCGACGGGTGGCGCCGTTGACGCGCCCAAGGCCGAGGCCAAGGCAGAGAAGAAGGCCGTCTCCGCTGCCCCGCAGGCCCCGACACCGGCGTCCAAGCAGTCCATCTTTGCCGATCCTGGCAAGACGCTGCTCAATGCATTCAATACCGGCGTTTCCTATTTTATCCCCATCGTCGTTATCGGTGGCGTGTTCCTCGCCTTCTCGTTGGCATCCGGTACTGCCGGTGCTAGCGGCATGGAGGTCACCAACCCGTTGATGGTGAGCCTTAACACCATCGGCATGGCCGGCATCTCTATGATGATTCCGGTGCTTGCGGCATACATCGCTTACTCGATGGCCGGCAAGCCCGCACTTGCCCCTGGCTTCGTCCTGGGCTACTTGGTCAACAACGCCGTCGTCACCCCGAGCGGCAACAGTGTTTCGACTGGCTTCTTGGGTGCCATGATCATGGCTGTCATCTGCGGTTACTTTGTCCGCTGGATGAAGACCTGGAAGGTCAACAACACCATCCAGACCATCATGCCGATCCTGATCATCCCGATTCTGACCTCGCTCGTCCTTGGCATGGCATACATTTACATCCTGGCCACGCCGCTTGGCTTTGTGATGGATTGGCTCACCAGCGTGCTCGGTAGCCTGCAGGGCGGCTCCGCCGTCGTCCTGGGCCTGGTCATTGGTGTTATGACCGCCTTCGATATGGGTGGCCCCATCAACAAGACCGCTTCGACCTTTACCATGGCCATCATGGCCTCCGGCATCTACGGCCCCAACGGTATGTTCCGCGTCGCCGTCGCCATTCCCCCGATTGCTTGCGGCCTTGCTGCGCTCATCGCCAAGAACAAGTTCGATGACGCCGACCGTCAGATGGGCATCTCCGCACTGTTCATGGGCTGCATCGGTATTACCGAGGGCGCTATCCCCTTCGCGGTCAAGGACCTCGGTCACACCCTTCCCGGCATCTGCATCGGCTCTGCCGTGGGTGCGGCGCTCGCCGCCTTCCAGGGTATCGACTGCTACGTCCCGCACGGTGGCTTTATCGTCGCCCTTGCCACCAACAACGTCGCGCTGTTCTGCCTGGACATCGTGATTGGCTCCGTGGTCGCCGCTGCAATCCTGATTGCCATGAAGCCCACGCTCGATAAGCAGGCCAAGTAAACCTTTAAGGACTCCGGTTGTGCGGAGGGATGGATTTGACTCCGCACAACCGCCCCTACACAACAAAATCCATCCGTACTGATAGGGCCCGCATCTGGGTCCCAGGGAACTTTTGTCAAAAATCCTCTGGAGAAGGAGAACAAAATGTCCAACCTTACCATCCGCCAGGCCGTTCAGGGCATGCTCAAGCTGCAGGATAGCGGCGATCACGCAACCATGGTCGGCATTGGCCCCATGAGCCCCAACCTGATTCAGGCCGTGTTCGAGCTTGCCAAGGACGAGGATTTCCCGCCCATGTTTATCGCTAGCCGCAACCAGGTCGATATGGACGAGATGGGCGCCGGCTACGTCAACGGTTGGGACCAGACGCGCTTTGCCGCCGACATCAAGAAGGTTGCCGACGAGGTGGGTTACACCGGTCCGTACTACCTGTGCCGCGATCACGGCGGTCCGTGGCAGCGCGACGAGGAGCGTAACGCCCACCTGCCCGAGGACGAGGCCATGGAGCTCGCCCGCAAGTCCTTTGTCGCCGACATGGAGGCGGGCTTTGACCTGCTGATGGTCGATCCCACCAAGGACCCCTATCAGATCGGCAAGGTTATTCCGCTCGACGTGGTGCTTCGCCGTACGATCGATCTTATCGACTACCTTGAGCAATACCGTCGCGAGCATAACCTGCCCGAGGTTGCCTATGAGGTCGGTACCGAGGAGACCAATGGCGGCTTGACCTCTACCGATAAGTACGAGGAGTTCATTTCTCAGCTGCAGCCCGAGCTCGAGAAGCGCGGCTGCCCCATGCCCACCTTTATCGTCGGCCAGACCGGCACCCTTACCCGCTGGACGGAGCAGGTCGGTCACTACAACTTCAAGAACGCTCGCGAGCTTGCCGATATGGCCAAGCGCTACGGCGTGGGTCTGAAGGAGCACAACGCCGACTACCTGGATGACGCGACGCTGCTCGAGCATATCCCGGCACACGTGACCGCCTCCAACGTTGCTCCGCAGTATGGCACCGAGGAGACCCGCGCTTACCTCAAACTCTGCGCTACCGAGCAGATTCTGGTCGACAACGGCCTGTGCGACGATCCCTCCGACCTGTATCACACGCTGCTGGTCAAGGCTATCAAGACCGAGCGTTGGCGCAAGTGGATGACTGGCGACGACGTCAACCTGCAGGTTGACGACATCCTGGCTGACGACGAACTCAGCCTGAAGATTCTGGATGTCTCCGGCCACTACGCCTTTAACGATCCCGAGGTCAAGGAGCAGGTCGAGAAACTCTATCGCAACCTCGCTGCCCAGGACATCGACGGCAAGCGCTTTGTGATCGAGCACATCAAGCGCCCGATCAAGCAGTACGTCGTCGGTCTTAACCTCAAGGGCGTCACGAGCCGCATCGAGAAGGCTCTCTAAGTAGCTTTTCCTACACGACGCCGGGTCCGGGGCATGTCCCAGCTGCGGGCCCGGCACATAGGACAAAGGGACATCCCCTTTGTCCTATTTTTTGAGTTTTGGATTCCTTAGAAGGAGTTTGCACCATGAAGTTCTTTATCGATACCGCCAACCTTGACGAGATCGCCGAGGCCAAGAGCTGGGGCTGCCTGGCCGGTGTTACCACCAATCCGTCCCTGTATGCCAAGACCGGCGGTAAGCTCGCCGACTTTGAGCCCCATATGCTCAAGATTGCCGAGCTCTGCGAGGGTCTGCCCGTGTCTGCCGAGTCTACCGCCACCACGGCCGAGGGCATGATCGAGGAGGGCAAGCGCCTTGCCGCTCTGGCTCCCAACATCGTGGTTAAGCTTCCCGTGTGCGAGGCCGGCCTCGCCGCCTGCCGCGCGTTGGCCGATGCAGGCGTGCGCGTCAACATGACGCTTGTCTTCTCGCCGACGCAGGCCCTCATGGCCGCCAACGCCGGTGCCCGCTACATCAGCCCGTTTGTGGGACGCTTCGACGACATCGCCGAGGACGGTATCTCGCAGCTCGACAACGTTGTGACCTGCATCAAGAACTATGACTGGACTGGCAAGAACGTCGACGACACCGTCGAGATCATCACCGCATCTGTCCGCACGCCCAATCACGTGACCCAGGCGGCGCTGCTCGGTGCCGATATCGCGACCGTCCCCATGGTCGCTCTCAAGAAGTGCCTGCATCACCCGCTGACCGACCAGGGCCTCGCCTCTTTTGAGGCTGACTGGCAGAAGGTCGTCGCTCAGGCTTAACGAGTGGATTGCCCCGGCATCGCGTCATCCGGTGCCGGGGTTGTTCTCAAGAGAGGAATTCGTATGACCAACCAGGAGCTGGCGAAGGTCGCCAATGAGGTCAGGAAGGGTGTCGTGACTGCGGTGCACGCGGCCAAGTCGGGACATCCGGGTGGATCGCTCGGTGCTGCCGACATCATGACCTATCTGTACTTTGAGGAAATGAATATCGATCCTGCCGACCCTCACAAGGCCGATCGAGACCGCTTTGTGCTCTCCAAGGGTCACGCGGCGCCGGGCCTGTATTCGGTGTTGGCAAATCGCGGCTATTTTCCCGTCGAAGAGCTTGAGACGCTCCGCCATATTGGCAGCCGACTGCAGGGCCATCCCAACATGAACGACACCCCGGGTGTTGATATGTCCACCGGATCGCTCGGTCAGGGTATCTCCGCCGCGGTTGGAATGGCACTCGCCGCAAAGCACTGGGGTGACAGCTACCGCGTCTACACGCTGTTGGGCGACGGTGAGTGCGAGGAAGGCCAGGTGTGGGAGGCGGCAATGTTCGCCGGCAACCACGACCTGGATAACCTTGTCGCTATCGTCGATCACAATGGCCTGCAAATTGACGGCAGTATCGACGAAGTTAACTCGGCTATGCCGCTTGCCGACAAGTTCCGCGCCTTTAAGTGGCATGTGATCGAGCTAGCCGATGGCAATGACATGGCGCAGATTGAGGCGGCTTTCGCCGAGGCTCGCGAGGTGACCGGCGCGCCCGTCGCTATCATCGCCGAGACGGTGAAGGGCAAGGGCGTCTCCTTTATGGAAAACCAGGTGGGCTGGCACGGCAAGGCACCCAACGATGAACAGTTTGAGCAGGCCATGGCCGAGCTCGCAGCAGCAGGGGAGGAGCTCTAATGGCAGACGTCAAGAAAGTCGCCACGCGCGTTAGCTATGGCGAGGCACTTGTCGAGCTGGGCAATGAGCGCGATGACTTTGTGGTTCTCGATGCCGACCTGGCCGCCGCAACGCAGACCGCAAAGTTTAAGGCTGCGCACCCCGAGCGCTTCTACGATGCCGGCATTGCCGAGAGCAACTTGATGGGGCTTGCCGCCGGCATCGCGACCACGGGTCACGTCGCCTTTGCGAGCACTTTTGCCATGTTCGCCGCCGGCCGCGCGTACGAGCAAGTGCGTAATTCCATCGGCTATCCGCACCTCAACGTCAAAATTGGCGCTACGCATGCGGGCATCTCGGTCGGTGAAGACGGCGCTACGCATCAGTGCTGCGAGGATATCGCGCTCATGCGCACGATTCCGGGTATGACGGTGATCGTCCCCGCCGATGACATCGAGGCTCGCGCTTGCGTGCGCGCCGCCTATGAGTTTGAGGGACCGGTCTACATGCGCTTCGGCCGCCTGGCAACACCGGTTATCAACGACCGCGAGGACTATGAGTTCAAGATTGGTCGCGGCGTGGTCGTGCGCGAGGGGTCCGATGTGACCATCGTCGCTTGTGGCCTCATGGTCGCCGAGGCGCTTGAGGCTGCCGAGGCGCTCGCTGCCGATGGTATCGACGCCGAGGTCATCAACATGCATACGATCAAACCGCTCGATGAGCGCCTGGTGGTTGCCAGCGCCAAGAAGACTGGTCGCGTGGTCACCGCCGAGGAGCATTCGATTATCGGCGGTCTTGGCGAGGCCGTGGCCTCGGTGCTCGCGGAACAGCATCCGGTGCCGATGCGACGCGTCGGCGTGCGCGATGTATATGGCGAGTCCGGCCCTGCGGTCGATTTGCTGCACAAGTACGGTTTGGACGCCGACGGCATCGAAGCCGCGGTCAGGTCCGTGTTGTAAGGAAGGTTTTCCATGGGGTTTGTATCTGCCAACCAAGTGACGATTGGCTACGCCGCCGCCTCGCGCGAGGACGCGCTGCATTATCTGTCCGAGCAGGCTGTTGAGCTTGGTTTTGCCGATGACGCATCTGCTGTAGAGGCGGCTTTTATTGCTCGCGAAAACGAGGCCGAGACTGGCCTCGTCGCCGGTTTTGCCGTTCCGCATGCCAAAAGCGACGCGATTCATACGCCGGGCGTGGCCGTGCTCAAGCTGTCCGAGCCTGTTGAGTGGCCGAGCTTTGATGGCGTGCCCGTCGATGTGGCACTCGCGCTGTACGTGCCCGCCGGCGAAGCGGGAACCACGCACCTGCGTCTGCTCTCCAAGGCTGCCGTGATGCTGATGGATGCCGGCTTCCGTGACAAGGTGCGCACGAGCGCCGATCCCGCCGAGATCGCGGAGCTTATTAACGCCGGGCTCGAGGGCTAGAACGGGCTCTCCGTTCCATTAATCGATCCTTCTCCAAGGAAAAGGGCCGCGACGCTATAGGCGTCG
>UQWQ01000074.1 GCA_900544755.1 uncultured Collinsella sp. | reverse complement strand
AATTCACTATGAAGAAGATCACGGCGATCGTCCGTCAGGAAAAACTTGAGGTTCTCAAAGACGCGCTGTTTGCTGCCGATGTTCGCGGCATGACCATCAACCAGGTGCAGGGCTGCGGCGCGCAGCATGGCTGGAAGGAATACGTGCGCGGCAACGAGTTGCTTGTCAACACGATCCCTAAGGTGCAGTTCACCCTCATCTGCGCCGATGAACATGTCGACGGAATTGTCGACATCATCTGCAATGCCGCCCGCACCGGCGCCGTCGGCGACGGCAAGATCTGGGTCGAGCCGGTCGAGGAAGTCATCCGCATTCGCACCGGCGAACATGGCCCCGCCGCGGTGTAGAATCGACCGTCTGCCATCCGCAACGTTAAAATGCTGCAATGAGGCACAAGGCTTGCGTTGCGGATGGGCGGATTATGGGTCGCAATAAATATCCCGAGGAGACGGTCGCGAAGATTCTCGACGCGGCACTGGAGCTATTCTGCGCACAGGGTTATGAGGGGACGAGTATTCAAGATATCGTTGACCGTCTCGACGGCATGACCAAGGGCGCTGTCTATCATCACTTCAAGAGCAAAGAAGAGATTTTCAACGCCGCGTTTGATCGGGCGATGACTCCGATTGTTGAGCACCGCCGCTCGATGCTTGGCGTCGGTAATATGACCGGAGCCCAAAAGCTCAAGCGACTGTACGCTCCCGAGTCCGTTGTTCCACAAATTGAGCTATGGGCACGTATGCGTCCTGCAGCAGATCCGGTAAAAAGCTCGCGCCTACTGGCGATGCAGTACCAGGGCTCATTTGACGAGTCGGCCGATGGCTGTCTCTTGCCAGTGATCGAGGAGGGCATCGCCGACGGCTCCATTGCGTGCGAATGCCCGCGCGAAGCGGCGGAGGCCGTATCGTTGTTGGCGAATCTTTGGCTGCTGCCATTGTTCCGTCCGCTCGAGCCCAAGGAGCGAATGCTCGCTCGCGCACAATGTTTGGCGCAGATGGCTGCCGCGGTGGGGCTCGATTTGGGTAATGAAGTGCTTCAGACAACGGCGCAGATTTGGGGCGTATGGGACCGCGCCGGGTGGTAATATAGATACCAACGGTATGTAATTGATTTGTGAGGGTAGCCACGGCTGCCCTTTTCAAGTCATTAAATACATACTAGTGGTATGTATAGGGGGTGGGCTTATGGCTGGGCTGAGAGACGTCGGTGTCTCGTTGAAATCAAAAACAGTGCGGTCAATCAGGCTCGCGGAACTTCTGGTTGCGCAGCTGTGCACGTATTCGATGCTGTCGGCGCTGTGCTTTGCGTATCCACTTTACTTGTTCGATCGCAGTGGATCGTCAACGTTATATGGCGTCGTCGCGGCGATAGCGTTCATACCCGGCGTACTTGCAACTCCGGTTGGCGGAATCTTGGCGGATAGGGGAAGACATCGCGAGGTCCTCGTGTCCCTCGGCATTGCTCTGATGACTGCATCACTGCTGTCTATCCCCATGAAGCACTCATTGCCTCTTGCGGTCGTCGTAGTAGCGATACTTTGTGTTCAATATGGTTCTCAATCGCTGCTGAAGCCAATGCTCCAAATTGAGACGGTGCGCATGGCGGGTGAAGAGAAGGTTGAGCGGGCCACTGCATTGGTTTCGCAGATGACCATGGTGAGCAATATCTTGGGCCCTGTGGTCGGGACGGCAGTCTATGGGTACTTTGGCATCGATGCTCTTTGCACAACCGCGTCGGTGGCGTTTGCGATTTCAGCTCTCTTGTTTGGGGGCGCGCTCAAGCAAAATGCCTCATTTGAAACGATGGGAGACGGCGCGACTCGTACGACATGCCGAAACGATTTTCGGGAGTCGATTCGGTATCTGTTGCAAAATGCATTATTGGTCGCTGTGATTTTGCTTGCGGCAGTTTTGAACCTTGCGTTGGTTGGGCTAATGATTGGCGCTCCCATTATTGTTACAAAGCATCTCGGCATGCAATCGTCCTGCGTTGGGATAGTTGAGGTGGCTATGGGCTTGGGTGGTCTTGCCGGCAGTGGCTTGGTCGGCATTTGGCCGCATCGTTTTTCTTTCAATGGCATATGTCGATATGTTGCGATGATCTGTTTTGGAGTCGCACCGATCATTGTCACGCTACTGTTCGGCGCAGATGCATGCATGCTCACCGTGTTTGTGGTTGGTTCGGCATGGGTCATGGTGTGGACGAGCATTGCGTCGGTTGAAATCATCGCGTTTGTTCAGCGGGCAGCGCCGACTGAGCTCTGCGGAAAAGTGCTTTCGGTCGTTTACATGGTCCTTTCCTGCGCAATACCTATCGGCCAATTGACGTACGGGGTTGCATATGATCGATGGACACCGGCGATTGTATTCGCAGCCATGTTGGCGGTGCTGACGTTGACGACGGCTCTGTTTTATCGGCTGAAAAATCGATTGCGGCGATTGTCTTAACGCGCTGGGGCACCGTGAATTTGTGAAGGCGGTGGTACGCCGCGCCGGGACGGCATTGTTTGGACATGCCTCTCCTTCGTCTACAATATCGGGCAGACGAAGGAGAGGCATGTCCATGATCAAGATGTTCGCGAGTGACTTAGACGGAACGCTGCTGAACGCCCTGCACGAGGCGGATGGGACCATCCGCCGCGCCATTCGCGAGCTGACTGAGGCTGGCCTGCACGTGGTTCCCGCGACTGGACGCTCGACGTTGCCGATCGGCGAGCATGGCTTTACGGGCTTGGCGCTTGACGCCTGCTGCTCCAATGGATCCATCGTGCGCGACAGCCATGGCGAGGTGCTCAAGACTTGGACCATCGATCCGCAGGTCACTGAGGAACTGCTCAAGGCGTTCCCGGACATTTGCTTTGATTGTTCCACGCCCGATGGCATGTACTCGAGCGGTTCGTTCGAGATGCATCAGGCGGGCTTTAAAAAGGACAGTCCCATCAAGCGCATCGTGATGCGCGGCATGCGTGCGCGCGGCGGGTATCACGAGGAGCAGTATTTCGACCAGTCGATCGGTGACATCCTGCGCCACGATGTATGCAAGATCAATTGTCGCGTGACCTCGCCCGAGCTGGAGCGCGACCTTAAGGCGTATCTTGCCGAGCGCTCGGACCGTGTGGTCAACGCGCCGTTCGATCCGGTGATGTTCGAGATCACGGACGCGGCATGCAACAAGGGCGAGAGCGTGGCCTGGCTGGCGGGTTACTACGGCATTGCCGAGGACGAGGTCGCGGTCTATGGAGACGGCGGCAACGACATCGCCATGCTCAAGCGTTTCCACCACAGCTACGCGACCAAAAACGCAAGCGATGCAGCTAAGGCCGCCGCGAGCGTGACCATCGGCAGCTGCATGGTCCATGCCGTCCCCAAACACATGCTCGCCACCATGCGCAAGCAAAACTCCCGCACCGTCATCGAATAATGTGACAAAGGGACAGCCCCTTTGTCACAGGGGCCTGTGTGCTTGGAATACGAACATATATTCGTATATATAACTAGGCTCTGGTAGAATCGGTATCGTTGACGGCAGTTCCATGTGCCGGGCAGCGCCCTCCATCTGATGGGAGGTGATGCCCATGACCGATTTGATTGATTTCGTGAGGCTCCTGACCGCATTGGTCTCGCTTCTTACGACGCTTATCGGACTTTCCGAGGCACTCAAGCAACGCTCGAAGCAACGAAAGAGGGGTCGCCGCCGCTAAGGCGTTGACCCCTTAATCCACGCAACGGCGCTGCCCAGCTTTGCAGAACTTGGGCTGCCGTCGACACCATTCTACCCACGAATGACATTTTGGACAATCGGTAATGCCGCTCCAAAAGCCAGGCGGGTTGTGACAAAGGGACTGCCCCCTCGTCACATTCCAAATATTGCCTTTACGTGTTGATGCACACGGTGTGCAATAATACTCGCACTGTGCAATAGCGCACAGGCTGAGTAACAAGGAGGACGCTTGTCCCAGCTCGAGAAATGCGACCGCCGGTCCCTTCGCTCGCAGCGTGCCCTTCGCCAGGCACTTGCCAGCGAGCTTGCCGAAAGCGGCGACCTTTCGCGCATTAATGTCGCGTCGCTCACCGAGCGCGCTGGCCTTACGCGTCGCACGTTCTATTCGCACTACCGCGATATCCCCGACTTTATCAATCAAATCGAGGACGGCTTGCTGGCCGAGATCCGTGAGCGCATTGAGCTCATTACCGCAGCTCAGCTGCCTGATCTCTATCACAATATCGATAAGCTCGAGCCGGCGCCCGGTTCGGTTGAGCTGCTGCGTTATCTTGCGGCCAACCGCGACTTAATCGGTGCGCTGCTGGGGCCGGGCGGCGACCAGGCCTTCATTAAAAGGATTATCGACACTGCGCGTGAGGCTGTGGTGCCGCGTGCGCAGACGGGCATTTTGGGCCTGGCGCTGGGCACGTTCTTTGACTACTACGTCACCTACGTCGTGAGTGCCGAGGTCGGCATGATTCAGCGCTGGTTTGAGCGTGACCTTTCCGAATCGCCCGAGGCCATGGCGCGCATCATGACGGTTATCGCCTTTGTGCGCCCCGGCGACCTGTATGGCCAACCCATCGATATCAATGTGCCGGAATACGGCATGAAGCTATTGAACTTGCAGCTCGAGGACGCGGCCGACACCGCCGCAACCGTCGAGTCCAACAACTAAGAGGAGAGACAGATGAGCAAACTCGTCGAGGGCATCAAGGACCGTATGGTTGCTGCCGCGCGCGAGGCCGCGCCCGCCGTGGTGGACGCCGCGCAGAAGGCCGCGACCGCGGCTGCCGAGAAAGTTGCCGAGGTAGTTGCCGATGCCAAGAACACGGCAGGGGAGACGTCCATCGCTAGCGAGCCCGCCACCGCCGCTGAGCCCGTAGCCGCCGCCCACGCCCCCGAAGGCGCGATCTTCAACCCCGAGGCCGCCCGCGGCAACCTGCACCTGGGCATCGACGTGGGCTCCACCACCGTTAAGCTCGCCGTGCTCAACGACGACAACCAGATCGTCTACGCCAAGTACCAGCGTCATCACACCGATGTCCGCGCTTGCGCCCGCGACCTGTTCGCGGGCGCTGCGACCGTGCTGCCGACGGCCCAGATGACCTGCGCCATTACCGGCTCGGGCGGCCTGCTGCTGTCCCAGTGGCTCGACCTGGAGTTTGTCCAGGAGGTCATCGCCAGCAAACGCGCCGTCGAGACCCTCATCCCGGCCACCGACGTCGCCATCGAGCTGGGCGGCGAGGACGCCAAGATCATCTACTTTGACAACGGTATCGAGCAGCGCATGAACGGCACCTGCGCCGGCGGCACGGGCGCCTTCATCGATCAGATGGCCACCCTGCTGCACACCGATGCCAGCGGCCTCAACGAGCTCGCGACCAACGCCACCACCATCTATCCCATCGCCAGCCGCTGCGGCGTATTTGCCAAGACCGACGTGCAACCGCTGCTCAACGAAGGTGCCCGCCCCGAGGACGTGGCTGCCTCCATCTTCCAGGCCGTCGTGACCCAGACCATCTCGGGCCTGGCGTGCGGCCGTCCCATCCGCGGCAACGTCGCCTTCCTGGGCGGCCCGCTGCAGTACCTCTCCGAGCTGCGCCACCGCTTCTACCTCACGCTCAACCTGGACGAGGAGCACCGCATCGTGCCCCAAAACGCCCACCTGTTTGTGGCGAGCGGCGCCGCCATGGCGCACGAGTCCAACAAGCTCAGCACGTTCCCGCAGCTCATCGAGGCTATCGACAGCTTGGGCGACACGCAGGGTGCTGAGGTCGAGCGCCTGGATCCGCTCTTTGCCACCGACGAGGACTTTGCCGAGTTCAAGGGCCGCCACGACACCGAGGTCGTCCCCAAGGGCAAGCTCGACGGCTACACCGGCCGCGTGTTCATCGGCATCGACGCCGGTTCCACGACCATGAAGGCCGCGCTCGTGGGCGAGGACGGCCAGCTGTTGCACACCTGGTACGGCAACAACAACGGCGACATCCTGGGCACGGCCAAGGTCATCATGGCCGATTTCTACAACCACATCCCTGCCGGCTGCACCATCGGCCACGTGACCACTACGGGCTATGGCGAGGCGCTGCTCATCGAGGCCCTCAAGGCCGACTCCGGCGAGATCGAGACCGTCGCGCACCTGCGCGGCGCCAAGGCATTCCTGCCCGGTGTCGAGTTTATCCTGGACATCGGCGGCCAGGACATGAAGTGCCTGCGCGTCAAGGACGGCGTCATCGAGCACATCATGCTCAACGAGGCCTGCTCGTCGGGCTGCGGCAGCTTTATCGAGAGCTTCGCCGTGTCCATGAACATGGACGTGCGCGCGTTTGCCGACGCCGCCATCCATGCCAAGGCTCCCGTCGACCTGGGTAGCCGCTGCACGGTCTTTATGAACTCGCGCGTCAAGCAGGCGCAAAAGGAAGGCGCCACAGTGGGCGACATCGCGGCCGGCCTGTCCTATTCCGTCATTAAGAATGCCCTGTTCAAGGTCATTAAGCTGCGCGACCCCAAGGAGATCGGCAGCCAGGTGATCGTCCAGGGCGGCACCTTTATGTCCGATGCCACGCTGCGCGCGTTTGAGCAGCTCACCGGCGTTCATGCCGTGCGTCCCGACATCGCCGGCTGCATGGGCGCCTACGGTGCGGCCCTGCTCGCCCGCGATCGCGCCGGCGCCGACGGCACCTCGACCATTCTTTCTGCCGAGGACATCGCGCACCTCACCGTGACGCAAAAGCACGTCCGCTGCGGTCGCTGCTCCAACAACTGCCAGCTCACCGTCAACGACTTTGGTGGCGGCAGGCGCTTCATTACCGGCAACCGCTGCGAGAAGGGTGCCGGCCACAAAAAGCAGAAGACCGAGGCCCCCAACCTCTTCAAAAAGAAAAACGAGCTGCTCTTTAACCGCGAGGTGCTGAGCCCCGACGAGGCCCCGCGCGGCACCGTGGGTATCCCGCGTGCACTCAACATGTACGAGAACTACCCCTTCTGGCATGCGTTCTTTACGCGCTTGGGCTTTAGCGTGCAGCTGTCCGACCAGTCGAGCAAGAAGACCTACCAGGCGGGCATCGAGTCCATGCCGTCCGAGAGCGTGTGCTATCCGGCGAAGCTCTCGCACGGCCACATCATGAACCTGCTGGACAAGCATCCCGACTTCATCTGGTTCCCGTGCATGCGCTGGGAGCGCAAGGAGGATCCGACCGCCGGCAACTGTTACAACTGCCCCATCGTCATGAGCTACCCCACGGCGTTGGCGCTCAATATCGATGAGATTCGCGAGCAGAATATCGAGTTCCTGTACCCGTTTGTGCCCTATCATGACAAGACCGAGCTCAAGCGCCGTCTGTACCAGGTGCTCGCCGTCGACCGTGTGGCCGATGCGCAAGCCGGTCGCGGTCGCGTGCGTGGGCCCAAGATCACGCGTTCCGAGGTCGATGCCGCCGTCAACGCCGCCTTTGAGGCCGATGCGCGTTTCCACGAGGACATCCAGACCATGGGCGAGGAGGCTCTTAAGTGGGTCGAGGACCACGGCGGTCACGGCATCGTGCTCGCCGGTCGTCCCTACCATAACGACCCCGAGATCAACCACGCCCTGCCCGAGCTTATCTCGAGCTTTGGCTTTGCGGTCTTTACCGAGGATTCGCTCGCGCATCTGGTAAAGCCCGAGCGTCCGATTCGCGTCGTCGACCAGTGGATGTACCACAGCCGCCTCTACGCCGTCGCCCGTTTTGTGACCATGCGCAACGATCTGGACCTGATCCAGCTCAATTCCTTCGGCTGCGGCCTGGACGCTCTGACCACCGATCAGGTGCAGGAGATCCTGGAGGCCAGCGGCAAGATTTACACCGTGCTCAAGATCGACGAGGTTTCGAACCTGGGTGCCGCGCGCATCCGCATCCGCTCGCTCATGGCCGCGCTTAAGGACCAGGAGGCCGAGCGCTTGGCCGAGGCCACGGCCGCGGGCGAGGCTTACGAGCAGGGCGATGCCGCGCCAGTGGCGCCTTCCACGGATGCTCCCGCGTTTGCGAGCCGCAAGTACACGTTCGAGGCGCAGCGTGAGAGCACCTCGACCGCATGGGCCAAGGTGCCCTTTACCGAGCAGATGCGCGACGAGGGGTACACCATTCTGTGCCCGCAGATGGCACCGATCCACTTTGACCTGGTCAAAGAGGTGTTCCGTGGTGCCGGTTACAACCTGGAGCTGCTTCCCTCGACCGATCACGACGCCGTCGAGGCAGGCCTGCGCTACGTGAACAACGACATCTGCTACCCGTCGATTTTGGTAACGGGCCAGATTATGGAGGCTATCGAGAGCGGCCGCTATGACCTGTCCAAGACGGCCGTGGTCATCAGCCAGACCGGTGGCGGCTGCCGTGCCACCAACTACATCGCGCTCATCCGCAAGGCCCTGCGCGAGAGCGGCCACCCCGAGATCCCCGTGATCTCGCTTTCGGCCGTGGCGCTCGGCGAGGACAACCCCGGCTTTAAGCTGACGCCGGCGCTGCTTAAGCAGGCAGTCTACGCGGTGCTCTTTGGTGACGTGATGATGCAGATGCTCTACCGCTGTCGCCCGTACGAGGCCACGCCCGGTGCCGCCAACGCGCTCTACGAGGAGTACATGGCGCGTGCCCGCAAGCTGGCGCCCAAGTTTAACCGCCACAACTACACCAAGCTGTGCCGCGAGGCCATCCGCGCGTTCGACACCATGCCGCTCGTGGGCGAGGGCACCAAGCCGCGCGTGGGCGTGGTCGGTGAGATCTTGGTCAAGTTCCATCCCACGGCTAACAACCACGTGGTCGATGTCATTGAGCGCGAGGGCTGCGAGGCCGTGGTGCCGGGCCTGCTCGACTTCTTCCTCTACTCCATGAGCAACGCCGAGCTGCAAAAGGACGAGTTGGGTAGCTCTGCCACGACGCGCGCGGGCATGCAGGCGCTCATCAAGCTTGTGGACTGGATGCGCACGCCGGTGGAGGAGATGCTCGAAAAGTCTCGCCGCTTTGAGGCGCCCGAGCGCATCGGCACCATGGCCGACAAGGCCCGCACGGTGCTTTCGGTGTGCAACAACATGGGCGAGGGCTGGTTGCTCACGGCCGAGATGCTCGACCTGATTGATCACGGTGCGCCCAACATTATCTGTACGCAGCCCTTTGCGTGCCTGCCCAACCACGTGGTGGGCAAGGCCGTGATCAAGGAGCTGCGCCGTCAGCACCCCGAGAGCAATATCGTCGCGGTGGACTATGATCCTGGTGCGTCCGAGGTCAACCAGCTCAACCGCATTAAGCTCATGATCAGCGTGGCCAAGGAGAACATGCGCGCCGGCAAGGGCTTTAAGCTCGAGAAGGTGGCGCCGCTCGCGATGGACGAGGTTACCGGCCAGATGCGCGCCCACGACGGTTGCGTGAGCTGCGGACCGGCCAGCGAGGAGGCCGTGGCGTCGGTCGCCGAGCGTCTGGGGCGCGGTATTAAGAAGTAGCTTGCCTGCTATGGGCTAGATATGAGACAAACGGGTGGTGGCCGTACCGGCTACCACCCGTTTTTGCTGGACATATGTTGCGTAAATGGCCTTGCCGACGCCTTTCGTGGACTCGGATTTCGGAAGTGC
>UQWQ01000073.1 GCA_900544755.1 uncultured Collinsella sp. | reverse complement strand
CGAGTTCTTGGTTCTGTGGCTGTCGTCTTGGGCTGCTATCGCGTTCTTTCGCATCGCGCCGGCGTTTGCCTTGCGCGGGAGAACGCTGTCGCCCCGCATTACCGAGGCCCTGGGTTATATCCCGCCCGCTGCCTTTGCCGCGCTGGTCGCCAACGACTTGGTGAGCCCCGGCGCGTTCGACGCGGGACCCTGGCCTGCCTTGGTTCCCTGGATTGCGGCTGCCGGCGTCGTGGCCGTGGCGGTCAAGACAAAATCGATGCTGTGGTGCTGTGTTTCGGGCATCGTGTTCTATATCGTTTTGAGCCTCATATAAGAGCGGGGCACGTTTAGCGCCCCTGTCCAACGAATCGAATTTCTCACCGAGCTGGTCTATTTCTTCTGGTACCATGGTCAAACTTTACTGTAGCAAAGCGTGACGTGGGCTTTTGTACCCCGTCAGCGGAAATGGGGGTTTCATGGCACAGGAAGCGACCGCCAACGAGCAAAAGAAATTCAAGGTCCCGCGCATCCCGGGCGACATCATGATCTATCCGATGATCGTCGGTCTTTTGCTCAACACCTTCTGCCCGCAGGTTTTTGAGATCGGCGGCTTCTTTACGGCTGCCTGCCGCGGTGGCTCCAATGCCATCGTCGCCGCGATCCTGCTGTTTGTGGGCGCCGGCATCAGCTTTAAGTCCACGCCGGGTGCCATCAAGACCGGTATCGTCGTGCTGATCCCCAAGCTGGTCGTCGCAGCGGCTCTCGGCCTGGGCGTGGCATATTTCTTTAACGACAACTTCCTGGGTCTGAGCTCCGTGTCTATCATCGGCGGCATCACGTTTTGCAACATGGCGCTCTATACGGGCATCATGGGCGAGTTCGGTGATGAGTCTGAGCAGGGCGCCGTCGGTATCCTGTTCTTTACGGCTGGCCCCGCCGTCACGATGATCATCCTCGGTGTTTCCGGCCTCGCCAACATTCCCATTGGCACCATTATCGGCTCCATCTTGCCACTCGTTATTGGCATGGTTCTGGGCAGCCTGTTCCCGTTTATCAAGAACCTGCTGGTTCCCGGTGCCAATCCCGCGATTGCCGTCATCGGATTTCAGCTCGGTGCGTCCATGAGCCTGTCGAGCTTTATCACCGGCGGTATTTCCGGCATCTTGCTGGGCCTTGTCACGCTGTTTGTCGTCGGTCCCATCACCTTTGCGTTCGAGCGTCTGTGCGGCGGCAATGGCAAGGCCGCTGTGGCTTGCTCCACCATTGCCGGCACGGCTATGACCACACCGGTTGCCCTCGCCGAGGTCGCACCGCGCTACGCCGAGCTTGCGCCCATCGCGTACGCTCAGATCGCCACCGCCGTTATCATCACGGCGATCATGGCTCCGATTCTGACTGGCTGGGTCGACAAGAAGTTCTGTCAGGGCAAGGAAGACCTGTCGCCTGCCGGTGTCGAGGCCATCGAGGAGGCTGTCGCAACCGATATCGACGGTGGGTAACGGCCGTTACCGATAATTGATTCCGGTGTGCAATTCGCGCCGTTCGAGCGCCCGAACGAAAGCTGTCTTGCAGTGACGTTCGGGCGCTCTGCTATGATTCCCTTTACTCCTACGGAATAGGGGGTGTTTGTTGCCCAGACACGAATCGGGCGATTCTGACCACTTGGATATTGAAGGGATGGCGTCTAGTGGTTAAGGCACTCAAGATCGAGATATTCCTGCTATGCATGATTGTTCTTATCGGGCTTGCCGCGCGAAGCCGTCGCTCCCTGTTCTCGAGCACCCAGCAGCTCTTGTTTAGCATGCTCGGCTATACGTCTGCGGCGTACGTTTTCTTCGATATGGTCTGGACGCTTTCGGACGGTTTGGACGGCACGTTGGGCATTGCTGTCAACTGGATTTCCAACGCGGTTTCGTTTTCGCTCTTTGCCATTGCGTGTCTCATTTGGTTTATCTATTCCGAGACGGTGCAGGGCTCTCGCCTTTTGACCGCGCGCTCTAGAGTGGCGCTTGTAACATTGCCTACGGTCTTGGTGGTCGCGCTGGCGTTTACCAGTTACTGGACCCATGCCTTGTTCTACATCGATGCTCAGGGCGTGTACCGCCGTGGCGTTGCCTATATGATTCAGCCTATCGTGAGCTACTGCTACGTCATATATACGTCCTTGCACGCTTTTGTGCATTCTCTACGGGTTGAAAGCCTGCAAAAGAAGGCCATTTATCGTACTCTGGCATTCTTCGCTATTCCCGCTCTGGTGGGTGGCACCTTTCAGGTCGCGTTCTCGGTGCCCGGTCTTTGCGTCGGCATAATGATTAGCATGTTGCTGCTCTACATCGTCTACCAGGAGCAGCTAATCTCGACCGACCCATTGACTGGCCTCAACAATCGCAACCGTTTTGAGACCTATATGCTGTCGCTCTTCTCAAATGTGGATCAGGCCGAAGATGTGTATCTGCTCATGATGGACGCTGACGGCTTTAAGCAGATTAACGATCGCTATGGACATGTGGAGGGCGACCATGCCCTCCAGGTCATATCTGCTGCGCTCAAAGAGGTCTGCTCGGCGTCTGGTGGCTTTATTGCACGTTATGGCGGCGATGAGTTCGTGGTGCTCCAAAAGGCGACGGCGGAGCAGGACATCATTGACCTGTGTTCGGCGATTAACGAAGAGCTCGCTCGTGCCGAGATGCCGTATGCGTTGCGGATGTCCATCGGTTACGCGCGAGTCGGCGATAGTGTTGATACCTGGCAAGACTTACTTCGCGCTGCCGATGCGGAGCTCTACCGCGTCAAGGCCGAGAAAAAGAAAGCCGGCGTCCAGATACGCTAGGAATTGGGGCGTACGCTTGCGTGCGTGGCGCCCCTCAGCTGACCGATGTACTACATTAAACTAAAGTATGTGAATCCCCTCTGCTAAATAAGGGCAGTTCGTTAGGCCTTTTTAGGTTTGTTGACGATGATGATGCCGCCGCAGACCAACAGCAGGGCAACAAGTACGGTAACAGGGCTCGTGCCAGCGCCCTCGCCGAGCAGCAGCGCGCTCAACAGTACGCCAAAGACTGGATTCATAAAGCCAAAGACCGACACACGGCTGACGGGGTTGAGGGCAAGCAGACGCGACCATAGCGAGTACGCGACGGCGGAAATGAGTGCCATATAGATAATGAGCGCGATGGCGGGGATGATCGCGGTGGGGGAGAGCGTGCCGCTCATCAAAAAGCCGATGGCGGTGAGGACCAGGCCGCCGACCAAGAACTGCCACCCGGCAAGCAAGACGCCGTCGTGCTCGCGCGAGAAGATGCCGATCAGGCAGGTCGAAAGGGCACCCGCGACGGTGGAGGCCAGGATAAAGCCCTCGCCGTCGAGCGTAAAGCCAAAGGTGCCGTCCGCGCCCGAAAGGTTGACGAGCGCGACGCCGGCAAAGCCCAGTACGCAGCCGAGCACCTTGGCCGCATCGAGCTTTTCGGTGTGAAACGCCAGGGCGGCAAAGAGGATGGCCAAGAAGTTGGCGCTGGCCTCGATGATGGAGCTCGACATGGCGCTGGCGCGCGAGAGTCCCAGGTAGAAAAAGAAGTACTGCCCGATAGTCTGGAAGAGCGACAACGTGAGGATAGACTTGATATCGCGCGCTTGCGGAACGAGCGGGCGGCGCTGGGCCACGCTCATGCCGACAATGACCAGCATGCCGGCAAGGGTGAAGCGCAGACCCGCGAAGAGCAGCTGCGAGGCGCTGTCGTGCGCGGGAATGCCAAAGAGGCCGTAGCCGATCTTGATGCAGGGAAAAGCCGACCCCCAGAGCGCGCAGCAGACGAGGCAGCCCAGGATGAGCCCGGGCAGGGTGGCGAGATACGGCTTGTGGCTTTCCATGATGTCCTTCCTGTATGCGCGAAGCAAAAAAGAACCCGCCACCGGGCGTGCCGGTGGCGGGTGTTGTTACCCGAGGGGATTGTACCCGATGGGATAGCTTTAAGCGAAGTAGGCTACGCCGCTCTCAAAGATCGGCATGAACTTATCGCCGGGGACATGCTCGGGCACGTTGCGGTACAGGTTGTCGCCGCGGCGCTCGGCATGACCCATCTTGCCCAAGACGCGGCCGTCGGGGCTCGTGATGCCCTCGATGGCGAGTGCGGAGCCGTTGGGGTTGACGGAAAGGTCCATGCTCGGCTTGCCGTCCTCGCCCACGTACTGCGTGGCGACCTGGCCGTTGGCGATCAGCTGGGCGAGCACCTCGTCGTTGGCGACAAAGCGGCCCTCGCCGTGGCTGATGGCGACGGTGTAGGGGTCGTCGAGGCTGCACTGCGACAGCCACGGGGACAGGTTGGACGAGATGCGGGTGCGCACCAGGCGGCTCTGATGGCGACCGATGGTGTTGAACGTCAACGTGGGCGCATCGGGCGTGGCGTCGACGATGTCACCGTAGGGCACCAGGCCGAGCTTGATCAGGGCCTGGAAGCCGTTGCAGATGCCCAGCATGAGGCCGTCACGGGCCTTGAGCAGGTCGCGGACTGCCTCGGTGACCTCAGGAGCGCGGAAGAACGCCGTGATGAACTTGGCGGAGCCGTCGGGCTCGTCACCGCCCGAGAAGCCGCCGGGGATCATGACAATCTGGCTTGCACGGATGCGGCGGGCAAGCTCGTGGGTGCTCTCGGCGACGGCCTCGGGCGTGAGGTTGTTGATCACGAAGGTGTCGGCCTCGGCACCGGCTGCGCGGAAGGCACGGGCGCTATCGTACTCGCAGTTGTTGCCGGGGAACACGGGGATAACCACGCGCGGGCGGGCGATTTTGGCGCCGCCGTACACGTGGATGTCCTTGGCGCGGAAGTCGATGGTCTCGACCTCGGCGGTCTCGCCGGCGCTGCGGTAGGCGAAGACGCCCTCGATGCCGCTCTCCCAGGCCTCCTGGAGCCCAGCGAGCTCGACGACCTCGGAGCCGGTGTCGATGACATAGCCCTCGACGGTGGTACCCAGGGGCTCGACGACAACGCCGTCGGCGACCTCGGGCAGCTCGGCGTCCTCGGCGAGCTCGACGATAAAGCTGCCGTAGAGCGGGGTGAAGAGGCTCTCCACGTCCACGTCCTCGGCAAGTTCGATGCCGATCTGGTTGCCGACACACATCTTAAAGAGGCTCTCGGCGCCGCAGCCGTAGCCGGGCGTCGAGACGGCCAGGGCGTTGCCGTTGGCGGTGAGCGCCTCGACGGCGTCAAACGCGGCGAGCAGTTGCTGGGCATCGGGGCGGTAGTCCTCACCATAGGTGGCGGGGGCGATGCGCACGACGCGATGCGTCAGACCCTTGAACTCGGGCGAGACGGCACGGGCGGCCTTGCCCACGGCCACAGCGAAGCTGATCAGGGTCGGCGGAACGTTGAGCTCGCCGGCCTCGTCCTCAAACGAACCGCTCATGGAGTCCTTGCCGCCGATGGCGCCGGCGCCCAGGTCGACTTGGGCCATGAGGGCACCAAGGACGGCAGCCGTGGGCTTGCCCCAGCGCTCGGCCTCGGTGCGCAGGCGCTCGAAGTACTCCTGGAAGGAGAGGTAGGCGCGCTTGTGCTCAAAGCCGGCAGCCACGAGCTTGGCGATGGACTCGACCACGGACAGGTAGGCGCCAGCAAACTGGTCGGCCTCCATCAGGTAGGGGTTGAAGCCCCATGCCATGGCGCTTGCCGTGGTGGTCTCGCCGTCCACGGGGAACTTGGCGACCATGGCCGAGCTCGGGGTGAGTTGCGTCTTGCCACCAAAGGGCATGAGCACGGTTGCGGCACCGATGGTGGAGTCGAAGCGCTCGGAAAGGCCCTTGTTGGAGGCAACGTTGAGGTCGGTGACAAGCGAGGTCATACGCTCGGCAAGCGTGGCGCCGCCCCAGCTGGGCTGCCACACGCTGCGGGCGCACACGTGGGCGACCTGGTGCTTGGGCGCGCCGTTAGAGTTGAGGAACTCGCGGGACAGGTCGACGATGGCCACACCATTCCAGGCCATGCGCATGCGCGGCTCGGCGGTAACCTCGGCGATAACGGTCGCCTCGAGGTTCTCCTCGGCGGCGTAGCCCATGAACTCCTCGACGTCACCGTCGGCGACGGCGCAGGCCATGCGCTCCTGGGACTCGGAGATGGCGAGCTCGGTGCCGTCCAGGCCGTCGTACTTCTTGGTCACGGTGTCCAGGTCGACATACAGGCCGTCGGCAAGCTCACCTACGGCGACCGAGACGCCGCCGGCGCCAAAGTCGTTGCAGCGCTTGATCAGGCGGCAGGCATCGCCGCGGCGGAAGAGGCGCTGTAGCTTGCGCTCGACCGGGGCGTTGCCCTTCTGGACTTCGGCGCCCGAGGTCTCGATGGACTCGGTGTTCTGGGTCTTGGAGGAGCCGGTGGCGCCACCGATGCCGTCGCGGCCGGTGCGGCCGCCCAGCAGGATGATCTTGTCGGTGGGGGCGGGGCACTCGCGGCGCACGTGGTTTGCCGGGGTAGCGCCCACGACGGCGCCGACCTCCATGCGCTTGGCCACGTAGCCGGGGTGATAGAGCTCGTTGACCTGGCCGGTGGCAAGGCCGATCTGGTTGCCGTAGCTGGAGTAGCCGGCAGCGGCGGTGGTCACGAGCTTGCGCTGCGGCAGCTTGCCCTCGAGCGTCTCGGAAACCGGGACGGTGGGGTCGCCGGCGCCGGTGACGCGCATGGCCTGATACACGTAGCTGCGGCCCGAGAGCGGGTCGCGGATGGCGCCGCCCACGCAGGTGGCGGCACCGCCGAAGGGCTCGATCTCGGTCGGGTGGTTGTGGGTCTCGTTCTTAAACAGGAACAGCCAGTCCTGGTCCTCGCCGTCGACATCGACCTTCACCTTGACGGTGCAGGCGTTGATCTCCTCGGACTCGTCGACATCGGTCATGACGCCGGTCTTCTTAAGGTACTTGGCGCCGATGGTGCCCATGTCCATGAGGCAGACGGGCTTGGCGTCGCGACCGAGCTCGTGGCGCATCTCCATGTAGCGGTCGAAGGCCTGCTGCACCACGGCGTCGTCGATTGTCACGTCATCCAGGACGGTACCGAAGGTGGTGTGGCGGCAGTGGTCGGACCAATAGGTGTCGATTACGCGGATCTCGGTGATGGTGGGGTCGCGATCTTCATCGCGGAAGTACTGCTGGCAGAAGGCGATGTCCGCCTCGTCCATGGCAAGACCGCGCTCGGAGATAAAGGCGGCAAGGCCGGCCTCGTCGAGCTCGCGGAAGCCGTCAAGTACCTCGACAGGCGCAGGCTCGGGGGTCTCCATGTGCAGCGTCTCGGGCAGGTCGAGCGAGGCGATGCGCGCCTCGACGGGGTTCACCACGTAGTGCTTGATGGCCTCGATGGCGGCCTCGTCCAGGGCGCCCGAGATTATATAGACCTTGGCGGAACGCACGACAGGGCGCTCGCCCTGGCTGATGAGCTGCACGCACTCGCTGGCGGAGTCGGCGCGCTGGTCAAACTGGCCAGGCAGGAATTCGACGGCAAAGACGGCGCCATCGCTTGCGGGGAGCTCGTCGTAGGTCACATCGACCTGGGGCTCGCTAAAGACGGTCGGCACGCAGGAGCGGAACAGCTCCTCATCGATGCCCTCGACGTCGTAGCGGTTGATGATCCTCAGGGCCTCGATGCCCTTGATGCCGAGAATTTCGGACAGCTCGCCCTTGAGCTGCTGAGCCTCGACGTCGAACCCGGGTTTCTTCTCCACGTAGATACGAGAGACCATTGGTTCCTGCCTTCCTGATCGGTTGGGCGTACGGTACGGTATGCGGCAGCGGTCGGTTTGCGGGGCAAGCCTCGCGGTCGCCTTGAGCCACATGTTTGTAAACCTCACTATGATACGACAGCTCGCGGCGCGTTGAGGACGGCGAGGGTGCTACAGTGAAGCGCAAACAAGAGAAAGGCATCACATGGCATTCGTTTCGCTCGCCATCATCGCACTCGTGGCCTTTGCAAGCCCCTTCATCGCCTCGGCGATTCCCGGAAAACCCGTTCCCGAGACGGTCTTTTTGCTCGTGTTTGGCGCGGTGCTGGGACCTCATATGCTCGGCCTTATCCATGTAGATGCCGAGGTCTCACTGGTGTCCGAGCTCGGCCTGGCCTTTTTGTTCCTGCTTGCCGGCTTTGAGATCGATCCCAAGAACATCACGGGCATCGAGGGGCGTTACGGCATGGCGACGTGGGTCGTCACGTTTGGTATCGCCTGGCTAGCCGTGCGCTTTACCCCGTGGTTTTCGGTCAGCCATTTTGATGGCATTGCCGTGACGCTGGCGTTGACCTCGACGGCGCTTGGGGCGCTCATGCCCATCTTGCGCGAGCGGTCGCTTGCCGGGACGCGCGTCGGCGATTCGATTCTTGCCTATGGTACGTGGGGCGAGCTCGGCCCCGTGCTCGCCATGTCGGTGCTGCTGTCCGCCCGTACGGGTGTCGAGACGCTGTTGATCTTGGGGCTGTTCGCCGTGGTGTGCGTACTGCTTGCCGTGGTCCCCAGCCGCTCCAAGCGTATCGGCAGCCGCTTCTTTGCCTTTATTCAGGAGCGCGCCGATACGACTTCTCAGACGTTCGTGCGCCTCACAGTGCTCATCCTGGTCACGCTCGTGGCGTTTTCCGCCATTTTTAGCCTCGATATCGTGTTGGGCGCTTTTGCCGCGGGCTTTGTCCTGCGCTATATCATCCCCGAGGGCAACCATACGCTCGAGCTTAAACTCGATGGCCTTGCCTATGGCTTTTTAATCCCGGTGTTCTTTACCGTGTCGGGTGCCAAGATTGACCTGACGGCTGTAGCATCGCGCCCTGGCCTGCTCGTGGGCTTTATCGTGGCGTTGCTGGTTATCCGCGCCGTGCCCATTGTCGTCTCCATGAGCATCTGCCCTAAGACGCGCGATGTTTCTGCCCACGGCCGCATTACCGTAGCGCTCTACTGCACCACGGCGCTGCCGATTATCGTCGCCGTGACGAGCGTCGCTGTCAACGCCGGCGCATTATCGCAGGGCGTCGCTTCGGTTATGGTGGCAGCCGGCGCCATCACGGTGTTCCTGATGCCACTGCTCGCGCAGCTCTTCTACCGCGTGGTCGATGCCGCGCCGGTCGCCGCCGTGGCGGAGGTTGCCGAGCATCCTTCCGATGCGCTCAATATCCTGCGCGCCCATCACGACCTTGCAAGTCTTCTCGCCCGCGAGCACGAGCTATTGACGTCGCATGGACATGGTCGCTCGCTTGACGGTATGCCCACGATTGATTCCATTGCTGACCGCCTTTCGGCCGAAGCGGCGAGCGAACGCATCGATGCCCGTATTGTCGATGCCGCCCATTTGCTGGCCGAGAAAACCTATGGCGATGAGATCGACCCGTCCAAGCTGACTGCGCGCGAGCGTCGCCGCCTAGAGCGCGCCAAGCTCGCCGTTCATGAGTACCGCCGCCGTATGCTGGAGCTCTACGCCCGCGATGAAGCCCAGGACGACGACGGCAGGTAGCCAACGTCGCCGCGGAAAATGCATCCCGGAATTGGCGCCCAGAATGGGACGTAGTTTCCGAAAGATGGGCCTGAGGGAAACTGCGCCCCGTTCTGAGCTGAAATACCGGGACGCAGTTTCCCCTATAAACAGAGCAAGGCGCGCTGCCTGCGGTTGATGCA
>UQWQ01000072.1 GCA_900544755.1 uncultured Collinsella sp. | reverse complement strand
AACAAATCCAAGTTAGACCATTTCAAATGGTTCGATGTCTGCCCGGATGCGACACAACTGGTGTGTCCATCCTCGCAGTATCCGGTTCTCAAGGTGCACGCTCTGCGGCTCATCCGGTCCGACCGGGCCGCGCGGCAAGGAGATATATTGCCAGACCGCGAAGCCCTGTGGGACGTCAATTCCACTCTTCACAAGTCCTACACAACATATTGCTTTCTATAGGTAATAGAAAGACTGGTGCGGATCTTCCGCACGTATCAGATGATGACCCTTTGGTTCAGGAATATATAGAGATCGGTCACCTATAAGTGTTTATCTACCCGCGCTTTTAGCAATGTAAACCGCGCTTCAGATAAAAAGAGGGAGCGCCGCGCACAACGCGACACTCCCCTAGCGATTCAAGAGAATCTATTAGGCCTCGAGAGCCTTCTTGGCGATGGTAGCCAGCTCGTTGAAGGACTCGATGTCCTCGTAAGCCATCTGAGCCAGGACCTTGCGGTCGAGCTCGATGCCGGCAACCTTCAGGCCGTGCATGAACTGAGAGTAAGAGATGTCGTTCAGACGAGCAGCAGCGTTGATACGAGTAATCCAGAGAGAACGGATCTCGCGCTTCTTGTTGCGGCGATCACGATACTGATACTGCAGGGAGTGCTGGACCTGCTCTTTAGCATGCTTGTAAGTACGCGAAGCGGCACCGTAGTAACCCTTCGCACGGTGCATAACGGTACGGCGCTTCTTCTTGGCGGCAACAGCGCGCTTAATACGTGCCATGTTCTATCAACTCCTAGACGGTAAAACGAAAAACGGGAACGCGAACTTAGGCGAGACGCGACTTGATGACCTTGCGGTCGGCAGCGGCGATCTCGGTCTCCTGACGGAAGCCACGCTTACGCTTGGTGGACTTCTTGCTCAGGATGTGGCTCTTGAAAGCCTTGGCGCGCATAAGCTTGCCGGTACCAGTCTTGCGGAAACGCTTCTTGGTGCCGCTGTGGGACTTCATCTTAGGCATGAAATACTCCTTAATCGGTTACAGAACACTAGTTACTTGGTATCGCTTGCCGCTTTATCCTCATCGAAGGCGCCCTTAATCGGGGCGAGCAGCATAAGCATGTTACGGCCTTCCATCTTAGGCTTGGACTCGACCGTAGCGTAAGGCTTGAGATCCTCGGCGAGACGCTCGAGAACGTTAAGACCCTGCTCCGGATGAGCCATCTCACGGCCGCGGAACATGATGGTGATCTTAACGCGTGCGCCCTTCTTGAGGAAACGCAGAACGTGGCCCTTCTTGGTCTCGTAATCGCCAACGTCGATCTTGGGTCGGAACTTCATTTCCTTGACCTCGACCTTGGACTGGTTCTTACGAGCGGCCTTGGCCTTCATGGCCTGCTGGTACTTGAACTTACCGTAGTCCATGACCTTGCAGACCGGCGGCTCCGCGTTGGGAGCGATCTCGACCAGGTCGAGACCCTGATCGTCAGCGACGCGCTGGGCATCGCGGATGGCGAACAGGCCGAGCTGTGAGCCATCGACGCCAATCAAACGGCACGAAGATGCAGTGATCTCGTCGTTGATGCGGGTGTCATCAGACTTAGCTATTTTCCCTACCTCCATTCATAAAAAAATAACCCGGCGCTTCTTTGCAACCAGGTCGTACACATAGACTTCCTCGATTTGAGGAAGGGAATCTAAGTTGTATGACCAGTCAGCTGCTCATTGGCGCCAAAAGGTGGGAACCCTCAGGTTCCTCTTTAGGGCATTGCGGGAACAACGCCTTGCGAATAATAACACGTACAGCACGTTATCACATTACGTACACGAAAAAGGGGCCTTGACCCCCCCCCTTGAACACTCGCTTGTATGTATGGTGCCCGAGGCGAGACTCGAAGGGCCTTCGCTTCGCGAAGCTCCAGGCTTCGGGCGCGTGGCGCCCTCGCCACGCTCCGTTACAAACAGGCCACAAGCCTGTTTGCTTAACGCTTCGCGCGCTCACGCGAGTTCGGCACAAAAAGGGGGCCGCAACCCCCTTGAACGCTCGCTTGCATGAATGGTGCCCGAGGCGAGACTCGAACTCGCACGTTGTTGCCAACGGTGGATTTTGAGTCCACTGCGTCTGCCAATTCCGCCACTCGGGCACACAATGCGTGAGTTAGTTTATCACAGCTTTCTACCGATTAGTCCGAAAATGGAACTTCGAGCATTTCGATGAGTTCGACCGTGCGGAGCATCTCGCGCCGACGGCATCCGCGACCGTCAACCGAAGCCTCACCCATCTGGTTATCGTAAGGGTCCTCGCGCATGCCGTCGAAAGAGGGCTCAAACTCTGCCTGGAATCGATTGTTGGCCACCATACGCCACGGGTCGAGATTGCCAAAGTAGTGACGGCGACGCCACTCCTCCCCCATCCTGCGAGCAGAAGATCCAAATGACACGTCGGCGTTGAGCCAACCGGTTCGCGGCGTATAGAACTCTGCCCAGTCGTGCGACCCCACTGAATCGGGCGCAACATACAGGCCGCTCTGCCAACGGGCAGGCACGCCCGCGATACGGCACATGGTGATAAACGTGAGCGCCATAACGCCGCAATCGCCGCGGAGCGAATGCGCGCAGTCATCGGCAATAGATCCCAAAAGCAAGTACGGCGGCTGATAGCGATAGTCGATATGCTGCGTCAGGTAATCATAGATAGCACGGGCGCGATCGAGCGGATCCTCGAACCCGTCAATAACACGCTCCGTCAGCTGTCGCAGGTACGGCGTAAACGCAATGTGCGGACAATCCTCGGAGGTGTCGACGGGCAGCGGCGCGTCCATGCAAGGATGCGCCGGAAGCGCACCTCCATAGATATCACGATAAGCGGCATCGATATGATAGCGATAGGTCACCGAGAATGAATGTTCGGTCGAAGATGACCAGGAGGCAGTACGAGCCGAAACGTTCTCAGAGGCAACGGTGCCCTCCGGCGTCATATCGAGAACCTCGATATAAGACTGTTGACGACAGGCGGCGGCAACGGGAAGCCACGCACGAACGGTCTCTCCCTCCAACGCGCCGGGGACAGACACGCACGCCTTAAGCGTGATGCCACGAGACAGCCCGCCCTGCGACTCCATATCCTTGAGCATCTGGTTGCGCAGCGCAATTCCATCCGTAGAATCGGGGCGCAGGCCCGGAACCTCCTTGGGATACACGCGAAGTGAATCGAGGAAGTTATCGAGAACAAACAGCTCACCATCGATAAAGCGCCAGTCAATACGCTTACGATCAATCAGATCGTCAAACTGCTCCTCGGTAAACTCAGGCCACTCCTCGCGAATCATCGCAATAGCCCGATCTCGCGACACCGAAAAATGAAGCGGTGTCTCGAGCATGCGATACCGCTCCGCACGAACACAAGCAGCCAGCAAAGGCTCGGGGTTCTGCTCCAAAAGGCGATCGCAAGCAGCAACAGCCTGCGTCAAATACCCGGCATCCTTAAGACGGAGAATCTCGGGCGGTAGCCCAATATCGAGATGGCGAAAATCATCACAGCAAACATCGACAGAGCAACCAACAGGACCCTCGTCAATAACCTTCCCATCCGAAGGCAGCACATCAATAACAGCCATATCAAACTCCATGTCACTAGAACCCTTGAAGCCCATTGTAGCGAGATAAAAAAGAAAGCCCCAATTAAGGAGCCCCCAACACTGATAAACGGTGCCTATAAAAAATGAATTCAGCCCAGTAACCCTGCGGCGTTAAACGAATGAAGCCCCGTCCCCCGGAGCTGTTTCCTTGGCGCGACTTCTGGCAAAGCCAGGGGCTTTTTTATTCAGCCCAGTAACCCTGCAGCGAGTTAACGAAGGAGGCCCCGTTCGCCCGGAGCTTTTCCCATTGCGCGACTTCTGGCAAAGCCAGGTGAGCGCAAGGGAAAAGCGTAGGGCGAACGGGGCCTCCGACGGGAACGTTAAACCGCTACTTACGCCTTGTTGACGGAGCCAAACTCCTCCATGAGCTCCTTGGTGCGGGCAACGATGTTGTCGCGACCAGGCTTGAGGAGCTTGCGGGGGTCAAAGCCCTTGCCCTGCTGATCCTTGCCAGCCTCGATGTACTCGCGGACGCCCTTGGCGAAGACGAGCTGCAGGTCGGTGTTGACGTTGATCTTGGAGATGCCCAGGGAAATGGCCTTCTTGATCTGATCCTCGGGGATGCCGGTGCCACCGTGCAGGACGAGGGGCAGGTCGCCGGTCTGAGCCTTGATCTCGCCCAGACGCTCGAAGGAAAGGCCAGCCCAGTCGGCGGGATACACGCCGTGGATGTTGCCGATGCCGCAGGCGAGGAAGTCGACGCCCAGGTCAGCGATCTGCTTGCACTCAGCAGGATCAGCGAGCTCGCCGCTGGAGGTCACGCCGTCCTCGGTGCCGCCGATGCCGCCGACCTCGGCCTCGATGGACATGCCCTTGGAGTGGGCAAGCTCAACGAGCTCCTTGGTGCGGTCGAGGTTAAGCTGGAAGGTCTCCTCGTGAGAGCCGTCATACATGATGGACGTGAAGCCGGCCTCGATGCACTTGAAGCAGTCCTCGTAAGAACCGTGATCGAGGTGAAGGGCGACGGGAACGGTAACGCCCGTGGCCTCGACGGCAGCCTTGACCATGTCGGCGCAGACCTTGAAACCGCCCATCCACTTAGCGGCACCAGCGGTGCACTGAAGGATCAGCGGAGACTTGGCCTCCTCGGCGGCCTGGAGAATAGCCAGGGTCCACTCGAGGTTGTTGGTGTTGAAGGCACCGAGACCGTACTTGCCGGCCTCAGCCTTCTTGAGCATGTCTGCTGCGTTGACGAGCATAAAAGAAACCTCCTGTAAGGTTGCTCCGATAACGCCTGAGATTTTACCACGGCGTACCCGAGCATAAACGTTCATTTGTTCACGAATATCGTCCAAACAGACTTTTTTTGACCGTTTGCCCTACGGAATTGACCCGTTGGGGAAAAATAGCTTGACGTTTGGACGCTTCTCGTGCTTCAAAAGCCGACTATTAAGCTACATCTGCATGAAAGGGTTCTGCATGAGCTCGCGTGCCATGGTGGTCGAATCGCCATGGCCCGTTAAGCAAACGGTATCGGGCGGGAGAAGCCGGGCGAGCTTGGAGAGCGAGCGCAGGATCGCCGCCTCGTCTCCTCCAGAAAGATCGGTGCGGCCGTGGCTGCCCGGGAATAGCGTGTCGCCCACAAAGGCAATGTTCCCCTGCTCGGTGGCGGCGAACAGAACGATGCCGCCCGGTGTGTGCCCGGGCACCTCAATTACCTGCAGGCAAATGTCGCCCAGCTCAATGGTGTCGCCCTCGGCAAGCAGCCGCGTCGGCTCACCTGGATCGGGCGTCTCGATGCCCCACATCGCTCGCTGCTCCTCGATATTCGCATGCGGCACTGTTGCGTCCTTGCCACACAGCTCGTACAGGGCGTCGGCGCCAACGGCGGCCCGAACTCCAGCGACACCGCCAACATGGTCGGCGTGACCGTGCGTACAAATGGCGCCGAGCACTTGCACATCGGGATGCTCGGCTCGAATATGTTCCACCAAACGCTCGCCTTCCCACGCGGGGTCGATAATCACGCACTCATTGTCCGAAATAACAGCATAGCTATTGGTCTGAATGGGACCGTTTGCGAGCGTCTCAATCTCGACCGATCCCTTGGGAGTTAAATCCAAGGGCACAGCACTCATGTCCCTCTCCTCTCTATAGAACTCGAGGCATCAAACGATGCCTCGAGTGTAGCGAATATCGATAATGTGGCACGTTCGTCGCGACTAAACGCGGCGCTTGAGCTGGGCTCCACCCTCGCCGGGCATCAGGCGGCGAGCATCGTAGACCGAATCGACGCTGCTGATGGAAGCCAGCAGCGGATCCAGACCACTCGCGTCCGAGATCTCGACCATAAAGCGCAGGGTTGCAATACCCTCGCGGTTGGTCGACGTGGCGGCAGAAAGGATATTGCCGCCCGCATCGCCAATGGCAATGGTGACATCCTTGAGAAGGCCCATGCGGTCCAGGCACTCGACCACGATCTCGACCTGGAAGAGGGTGTCGGCAGCGCCGTCCCACTCCACTTCGATCATGCGCTCGGGATGCTCCATAAGACCCTTGACGTTGGGGCAATTGGCGCGATGCACCGAAACGCCACGACCGCGCGTGATGAAGCCGACGATGTCGTCGCCCGTCACCGGATTGCAGCAATGCGCCAGACGGACCAGCAGGCCGCTGTTGCTCTCGCCCTTGACGATAATGCCGTTGCTGGCGCTCTTGCCGCGCTTTTGCGGCTTGCGGTTGGAACCGCGGGCAGGCTGCTTGACGACCTCGGCAATAGCCTCGGCCTTGGAGAGCTGCTCCTCGGGCTTGGGGTCCAAGATTTGCTCGACCTTGTTACCCACAGCGCGAGGGGCAACCTTGCCGGCGCCGACGGCGGCAAACAGGTCCTCGAGCTGCTTGTAATTAAACTGCTCCGCCACGGCGTTGAGCGCACGCGTGGATCGCGGCGTAGAGATGCCATACCCGCGCTTGCGCAGGTCCTTGGCCAGTATATCGCGGCCGGCAGCAGCGTCATCGTCTTTGGTCGCGGCGGCGAAGTAACGGCGGATCTTTGACTTGGCCGAAGGTGTCTTGACGATCTTGAGCCAATCGCGCGACGGCTTGGAACTCTTGTTGGTCAGGATTTCAACGCGATCGCCCGTCTTGATCTCGTGCGTGAGCGGGGCCACCGCACCGTTGATCTTAGCGCCGACGCAGTGGTTGCCCACCTCGGTGTGAACGGCATAGGCAAAGTCGAGCGGCGTGGAGCCGGCACGAAGCGCCATGACCTCGCCCTTGGGCGTAAAGACGAAGATCTCCTGATCGAACAGATCGACCTTCAGCGAATGCAGGTATTCCTTGGCGTCGGTGATCTCATCAGACGCAGCCCAATCGAGCGAATGTTTGAGCCAGTTAATCTGGTCGTCCAGACGCTGGGCATCATTGGTCTTAGACGCAGACGATCCGCCCGACTTCTTATAGAGCCAGTGGGCAGCAATACCGTACTCGGCCTGCTCGTGCATCTCGTAGGTACGAATCTGGATCTCGAACGGGATGCCGGCGCGGCCGATGACGGTCGTGTGGAGCGACTGGTAGTTATTGACCTTGGGCATGGCGATATAGTCTTTAAAACGACCGGGCATGGGATGCCACAATGTGTGCACCGCACCGAGCGTAGAGTAGCAATCGCGCACCGAATGGGTGATGACGCGCAACGCCACCAGGTCGTAAATCTCGGAGAACTCCTTGCCCTTGCGCTTCATCTTTTGATAGATGGACCAATAGTGCTTGGAACGACCGTTGATCTGGAAGCCCTCGAGGCCAATGCGATTGAGCTCATCGGTGAGTGTCTTGATGGTCTCGGCCAGATAGCGCTCGCGCACCTCGCGCGACTCAGCCACCATGCGCGCGATGCGCTGGTAGGCATCGGGCTCCAAATAGAAGAAGGACAGGTCCTCGAGTTCCCACTTGATAGAGCTCATGCCCAGGCGGTCGGCCAGGGGCGCGTACACGTCCATGGTCTCGCGCGCCTTAAACAGGCGGCGGTCCTCGCGCAGGGCGGCAAGCGTGCGCATATTATGCAGGCGGTCGGCGAGTTTGACGATGATAACGCGAATGTCCTTGGACATGGCAAGGAACATCTTGCGCAGCGTAAGCGCCTGCTTCTCGTCCATGCTGTCGACTTCGATGTTGGTGAGCTTGGTCACGCCGTCGACGAGCTCTGCCACGGTTTCGCCAAACAGGCCGGAAACATCGGCAAGCGAGGTCTCGGTATCCTCGACGGTATCGTGCAGCAGCGCGGCGCACACCACGTCACAGTCCATCTTAAGGTCGGCCAAAATGATGGCCACCTCGACGGGATGGTTGATGTACATCTCGCCCGAGCGGCGCTTTTGGTTGCAATGCTTCTCGGCGGCAAAGCAGTAGGCCTGTTCCACCTTAGAGAAGTCGTCCTCATTCATATATTTGAGGCACAGGCGCTCCAGCTTGTCGTAGCTGTCCGCCATAATCTCGGGTGGCAGCTCATCGGCATGCTTATAGTGCTCCATCTCCGAAAAAGGCTGGAGGGTGGAATCATGGGCGGTACGGGCTGCGGCATCCATCGAGGTCCCCTTCCCCTAGGCCCGCGGTACGATCGGGCGGTTAACTTTGGCTAGCATATCAGAAGCGCACGAATCGAGCGCCCAGCTCCGGAAAGCCGAGAACTCCATGCGCGAGCGCAAGCCCTCCAAATAGCGAATCGACCTGCTCAATTGCACGCGGCCGGGGTTTTCGGCCATCGCGATGCGACGGGTGTCATCAAACCCCGAAACGCGACAGAAACCAAGCTCTTCGAAGATTCCCAGGCCACTTTCCACCGAGCGCTCGTCGACCGGCGTGCGAGCATCGATGGCAAGGCACATCTGCGCGATGTCGATATCGCTCGCGCTAAAGGAATCGTCCCCGGTCTTGCCGCGGTTGGAGCGCCACATGGTTTGCAGCGCGCGATAGAGCGTGACGAGCTCGTCGCGCTCGGGCGCATAGCAGTCGAGTAGGCGCTCGTTAATGCGGGCGTCGCGCGACGAATAGAGCAGGTGAATCACGGCGGGCTGGCCGTCGCGACCGGCGCGGCCACTCATCTGGTTAAACTCAATCGCGCCAAACGGCATGTGGTAGAGCACGACATGGCGGATATCGGGCAGGTTCACGCCCTCACCAAAGGCAGAGGTCGAAACGATGCAACTGAGGTTTCCGTCACGAAACGCTTCCTCGACACGGCGGCGATCGGAGCGTGCGAGCCCCGCGTTATAGAACGCGATATGAGTCGCACAGTCGGGCACGCGTTTGCGTAGCGTCTTGGCAAGCGCCACGGACTGGTCGCGCGAGTTGACGTAGATGACGGTCTTCTCCCCCGTCGCGACGATGGACACCAGGCGGTTTTCGCGGCTCGCAAGATCGCGGTCGTCCTCGAGCTGCAAGTTCTCGCGCACGGTCTCGTCGACCACCGTACGGGTAATCGGCAACACGCGGGCAAGCTCCGCCACGACCGGAGCCGTCGCGGTGGCCGTCGCCGCCATAACGACCGGATCGCCCAGGGCCTTGAGGATGTCGGGCATGTCGAGGTATGCGCTACGGTCGCCGCCCTTGGCAAGACCGGCATGATGCGCCTCGTCGATAACGACAAACCCGATACGACCCGAGCGAGCAAAGCGGTCTCGGTGAATAGACAGGAACTCCGGCGTCGTGAGCACGATGCCGGTGCGGCCCGAAGCCAGGCCGGCAAACACGTCATCGCGCGCTGCCTCCACGGTCTCGCCGGTCAACACGCCCACGCCAATGCCGAGCGCAGCCATCGTCGATGAAAGATGATAGGCCTGGTCGGCAACGAGCGCGCGCAGCGGATAGACAAAGATGCTCGCGCGACCGCGAAGGACCGCCTCGCGTGCGGCGTGCACGTGGAAAATCAGAGACTTGCCGCGGCCCGTTCCCATAACGGCCAGAACACTTTGGTGATCGGCCAGGGCATCGAGCGCCTCGACCTGCGCGCGGTGCGGCTGATTCGAGCCGATAAAGCTATGGATAAGCGAGCGCGTGAGCTCGGTATAAGAAAGCTGGGCGAGCGTCTCGCGTTTACGCGACTCCAGGCGCAGGCCAGAATCCGCCGGCTGCACGCCGCGGCGAAGCTCGCACGCCGGATCGTCGATATTGGGCGCCGTGGTATCACGCACCAAGACATCCTTGATCATGAGCTTTGGCTTTACGCGACCTTGCCAATGCTCGGCCACGGCCTCGAACACCAAGTCGACGGCGCTATCGCAATTGATGAGCTTATCGATCTGCGGCACGCGGAACATAATGGCCGGCACACTCGCGGCGCCATCGGTCGCCACGAAGCGCATGTGCTCGCCGGTTTTGCCCACCACGGCGCGATCGCACATTGTCACGCCCTCGGCCGCCAACAGCGGCACCTTGTTGCCCTGGCCAAACGGCTCAAGACGGGAGATCTGCTCGATGGTCTCAATATTCAGCTCGGAGAGGTCGACGGTGGCGGCAACCTCGTCGGTGTCCTCAAAGTCCTCGGCGGGAAGCTCGGACAGCACGGCGGAAAGGCGACGACGGAACTCGTCAAGCTTGGACGCCTCGATGGTCACGCCCACCGCACCCGCATGCCCGCCGCGACGAATCAGCAGATCGGAGCAGCGCTCGACCGCGTCGAACAGGTTGACTTTGCCCACCGAGCGACCCGAACCGCGAGCAATACCGTCTTCGATCGAGAACAGCAGCGCCGGCACGTGATAACGGTTGGTCAGACGGCTCGCCACGATACCCTTGACGCCCTCGTGCCAGCCCTCGCCACCCACGACGATTGCGCGCCCGCCATCATAAGTCTCCTCGACCTTCGCCATGGCATCGCGCGTGAGCTGCGCCTCGATCTCGCGGCGCTGACGGTTGATCTCCTCGAGCT
>UQWQ01000071.1 GCA_900544755.1 uncultured Collinsella sp. | reverse complement strand
CGCACGGGGTGTCAGTGAGAAAGCACGCTCTATCGTGCGGTCGACCAGGGCCTCGTCAAGATCGCCTGCGACCGCGCCGGGCACTGCATCGCGATCACTGGGGCTCGTCCGTTCATACGATGACAAGGACAGGACCTCGGTCGACGAGAGCGGAACATCTTTGTCGTCGATGCGTTTGTAGCTGCCGCCTTGAGCGCCCCGCTCTATGACATAACAAGGCTTGCTCGACGGGTCGAGCTCCTCAATCGTGATGACCAGAACCACGGTGCCCTGGAGCTCCACGCGTTCAATGGTGTATTTGGGCGGATTGGCCAGTTTTCCGCGACCGCCGGCATCACCCATGCCCGCTACGAATTGGTTGAGCACCTTCTCGGTCTCAAAGTTCTCAACCGGGACAAAGCCCGCGCGCTCGCTCACGCCGAGCACGATAATTCCGCCAGCGGTATTCGCGAATGCGCTAACTGTTTCCCATACGTCGCGGGAAAGCGTCGTGGCGCTCTCCTTGACCTCGACGTTAAGATCGTCCGAGCCCATGCGCCTTAAAGACTCGAGCAGACCGGTCAGCTCGTTTTCGTTCATCTGCATGTCCTTTCGCTCGGCCCGGCGGAGAATGCCACGAATAGATTTCCTTCGTCTCTCAGTTATCTCTCGTAATTATCTCTCATCTTACTGCTATCTCTCATATTAGAGATAATTGAGAGATGAAAGATAAGATGTCTGCCATCTGTTTCATGTAAACATGTTTTTGCTGATAGAACAATCAGTATTGAGACAATACCATGATTGCTTGTCTCTTTGCTGCTCAGTTATCTCTCATATTTATCTCTCGTCTATCGGTTATCTCTCATATTAGTGACGAATGAGAGACGAGAGATGCGTGAGTGGTGCATGGGCGTGGATTATTGGACGGTCGGAAAATCCCTCAAATAAAAAACGGGGCCGGCCTTACACCGAGCCCCGTTTTCAAACGGTCAGTTAGTTATCCAACGCGCGAGCATATCAGTCAACATTACGCCGCCGCGAACACTCCCAAGCCCGTTCCGATGATGCAGATTGCGAAGATGCCCAAGATGATCCAAATGGTCTTGACGCCCTTTTTATAGAGGGCAACGCAAGCGAACGTTGCCAGCAAGGGCAGCAGACCGGGGAAGATCGAATCGAACAGATCCTGCAGGACAATCTCCGAACCACCCACGTCAAAGGTCAAAGCCGTGGACAGCGAGACCTGTGCCGCAATCATGGCGCCGATAACGGTCATTCCGAGAACACCGGCAGCATGCGTCATGCGAGACATAAGGTTGCTCTCTTCGGACTGCTGCAAAAACTTGGTTCCCAAGTCGTAACCCAGATGGGCGGCGACGATACGCGTTGCAAAGTTAATCACGGAGTAGATGAGCGCGTACACGATGGGGCCGAGCGGGTTGCCCGTCGAAGCGATGCCAATGCCAATGCCGGCGGCAACCACGCGGAACGTACCCCAGTAGAACGAATCGCCGATGCCGGAAAGCGGTCCCATGAGGCCGACCTTCATGGCGTTAATCGAGGACGTGTCGAAGTTCTTATCGGCAGCCGCCTGCTCTTCCATCGAAACCGTTAGACCGGCTACAAACGGAAGCACATGAGGCGTGATGTTAAAGAACTCGGTATGGCGATCGAGCGCCGCATAGTAATCGTCGTCGTTGGGATAGATCTTTCGCAGGGGCTTCTGAATGGTGTACATGAAGCCCATTGCCATCATCTTGTCGTACGACTGCGAGCACTGGCTCGTAAACTGGCGAAGGAACATGCTCCGATACATATCGGGAGTCATAATCGCGTCCTTCTTGGCCTCTTTGAGGTCGGTGTTCTGGATAGCCATTAGAAGTCCTCCTCTTCATCTGCAGCAACTGTCTGCGGACCGGACGAGCCCTCGCGGAAGGCCAGGAGCAGCGCGACGCAAATGGCAGCTGCGGCGACGCCGACCACGTCCATCTTGAGGTAGATGACCATAATGAAGCCCAGGAACAGCCAGGGAAGGAGCTTGTTATCGCCCATGGTCCTGATAAGAAGAGCGAAGCCGATGCAGACCATGACGCCGGACGCAACGTTGAGGCCGTCCATCACAAACTGCGGAATCGCGTTGAGCGCATTGTTGATAAGGTCGGCACCAAAGAACAGCGAGCCAAACACCAGCAGTGCAGACGGAATGCCAATCGACAGCGGCACGATGGTCAGATGGTACAGATTCGCCTTGGCAAGATCGCGATTTGCCAGAGCGGTCTCAATCTTCTTGCAGGCAAAGGCACCCGGAACGGCGTAGCAGAAGTTGCGCCACACCTGAAGGAAGACGGAGACGGGAAGGGCGAGCGCGACGGCAGTTGCCGTGCCCGTACCCGTAATGACGGCAAACGCGCAGCCAAGCACGCCGGAGGCATAGACCTCGGGAGGAACTGCCGCGCCGACCATGATGGCGCCCATGAACATGGACTCCAAAGCAGCGCCGACGATAACGCCCTGCTGGACATCGCCAAGGATCAAGCCGACAAACAGGCTCGTAAACAGCGGACGACCAAGCATCGTAATGCCAAATAATTACTCGTCCATGGACGCAATAAATGCGACCAGTGCAACTAGAAGATACTGGACAACCATTTCGATCAACCCCAGAAACAGGTCTGCAGGCGAGGCATTCTGCGCAGCTCGCCTGCAGACAACCGCAGCAATTTGAGAGGATTAGTAGTTCATCTGGTGATAGTAACGACGCGTGGTGAGCGGGTGGTTACGGACGTGCTCGAGATGGCAGCTCAGACGCTCGGTGATGGTGTAGGTGACCATCGGGGAGACGATCTTGCGGAACTCGGGGTCGCTGAACGGCAGCTCGACCTCGGCGGTGTCAAACTTGTTCACGCGGACGTTGACGCCCTTCTCGTCGGCGAGCATGTGAGTGAAGTTGTCCACGCGGTCCATGAGCTTACGGGTGTCGTCCTCGCCGTAGAGCATGATGAGGCTCGTGCCTTCCTCGCACAGCTCGATGGTGCCGTGGAAGAACTCGGCGGCGTGGATGGACTTGGTCTTGATCCACTGCATCTCCTCGAGGATGCACATGGCGTAGTCGTAGGCCTCACCCCAGAGCATGCCGGAGCCAATCACCATGTGGTAATCGGTGTCCTTGAAGTCCTCGGCCATGGCGGCGCAGCGCTCGTCCTGAGCGTCCTTGGCCTTGATGAGGTACGGAGCGATGTTGCCGAACTCTTCCATGAAGGTGTCGTACTTGGGGAAGGCGCCGGCGTTCTTGAGGAAGCGGGCGACCAGCGTGATCTGGTAGGTGTAGATGGCCTCGCACAGAACGTCGTCCTCGGCGAAGCTGAAGAACTTGTAATCGGCGTACTCGGTGGCCGGGGTGTTGTCGTTGGAGACATACATCAGCGTGCGGGCGCCCTGCTCCTGGCAGAACTTGGCAGCCTCAATGATCTCGGGGGTGGTGCCGGTACGGGTGGAGAAGACGCAGACAGAATCCTTGTTGAAGGTCTTGGGCGGGCAGGCGAGGAACTCTGCGGCGATCTCGCAGTGGACATCGACGTCGGCCGTGGTGGTCTCGACCCAATACTTCATCGGGAGCGTGTGGGCCCAGGTGCCGCCGCAGCCGATGAAGAAGATGTTGGAATAACCCTGCTCGCAGACCTCGTCCACAGCAGCCTCAATCTGAGGACGGAGAGCGAGGGCATCGCTCACAACCTTCTCGTAACGAGGCTCATCGAAATTGAACATCCCTTACTCCTAACTCACTTGGATGAACCCTTCATTCATCCCATGACGTTATAATACTTTATATAACTAACTATGCAAGAACTATTTCAGATTTTTTTGATTTTTCTTTAGTAAAAAGCCCGCCGATCAAATGATCGACGGGCATAGGCATAGAGCATTGGTTCAATAAATGCCGAGCATCAACGTGTTTCCGGCTAGAAAACGTCCTTGGCAAACACCTTAGCGTCATTGGGAACCTGACGGATTTCGATGGCCACGCCATCGCCCAGGAGCTCTTGGATATGCTCGGCATCTTTCTCGGTCGCAAAGATCGCAGGGGTCGGATGAAGCGTGGTCTCAGGGGTCTTTCGGGTTCCGCCCAGATTGATCTCTTTGATGTCTTTGCAACCCTTAGCGAGACGATAGACATCTTCAATCGTCTCAGTGATGATAAGCAGCGAATACTTGTCGGTAACGCCGCTGTTGAGCGCCTCGATAGCAGCGTCAACATCCTTGATGACGAGTTTAACGCCGTTGGGGCGGGCGAGCCTCAAGGCCGCCTTCCTCATGTCGTCTTTTGCCACAGCATCGCTGGCAAGCAAGATGCAATCTACATCCAAAGCGTGAGTCCAGGACATGGCAACTTGGCCGTGAATCAGTCGGTAATCAACTCTCGTAAGCTTAATCATCGTTATCATCTCCGCACGTGATAAAGGGAATGACAGGTGTGGCCCCTAGCTAGGGCTCGAACCAGAACTAACTAGAACTCTTCTTCCTCGGCGCCGGCAAGCATGTCCGCCGCCTCGCAAAGCTGAATAAACGAACGCGATCCCTCGACCGCGGTTTTGGCCTTGTCCGCATCCAGGGAGTCCAGCTGTGTAACCATTTCCACCAGCAGCGGCAAGTTCATTCCAGCGATTAACGTAAACGATCCGTCGGTCTGCCTCTGAATGAATTCGTTGTTTACAGAGCCGCCAAAGATGTCAGTCACGACAAACCAAGAGTCGGCAGGGTCCCTCGTCTCCATCCATGCATCAATCAACGCCGCGACGTCCCTTGAATCGTCATCGACATAGGCGCACAGGCACTCGATTCGGTCGTTGGTGCCCATCAGAATCTCCAGAGAGCTTTTCATGCCTTGGGCGAGATAACCATGACTCGCTAGCAATATCTTATTCATAGTTCTCCAATACCAATAGGACGTACTATATTGTCATAACAAAGTATATTAGCAATCTACCCTACGTGGTGTGTCTATTTTCCAAATCCGCGAACGGTAACAATTGGTCGGTAAATCGACCAATCTATCGCTAATTTACAAATAGAACTTCAGTCGCTCGGTGCAGTACACCTGACGGGAGATGAAAAGCGGCTCGCCACTTGGGGCATAACGTCTATCGACAAACAGAAGCAGCGAAGAGTCCAGCTCCACGTTAAGGTATGCCGCCTCGAGCTCGCTCGCATAGCAGACCTCGAGCGTACGCGTGTTGGGACCCATCTTGATCCCCTGGCGATCGAGTACCGCCATCAGCGAATCATCGAGGGACTCATGCTCCAAAAAAGAAAGCGCAGCGGAATAGCTATTGGTTTCCAGCATCGTGGGCTTGCCATCCACAAGGCGCAGACGACGGCTACGCAATACCTTTTGGGTATCGTCTACGCCCAGGAACTTCGCGTCTCGCAGACTTGGGAAGTCCCAGCCCATTTCGAGAACCCTGGTAGACGCCTGTTTGCCCGCAAGCTGGCACGAATGGGTAAAGCTCTCACGGTCGTCCGCGGCATACATCTGCGTGTCCGACGAAACGAACGTGCCCTTGCCGCGGGCCCTCTCAACAAGCCCAGCATCTTCCATTTCTTTAATTGCGGAGCGAACCGTTATTCGGCTCACGCCAAATTGCTCGATAAGCTCCGCCTCGGTCGGAAGCTTATCTCCCGGGCGGTACGTGCCGTTGGCGATTGAATCAGAAAGCGCACGAACAATCTGTTTGTACAGGGGGATAACGCTATTTGCCTCAACCATATCAACCATACCTTTACAAGGAATCAGCAGCCTATAGATAAATGACTTATATTGTATTAGAACTTTTTAGCACTCCACGCCATTTCCTATAATGTTTTAGCAAACGAGGGGTTATTTTGCGTAAGCGGTGTAGAGTCCATCCATTTCCACATACAGCTTCAATCTGATGGCGGTATATGCATCCGATAAGCCGATTGATTTTTATCTTCTACCTGTCTCACATTCATCCCTCGTCGTAGAGATGAATGTGAGGTGAGAGATACGTACTTGACGCGCGAGCGTGGATATTTGGACGGTTTTTGGGCTTTTGGCGGCCGATTTCGTCCGAAAATCCACGCTCATGCGGCAGACGTCCGAATTTCCACGCTCGTGTGCCAGAAAATCCACGCTCATCCGGCAGATTGGTCGAAGGCCCCATATGGGTATACTCTCGGGGATTCGACTCGATTCGCCCCCGTTGGGGCGCCAAAGGAGACTGCATATGCCCACTACCTCAACCGACCCGCGCGCCGCTGCCGCCGCGCTGCTGGTGCCCGGTACCACCTGCCATGGTTTTGCCGTCGAGCGCTGCGAGACCGTGCCCGAGCTCGACTCGGACGCTTACGTGCTGCGCCATACCACCTCGGGCGCTCGCCTGCTGCACCTGGCGTGCAACGACGAAAACAAGGCCTTTGCCATTGGCTTTAAGACGCCGCCGGCCGATTCCACCGGCGTGTTCCATATTCTTGAGCACTCGGTGCTGTGCGGATCGGCCAAGTTCCCCGTCAAGGAGCCGTTCGTGGACCTGATCAAGAGCTCCATGCAGACGTTCCTCAATGCTATGACCTACCCCGACAAGACCATCTACCCCGTTGCCACTACCAATGAACAGGACCTGTACAACCTGATGGACGTGTACCTGGACGCGGTGTTCAACCCGGCCATCTATACCAAGCCCACCATTTTTGAGCAGGAGGGCTGGCACTACGAGCTGGACCTGCCGGAGGGCGCTGGCGGCGACGGCAGCGCCGCCAGCCTGCGCGAGGGCACGCTGCGCTATAACGGTGTAGTGTTCAACGAGATGAAGGGCGCGCTGTCCGACCCCATGAGCGTGCTGGACGACGCCGTCAACGCCGCGCTCTACCCCGACACCGCCTATGCGCACGAGAGCGGCGGCGATCCGCGCGCGATTCCCGCGCTCACCTACGAGCAGTTCCTGGATACGCACGCGCGCCACTACAATCCTTCCAACTCTTATATAACGCTCTACGGCGACCTAGATGTGGACCGCGCGCTGGCGTTTTTGGACGAGCGTTATCTGTCGCAGCCGAGCGCTGCGAGCCGCCGCATGGACGCTGCCGTTGCCGCCGGCGAGGACCCGTCCGCGCTGGCACCCAATCCGCTGGGCGTGCAGACGCCCGTGACCTGCGAGTACAAGCGCGTCGAGATGGCCACCACGCCCGAGAACGCCCTGGTGGGCCTGGGCCTTGTGCTGGGCAGCGCACTCGACCGCAAGCGCACGATCGCGGCGGATATCCTGTTCGAGGCACTGCTGGGCTCCAACGAGGCGCCGGTTAAGAAGGCCATTCTGGCGGCAGGCCTGGGCGGCAACGTGGTGAGCTACACCGCGGCCGAGTGCCTGCAGCCCTACGAGCTCATCATGTTGCAGAACGCGCAGCCCGGCGTAGCGCGCGAGCTGCGCCGCGTGTTCCAAGACGCCTGCCGCGACCTGTGTGAGCACGGCGTTCCGCGCGAGCGCCTGGAGGCCATCATCAGCAGCAACGAGTACGACCTGCGCCAGCGCGACTACGGCATCGCCGACGGCGTAGCCATTGCGTGCGACGCGCTGAGCACCTGGCTCTACGATGACGACGCCGCGACGCTGGCGCTCAAGTACGGCCCGGTGTACGAGGAGCTGCGCGGCGAGCTGGACGGCAGCTATTTTGAGGACCTGCTGCGCGAGCTGGTGCTGCAGAACGACCACATGGCGCTGGTCGAGCTGGTGCCGGTGGACGCCGCCGAGGGCGCAGAGGGTGCCGAGGCCGCCGAGCTGACTGCCAAGCGGGACGCCATGACCGATGCCGAGCTGGCGGACGTGGTCGAGCGCACGGCCGTACTGCGTGCCGCACAGGAGGCCGAGGACACGCCCGAGGACAAGGCCACGCTGCCGCGCCTACGCGTGTCCGACATTGGCGAGGCGCGCCCCGAGCCGCCGCTGGTCGTGGACACGACCGCGCCCATCCCCTGTCTGCGCCACGGCATCCCCACCAACCGTCTGACCTACGCCATGCAGTATTTCGACCTGAGCTGCGTCGCGTTTGAGGACCTGCCCTATGTGACGCTGCTCTGCCGCCTGCTCAAGCAGCTGCCCACGCGCGAGCACTCGGCCGAGGAACTCGACAACCTGCTCGCCGGCAAGCTGGGCTTTTTGAGCTTTACGACCGAGGTCATGACGCAGCCCGACGTGGACGGCGTGCGCCCCTACCTGCTGGTGAGCGCCGGCGCCCTGTCAGAAAAGATCGACGCGCTGGCGAGTCTGCCGCGCGAGGTGTGGTCGCAGAGCCTATTGCTCGAGGCCGACGCCGACCGCGTGCGCGACGTGCTTACGCAGATTCGCATTGGGCTTGAGCAGGGCTTTATCAACAACGGCCACTCGGCGGCGCTCGGTCGCGCGATGAGCTACAGTTCGCCTTCGGCCGTGGTGCGCGAGCAGCTTTCGGGCGTGGACTTCTACCTGTTCCTGCGCGATTTGCTCGAGCACTTTGACGAGCGACTGGACGACCTGCGCGCCAAGCTTGCCGAGCTGGCGGGCCGCATCTTTGTGGCCGACGGCTGCATGTCGAGCTTTACCGGCAGCGATGAGGACTTTGACGCGTACTGGGATGCCGCGGGCGACCTGGGGCTTGGCGCGGGCGACGGCGCCGATGCCGGCCGCGATGCGCTCGTAGTGCCGACGCCGTGCGACCGCCACGAGGCTTTTGTTATCCCCAGTGACATCTGCTTTGCGGCAAGCGCGTACGATCCGCGTCGCCTGGACATCGACGTGACGGGCGCCTGGGCGGTTGCCGCCAACGCGCTCTCCTACGACTACCTGTGGAACGAGATCCGCGTGAAGGGCGGTGCGTACGGCTGCGGATTCCGCGCTGCCGGCGAGCGTCAGGCGGCGTTCTACACCTACCGCGACCCAGCAATCGACCCCTCGATTGAGCGCGTGGCGCGCGCAGGCGAATGGCTCGGCAGCTTTGAACCTGACGAGGCCGCCTTTGAGGGCTTTATCGTGAGCTGCGTGAGCGGCATGGATGCACCGGTGAAGCCCTATGCGCTCACCAAGCGCCGCAACACGACCTACCTGGCCGGGCTCGATCCGCACGCACGCGAGGAGCGCCGCGCCCAGATGCTCGCCGCCACGCCCGGTGAGCTTCGCTCGCTCGGCGCCGACGTGACGCGCATTGCGGCCGAGTCGCCAACCTGTGTCTTTGGCGGCCGAGACGTCATCGCCAAGAGCAACGCCGGCTTTAACGTCATCGACCTGCTGGGCTAACGCACAGCAAAGGTAGATTTTTGGGACATGCCCGAAAATCTACCTTTTTCTTTGGCGCACAGGGGGGGCAGGCGCCTTTGCGGTGGTTCGAACATGGGTGTCTGCATCAGATATAATTTGCAACTGTAATATAGTTGCAACTATGAAGCGGAACGCCTTGGAACATCGTTCGATTTCTGCAAGATGTCGGAGGTAGTCATGAGTAACGTTTTGGCATACAAGGGTTATTTCGCCCCAGTCGAGTTCGATGCCGAACAGCATGTGCTAACAGGTATGGTCGCCGGCATTAGGGACGCAATCGTATTTGAGGGCTCCACGGCTGACGGAGTTGAGCAATGCTTCCACGACGCCGTCGACGATTACCTTGAGTTATGCGGCGAGCAGGGCAAGGAGCCCGAACGGGCTTTCAAAGGCTCGTTCAACGTAAGAACGGGTTCCGAACTCCACAAGCAGGCAGCGCTGGCAGCGGCAAAGAAGGGTATGTCACTCAATAAGTTTGTGACCGAAGCAATCGCTGCTGCGCTATAGCGTTAACGCATGGGCCCAAACCACCACAAAGGGGACAGGCGCCTTTGTGGTGGTTTCGACATTTGCCCAGATAAAACCTGCCAAAATAAACCTGTCCCTTTTTGGTAGGTTTGGGAGAGGAAGCCGGGATGGACAAGGCTGAGTTGCGGCGGGCGGGGATTGCTCGGCGTGATGCTCTTGATTTGGACTTGCGGGCGGCGAAGTCTGCTGATATCTGTGCGCGGCTGGTTGAGCTGCTGGGCCGCTTGGATGCCGCGGCGCCGCACACCGTTGCCGTCTATGCCGCGATGGGTTCCGAAGTCGACTCAGCCGCGTTTGCCGCAGCTGCCGCCAAACGTGGCTGGCGCGTGGCCTATCCGTGCATGCTCTCGGCAACAGACGCCGCAGCTTGTGGCCAGCGCATGTGTATGCGGGCAGTTGCTGCCGGCGACGCGGACGCGGCTCCGTTTATCGCCCACCCCACGCGGGCCTTTGCGGCCACGGACATCGACAGCAGCCGCTTCCCTATCGTGCCTGCCGAAGCTCTCGACATGATCGTCGTGCCGCTCGTAGCATTCGACCGCACCGGCACGCGCCTAGGCTACGGCGGCGGCTGCTATGACCGCTACCTGCCCATGCTCTCGCCCGTATGTCAAATCATCGGCATCGCCTTTGACGAACAGCGCGTCGACCACATCCCCACCGATGCCCACGACCTGCCGCTACCCCACATCATCAGCGCCTAACGGCTGGCACGCTGCACCCCACAAAAATGAGCGTGGAAAATTTCCCACTTTGGGCCTGTTCGGGGGCAAAAAACGGGAGATTATCCACGCTCATTGGTAGCGCGCAGAGATGTGGTGTAAGAGGCGGGGAATGCCCCGCCTCCGCCCTTT
>UQWQ01000070.1 GCA_900544755.1 uncultured Collinsella sp. | reverse complement strand
GGGGGCCGGGCTTGGTTTTCAGAACATTCCGCAGACCAGTGTGGCGCCGTGTCCGCAGCTCCGAAGGAGCAGGACAAGGCGCCACACATGGTCGAGGACGTTCTGAAAACCAAGCCCGGCCCCCGCCGGACAGGTCCACCGCTACTCGCAGAGCAGCTTAGCGATCTGGACGGCGTTGGTTGCCGCGCCCTTACGGATTTGGTCGCCGCAGCACCAGAAGGTGATGCCACGTGCGGCCTCGGGGTTCGAGATGTCGCGGCGTACGCGACCGACCCAAATCAGGTCCTGGTCGGAGGTGTCCATCGGCATGGGGAAGCGATCGTGCGCATCCTCGGCACTCATGTCGTCAACCAGCTTGACGCCCGGAGCGGCAGCCAGCGCAGCACGGGCCTCTTCCACCGTGATGTCGCGCTCAAACTCGAGCGTAATGCTCTCGGAGTGCGAGCGCAGCACGGGCACGCGCACGCAGGTGCAGTTCACGCGCAGCTCGGGCAGGTGCATGATCTTGCGGCCCTCGTTTTGCAGCTTCATCTCCTCGGAGGTAAAGCCCTCCTCCTTGACGCCGCCAATCTGCGGAATCAGGTTGCTCGCCAGCTGGGCGGCAAATGCACGCGGCTCGGGAATCTCCTCGCCGCGACCCAGGGCGGCCAGCTGAGCCTCGAGCTCGGCCATACCGGGAGCGCCGGCACCCGAAGCCGCCTGATACGTCGAGACGATCATGCGCTTCACGCCGGCGAGCTGATGCAGCGGCCAGGTAGGAACCAGGCCGATGATAGTCGCGCAGTTGGGATTGGCGATAAGGCCGTGATGCCACTTGATATCGTCGGCATTGATCTCGGGCACGACCAGCGGCACCTCGGGATCCATGCGGAAGGCATGGCTGTTGTCTACCACGATGGCGCCACGCTTGACGGCCTCGGGCAGCAGCTCCTTCGCGATATCGTCGCCGGCAGCGCCGAGTACGATGTCGCAGCCCTCAAAGGCCTCGGGGCGAGCTTCCTCGATCACAACCTGCTCGCCGCGGAACTCGACGGTCTTGCCCGCAGAGCGCGCGCTCGCTAGCAGCTTGAGCTTGCCGACCGGGAACTCCTGCTCGTTGAGACACTCGAGCATCTGGGTGCCAACAGCTCCCGTCGCGCCCAAAATAGCAACCGTGTACTGTTTCATGCTTCCCCCTTTTAAGGTTGTGGCTTTTGCCCGCACGCCGAGCAGGCTAAATGTTCTTGCCCAGTTTATACAAAAACGGGACGGGCATGAAACCCGCCCCGTCGAAACGAAACCGAAATGAAACGCCCCACGGCAGATTTTGGGGCATGTCCCAAAATCTGCCGGAATGGCCGCTACTTGTGGAGGGCGGCCAGGGCGGGTTCGACCGGCGCGGGAGCCTCCAGGTCCGCGACTTTCACAATGCCGTTCTCGTCGGAGAAGGCACGGTAAATGGTCTGAATCGCCAAGTCGAAGTCCTTCTCCTCGACGCCGATAATGATATTGATCTCATCGCAGCTCTGCGAAATCATACGCACGCTCACGCCCGCCTGGCCAAGCATGCCAAACAGGTGGCCCGAGATACCTGCACGGCCGCGCAGGTTACGACCGACGGTCGCGATAAGTGCCAAGCCCTCGACCACCTCGATCTCGAGCGGCTCGACCTCCTGCTGAATGTCGCCTACGAGCGAGTACAGCGAATCGCGCACGTCCTGCTCCTGCACCACGGCACCAAAGCGGTCGACACCGGTGGGCATGTGCTCGACGGAAACGTCATAGCGTTCGAAGACCGAAAGCGCACGGCGCATAAAGCCGACGCGCGGCTTGGTACGGTCGCGGGCAACGTTGATGGCGACAAAGCCGCGCTTACCGGTCACGCCGGTAATGATGGGCTCTGCCTCACCCTCGTCAGCCGTCTCGCTAATGATGGTGCCGGGATCCTGCGGGGCGTTGGTGTTCTTGATGACCAGCGGAATGCCCGCCTCGCGCACGGGGAACACGGCCTCCTCGTGCAGAACGCTCGCGCCCATGTACGAAAGCTCGCGCAGCTCCTCGTAGGTAACGCGGGCGATAGGCTGAGCCTCGGGCACAATGCGAGGATCAGCAGAATAGAAGCCCGAAACGTCGGTCCAGTTCTCGTACAGGTCGGCGCCTAGGCACTTGGCCAGGATCGAGCCCGAGATATCGCCGCCGCCACGGTCGAGCAGCTTGATTTGACCCTCACGCGTCGCGCCGTAGAAACCGGGCATGACAAAGCCGCCCTGCTGACCGTACTCCTGCACCAGCTCGGAGGTGCGGTTCATGCTGAGCGTACCGTCGTGATGGAACGCCACGACCGTCGCGGCGTCCAGGAACGGCAGGCCCAGATACTCGGCCATCAGGCGAGCGGTGAAATACTCGCCGCGGCTCACGAGCTCCTCGGTGGAGTAGCCGCCCGAGCGGGCGCGCTCGGCAAAGGCCGCGAACTCCTCGCGGATGGGATAGGTGAGCTCCAGCTCGTCAGCGATATCAAAATAGCGCTGGCCGATGTCCTCGAGCAGCTCCTCGCACGACACGTGGTACTTAACGTGCGCGTTAACCAGGTAGAGCAGGTCGGTCACCTTGGTGTCGCCCTTAAAGCGGCGACCACAGGCAGAAACCACCACAAAACGGCGGGCCGGGTTGGCATCGACAATGGCCTTGATCTTCTTAAAGTGTTCGGCGTCGGCGACAGACGAGCCGCCAAACTTGGCAATTTTTATCATGGCGTGGAGGTTACCTTTCTAAAAGCCTCTGCAAACCTGTTTTGCGCGCTCTGATACCATGGGTTCACCGATTGGGACCAAGGCATCCGAGGAGCAGTGTTATATGGGAACTTATCATAGTACACGAGGACGCACTTTATCGTGCTCAAGTAAGGTGGCAATCCGTACCGGCATCGCTCCCGACGGGGGTTTGTTTGTCTCGGACGAGCTCGGCACCCAGCAGGTCGATATCAGCTCGCTTGCAGATAAATCGTACTTTGAAATCGCTCAAGATGTGTTGGGAATGTTACTGAATGATTACACGGACGAAGAAATTTCGGCCTGTGTGAATGAGGCTTACCGCGGCACGTTCGCGAGCGAAGAGGTCACGCCGCTCGTCAAACTCGACGCCGCACCGGGCGCCGACGCCCCTCAGACCTATGTGATGGAACTCTTTGGCGGCCCCACGAGCGCCTTTAAGGACGTCGCCCTGCAGATGCTCCCCCGCCTTATGGCCCGCACCTCCGCCAAGGACGGCGGCGCCGAGCGCATCATGATCGTCACCGCCACGTCAGGCGACACGGGCAAGGCCGCACTCGCTGGTTTTGCCGATGCTCCAGGCACGGGCATTACCGTCTTTTATCCCGAGGGCAAGGTCAGCCGCGTCCAGAGCCTGCAGATGTCCACACAGGAGGGCGAAAACGTCGCCGTCTGCGGTATCCGCGGCAACTTTGACGACGCCCAGAGCGCCGTCAAGCGTATCTTTGCCGATAAGGAACTGGCCGAGCGCCTGAAGGCCGCCGGCACCGTGCTTTCGAGCGCCAACTCCATCAACGTCGGCCGCTTGGTGCCGCAGGTCGTCTACTACTTTGCCGCCTATGCGCAACTGCTACGCGCCGGCGCTATCGAGGCTGGCGACGCCGTAGAGTTCTGCGTGCCCACCGGCAACTTTGGCGATATCTTGGCCGGCTACTACGCCAAGCGCATGGGTCTGCCCGTCGCCAAGCTCGTCGTGGCGAGCGACAAGAACAACGTGCTTGCCGACTTCCTGACCACCGGCGTCTACGACCGCAACCGTCCGTTCTTCACGACCATCTCGCCGTCGATGGACATCCTCATCAGCTCTAACCTGGAGCGCATGCTGTACTTCCTGTCCGACGGCGACTGCGAGCTCGTTGCCGGCCTTATGGAGCAGCTTGCCCAGACCGGCCGCTACGAGGTGCCCGCCGAGCTACTGGCCAAAATTCAGGGCGTCTTTGGCTGCGGCTGGGCCAGCGAGAACGAGGTTCGCGCCGCCATCAAGAGGTGCTGGGATGCGAACGACTACGTGATCGACCCGCACACCGCCTGCGGCTATCACGTCTTTGAGCAGGTCGCTCCCGCCGAGGGCACCAAGGCCCGCGTGCTGCTTTCGACCGCCAGCCCCTACAAGTTCCCGCGCGCCTGCTGCGACGCCTTGGGCCTCGACGTTCCCGAGGATGATTTTGAGGCTATGCGTGTGCTCGAGCAGGCCACCAACACGGTCGCCCCGACCCAGCTCGCCGAACTCGAATCCAAACCCGTCCGTTTCGAAGACGTCTGCGACGTCGATGAGATGGCCAGCTACGTCGAGTCCGCAGCAAAACGAATGAGCACCAACTAGATCCCTTATTAAGCGCCGGCGAAAGCCGGCGCACCTTCTTTTTATTTAGCTTTCGGGATGATGACGAACATGCGAGCGGGTCTGGCCGTTTAGTTCGTCGCGAGTTCCGCACGAGCCGGAAAGCACTTAATGTGCTTTCCGAGCGAGCCAGGACTGCCCGAGCAGCGAACTAAACGGCCGGACCCGCCCAGGAGGACCCACATGATCAAAATCACCGTCCCAGCAACGAGCGCCAACTTGGGTATTGGCTACGACACCCTCGGCATGGCTGTCAGCCTCTACTCGCACTTTACCTTCGAGCGCGCCGACAAACTCACCATCACCGGATGCCCCGAAGAGTTCCAAAACGAGAACAACCTGGTCTACGTGAGCTTTGTGGATGCGCTGGCCGCATGGGGCGAGCCGGCCTTCCCCGTCGCCATCGACATTCAGACTGACGTTCCCGTCGCTCGTGGCCTGGGTTCCAGCTCCACCTGCGTTGTCGCTGGTATCATGGCCGCCGCCGCTTTAACGGGCCACACCGTCGACCGCGCCGAGCTCGTCCGCATTGCCACCGAGGTCGAGGGCCACCCCGATAACGTCGCCCCCGCCATCCTAGGCGGCGCCGTCTGCTCCTTTACACCGACCGATTCGCTCCCCCAGTGCCTTCGCTACGAGGTGAGCGATCGCTTGCGTTTTATTACCGTGATTCCGCCCTACGAAGTACACACGAGTGAGGCGCGCAAGGTCGTGCCGCAGGAGATTCCGCTCTCCACCGCCGTGTGGCAGATGGGCCGCATCGCCGGCATGACGCGCGGTTTGGAGACTGGTGACCTGGACCTGATTGCCGCCGCTAATGACGACCGCATCCAGGAGCCCTATCGTCGCCGCCTGATTCCCGACTACAACGCTGTGCGCGACACCTGCCTTAACGGCGGCGCCAAGACCATCTGGATCAGTGGCTCCGGCTCGACCCTCATGGCCGTAACTGATGACACCATCGTGGCAAAGTTCCTGCAGGTCAAGCTGCGTGAGCAGTTCCCCAAGTGTGACACGCATATTCTGACGTGCGACACCGAGGGCGCTCAAATCGAGTACCTGTAGACATCGCCGATCGGTCTGTCCTGGCCACCCAGGGGCATCCCCTTAAAAACGTCCTCGCACTTGAGGCCCGCTTATCCTGCTCCTTCGGAGCATCGGATAGGCGGGCCTCGTGCTGCGGAATGTTTTTAAGGGGATGCCCCTGGGTGGCCCTATGGTAACGTGACTAGCGATGTCTACAGGGACCCACGCTTTGAAGGGGCGCCGGGCTGAAATTATGGCCTTTTATTGATAGGGGCTCTTGCTAGGCTAGAGCCCTTACTAGAGGCAGGCCTGGGCGATGCGACGTTTGAGTTCGTCGATGCCGGTGCCGGTTTGGGAGCTTGTGATGATTACGTTCTCGGCCGGGACATTGAGCTGCTTTTTGATGGCTGCTGCCTGGCGGGCCTGCTGGGTGCGGCTGAGCTTGTCGGCTTTGGTGAGGCAGACGATAAAGTTGAACTCGTTGCCCTGCAGGTAGTCGATCATGTCATGATCGAGCTTGCTGGGGTCGTGACGAATGTCCACCAGCGAGACGACCAAGTTAAAGCTGCGCTCGGAGTCGAAAAAGTCGCCGATAAGCTCGGCCCAGCGGTCGCGCTCGGCCTTAGAACGACGGGCGAAACCATAGCCCGGCAGGTCGACGAAGTGCACGTCGTCGGCCTCGAAGAAATTGATGTTGCTTGTCTTGCCCGGTGTGCTCGAAACCTTGACCAGGTTCTTGCGGCCAAAAAGCTTGTTCATAATCGACGACTTGCCCACGTTGGAGCGGCCGACAAAGCTCACCTCGGGGCAGGTGGACTCGGGAATCTGCGAAACCTTGCCGTAGCTGGCAAGGAACTTGGCAAGCTGGTAGTTAATGGAATCGGCCATGGACACTCCTTGGTCGTAGGTTCTTACAAAAGAGCGCGCTAATAGATAGCAGCGATACGGCGAACGATATCGAGCGTAATGCCACTCGCGGTACGGGCATACTCGAACAGGTCGAACTCGCGGTCGCAAATCGCATCGTACGCCTCGTCACAATTATCGCTGATAGCGCGCAACACCAGGCAATCGACACCATTTTTAGTTGCGACATGGGCAATCGCCGCGCCCTCCATGCCAACACAATCGGCATGCGTCGCCTCGATAGCGTCGTTGCGCATGGCGGCACCCGTCACAAAACGGTTGCCCGTGGCAATCGTGCCGACCAGGAACTGCTTGGTGCCCTCGTTCGAAGCGGCTGCATTTGTCGAAGCATTGACAAAGCCACGCTCAGCAAGCACATCGGCAGCAATATCGACCAGCGCAGGCGTCGAGCCAAACTCCTCGAGCCCCGGTGCAGACTCGGCGATAAGCGCGGTATCGGTATCCAGATAGCGCAGGCGTTTGCCGATGACCACATCGTCGATATGGAGTTTGGGGTTCAAACCGCCCGCGATACCCGAGAGCACAACGGCCTGCGGGGCATATTTACTAATGAGGTGCTGCGTCGCGGCGGCGGCATTCACCGTGCCCATGCCCGCCGTTGTGGCGACAGCTGTCAGGCCGTCGAGCCCACCGCTCACAACGGTCAAGCCTGCCTCCCGTGCCTCGCAAACGTCGCTCAGCTCTTCCTTAATCTGCATGATCTCTTTTTCGAGCGCACCGATAATCGCGATGGTAGCCATACCATTCCCCAAACCTATACGAAATTCTCAACCACGGTATGGTACCAGCATTTTGTTTGACCTCGCCAAACGAACACGCTAAGCCAGTGCAGCGCGGGTATCATAGAGCGCCTTGGCGATGGCGGCCACGACCTCGCTCGAACGGTCACTCCATGGCATCGATGTCATGATGCTCATAATGTAGGTGTCGCCGCCGACATCGATGAGACCCGCATCGCACGTCGCATTGCAACCTGCCTCGCTGATCCAGCCGGCCTTGTTGCGCACCAAGGCTTGGTCGTCCGCAATGCCGTCACGAATAAACGATTGGGTCGTAGAGGCCAGAAGACCCGATAGCCATTGCGACGTCTCGGTATCACAGCTCAAATACTCGCTCATCTCGCGCTACAACTTGGCCGAGGTGCGCGGGCAATAAGTGGGAAAATCACTCATCGGATCGAGTGCGGTATCGTAATCGATGCCAAGACCGACAATCCAATCCTCGTAACCGACACGGTCAAACGCCGCGCGTAACGCAATAAACGAATCGTTGTCCGAATTAACGACCGCGGCCTCGATCAGGTCGCGCACCGTCTGCCAGCCCATGTTGTAGCCACCATAGGTGCCAAGAGAATCATCGAGTGAGACCTGGCCCGTCTCGACCAGTGACTCGCAGATGTAGAGTACATAGAGCGCCTTATAACTGCTCGCACCGTACACCTCGGCGTCCGCGTTATACGTCACGCCCTTGCCGCTCGACAGATCGTAAAACACCGCGCCCGCATCGCCCAATTCCTGGGCCTGATCAAGGGCATCTTGAAGCGCCGCGAGGCTCTCATCCTCCAGGGCGGGGATCTGGTCATCAACCAGTGAGAAGGTCTGCACGGTATCGCCTGAGCGAATATCGTTAAAGTCCGCCTTCGAAAGCCTTGTCTTGAGGCTCGCTGTCGACAGGGTTTGACTTGCGGTGGCTTTAGATTCAGTGACCTTTTTGTTTTGCGTCTGTACCGTTGACGCATCCGAGCGTGCCATTCGCTCCGACGCGTAGGTTTTGGCGGTAATTCCGAGGATAATAACCGCCAACGTTAGCATCCCAATGGCGGCAATCTTCGTCATGCGGATGCGAGCGTCTGCAAGGCCACGCGAAGGCGTGCCCTTCGTCTCATATCTGCTGCCATGCTGCGGCACATACTCGTCCCGCGATGCGCCCTTTCGCACGTGGTCTCCTGACTGCTACCGTTTATATACGAGCAGCATAATACCGAGCAGGCATTTCTTACCGAAGACATTCAGTCGCGTTTAAGGTGTCTTTAAAGAAACCACAAGCGTATTTATCCAAATGGCACGATTCTGTTGCGCATCTCCGCCCAAAACGCAGTTGCGGTGAAATAGTTCCTGTTTGGGCGGTATAGGCCGATATACAAGAACTATTCCACCGCAACTTGACGGGGCTCTTTAGCAATCAACTAGGTGCCCGGGGGCACTCATTTAAATCTGTCCCCAATGAGTGCTGCTAGCCGATGGCGTTTTTGAGTTCCGCACGGCGCTTTTTCATGCCCGTCATGACTGCGTTGCGCAGCTCGGGCATGCGCGCGGTATCCATCTGAGGCACACCCTCCAGCTTATAGGGAATGCCCAGTTGCTCGTACTTGACGACACCCATCGTGTGATACGGCAGCATCTCCAAACCCACCACGTTGTGCCATGGAGCGATCAGGCGACCGAGCTTCTCGCATTCCTCCACCGTATCGGTGATACCCGGCACTACCACGTGGCGAATAACAACCTTAATCTTGCGACGCGCAAGCTCATCGCCAAACGCCAGGATGCGCGCAGGATCGCAACCGGTTAGCTTTTTATGCTCAGCCGGATCGGCGTGTTTAATGTCGAGCAGCACCATATCGGTCTCGTTGAGCACAGCATCGAACTTCTCCGGATGCTTGGGATCAAACGCATATCCGCAGCTGTCAAGGCAGGTGTGCACGCGACCATCGGGGTTGTTATGCATGGCACGGAACAGGTCGGCCAAAAACTCGGGCTGCAGAAGCGGCTCGCCGCCCGAAACCGTAATTCCGCCGCTGCGGTAAAACTCATGGTTACTCTGGAACTCGTCCATCAGGTGCTCGACGGTCACCATGGTGCCGCCGTTAACCGACCAGGTATCGGGGTTGTGGCAATACGCACAACGCATGGGGCAGCCCTGAACAAACACCACAAAGCGGATGCCGGGTCCGTCGACCGTTCCCATCGTTTCAATCGAATGTACGCGGCCCAGGGTAAACGCAGAGTCCTCGGGACGAGCATCCACACCCTCAAGCGTCATCTCAGCCATTCCCGCAACCTTGCCTCTCTTTGGTTATTGCCAATTAAAATGCCAGAGCCATTCTAGCCCATACGCATGATGGTGAAACGGTTTGGCGGCCAATTGGGTTGTCCTATTTGGCCCCACGCAAGAACGGCGGGAGGGTTGTCGCAACCCGCCCGCCGCTGTGGCGATAGATATCAATAGACGCCAGGCCTTTACGCCTTGAGCGTGAGCACCGCGCCGAAGGCGGTCGGGCCGCAATGGCTCGAGATGACGCCGCCGACCTGAGTCCAGGTAACGTCCTTAAAGCCCAGGTCGTGAGCATAGACTTCCATGTCGTCGCGCAGCTCCTCGGAAAGGCCTACCGAATACGCCAGGCCAATATGCGAGTAGTCGATCTCGCCCTTCGCTACCATGTGGTCAAGAAAGGCACGGGCGCACTTGAGCATAGAACCGCGGAACTTCTTGGTCGCCACGAACTTGCCGCCCGTCACCTCGATGCAGGGCTTAATCTTGAGCAGGTGGGCGCCAAGGAATGCCACGTTGGACAGACGACCGCCCGCCTTAAGGAAGGCAAGGTCGGTAGGAACAAAGCCCAACAGCACGCGGTCCATGACGGAATTCGTAAATGCAAAGATCTCGTCGACGGTGGCATCGGGGTGGGCCTCGATGTATTTGGCAGTCTCGACGACAACGAGCGACTGGCCTACCGAGACAAAGCGCGTGTCCATGGAGAACACGTAGTCGCGCCCCTCCGCTGCAATCTTCGAGGACTGATGCGAACAGGTCGTGGCCTCGGAATATGCAAGATGCAAAATGGTCGCGTCGGGCTGCTCGGCATGAATGCGGTCGTACACGTGAGCAAAATCCGCAGGCGAGCAGCCACTGGTCTTGGGCATAACGCCAAACTCGTTACAGCGCGAGTAAATCTCGAGCGGATCGATCGAGCCGTCCTCGACGGTCTCGTCACCAATCGTGACATGCATGGGTACACGCACGATGCCATAGCGTTCGCAGAGCTCCGGCGTCACATCCGAACCAGACTCAACCACGATTACGTACTTGCCCATTATCATCACGACCCATCTCGACGTTGGCTTTTCACTACATGACACACGCCCGGCGCACTGTTGCACAACGGCGTCCAAGCGCCAAAGAGACGCCGCCCTTTGCACATAACAAAGGACAGCGTCTCCCTGGAAAACTCCGTGCTTAACTGAGATTCTACACGGTTTATTGCTAAGTGTTACTTACTCCGCAAACGGTAGCTATACGCGATAAACGGTAGCAAGCAAGAATCCAGAACGCTCAACCCATTAGGAGAGTTCCGCCTAAAGGGTG
>UQWQ01000069.1 GCA_900544755.1 uncultured Collinsella sp. | reverse complement strand
CGCCTGCGGGTCGGCGTTGCCAACATCCTCGGAAGCCTGAATCATAATGCGGCGAGCGATAAACTTGGGATCCTCCCCTGCATCGATCATGCGCGCGAGCCAATAGATCGTGGCATCGGGATCGCTGCCGCGCATAGATTTAATAAACGCACTGATAATGTCGTAGTGCATGTCACCGTTTTTGTCATACGAAAACCCACGACGTGGATTGGCGATCTTCACGTCATCCACGGTAATGGGATAGCGTTCCCCCGCCGCCGGCGCTGGCGTTCCCTCAGTATCGGGACGCGTAACGGCAATCTCACTCGCAAGCTCGAGCGTCATGAGCGCCGAGCGCGCATCACCCGCGGCCAGCGTGCAAATGGTCTTGACTGTATCCTCATCGGCCGAGAACTTACCGTTTAAACCCTGCGGCGCCTCGAGCGCACGCTCAATGAGCATGGCGATATCCTCGTCCTTCAGGTGCTCAAGCTCTACCACACGCCCACGCGAGAGCAATGCCGAGTTGACCTCAAAGTACGGGTTTTCCGTCGTGGCGCCAATCATAATGACGGTGCGGTTCTCGACCGCATGCAGCAGGGCATCTTGCTGCGACTTCGAAAAGCGATGGATCTCATCGATAAACAGAATGGTGCGGCGGTCGTAGGTGTTCAGACGGGTCTTAGCCTCATCGATTACGCGGCGCAGGTCCTTCACAGTGCCCGTCACGGCGCTGACCTCGACAAACTCGCTCTTGGTATGGTTGGCGATAATGTGGGCCAGCGTCGTCTTACCCGTACCGGCCGGCCCGTACAGAATCACGCTCGAAAGCACATCGTGCTCGATCGCGGCACGCAACCATGAACCCTTACCGACGGCCTTTTGCTGGCCCACATACTCGTCGAGCGAATTAGGGCGCATGCGCACCGCAAGCGGCGCATTCTGAAAGGAACGCTCGCGCGTCGAAGCAGAAAAAAGGTCGTCCATAGCCATCCCGTGCATCAATCAAAAACGTTTTCCACAAACAGTATACCGAATAAATACGAACTACCGTTCGTTAATATAGGTACGATGCGGAAACTTTAGACCCGGGAACAGCTTGCTCGTCAGCTCGCAGAAATAACCGTCCGTCATGCTCGCGATGTAATCCACCACGGCTTGATCCTTGTCGTCCTGCCAGGCATAGGTACGATCGTAGTAGGAAAGCTGCTGCTCAATGCGCGAAATATGGTGCTTAAAGATATAAGAGGACTCGTCGCCACTGTTTAGATCCCGCAGGCAACGGTCGTAGAGCTTTTCGAACGCCTCGCGCAGCTCCTCCTCGGAATCGCCTTCGATACCGCCCTTGCTATAGATCTTCTCGTAGTTCTCGCGCTTGGCTCGGCGAATTTCCTCAAACAGGTCCTCGCTCATCTCGATGCGCGGCTTACCATAGCTATGCTCAACGATATCGATGGAAGCGTGCGTGAGGATCCAGCTGTTATAGGCGCCGCCCCGACCATCGTCAAAAGCGTCGGGCGAAAGCAGACCCGCCGCGATCGCATCCTGACGGTCACGACCGACGTAGGCAAGAATATCCGAGATGCGAACGACGCAGCCCTCGAGCGTCATGGGACGCAGGTGCCCAATGGCGCCATAGCCCGTGGCGATGCAGTCCTCGACCGCCTGATCGAACTGGTCAAAGGAGCCCATATCCGACAATTCAAACACGCGTTGCTCGTACTCGCCGTTATGGCATAGCACGCCGTCGAGCGTCTGGAGCGACACGTTGCGGCCATACAGGGCGTCGAGCACGCGGACCGACTGCACGTTATGGAAAAAGTAGCGACCCGTGCGCTCATGATAGATATCGTTGAGAAAACGCTCACCGGCATGGCCGAAAGGCGTGTGGCCCAAGTCGTGGCCTAAGCCAATCGCCTCGATCAGATCGCAGTTGAGCCCCAGGGCGCAACCGATATCGCGCGCAATGCGCGAAACAAGCTGCACGTGCAGGCCACGACGCGACAGGTCGTCGTTGCTGCGAAAACTGAAGACCTGTGTTTTGCCGGCATAGCGAGTGTACGCCGGAAGATGAAGAATCTTTTCGGTATCGCGCATAAACGCCGGACGCATAAGCGTGCCTTTGTCGGAGGCGCGATCAATACGACGAATGACCTGATCGTCGTTGCAACGATACGGGTTAACATAGCCCGAAGCACGATCGGTGGCAATGCGCTCGAAAAGTTCGGGCGACAACGCCGAGGGAATTCGGTCCATGCGCGCCTTAATGACGGCCGTTTCTTGATTAGTTGCCATGGCATGCTCCTTAAAAAGGATGCGCAATCGGTTACAATGTCCAGCCCACGACCTCGATTATGGCAAATATCGGCACCAAAAACGGGAGCAATGGCAGGGAGCGCGATTTTGTGAAGAGGCAGGAGAGGGCCAGGACCAGGAGCGCGACGGCAAATGCCACGATGCCGCCCAGAGGGTCGAGCGTGCAAAGCGCGAAAAGCGCCTTGGCATCCCCCATGCCGATGCCGGGGGCCTGGCGGAAACGCCGCCAAAGCGACTCGGTCAGCACAAGGGAAAGGTACACGATAACGGCAGGACCGGCGTGGTCAAGCGCCGTGTTCAAGCCCCTGTCCAGCCAAACGCCTGCAAACGCCGCCACGGCGCATGCGGCGGCAAGCGCGTTGGGAAACCGCCGTTCACGGACATCAATCACCGCACCGGCAAAGGCGCAGATCCAAAAGGGAATATAGACCATTGAACACCTCCCGGGGCAGTCTCTAAAAAGCAAAAACCACCACAGAGGTGCCTGTCCCCTTTGTGGTGGTTTTGGTGGTGGTTATTTAGCGCCCTGCATGACCTCGTCGAGGGTAACGTTGACGGCATGCTGCGTCGGGACCCAGTCGACCTTCAGGAACAACGCAGCCACCGTAATGGGGATATAGCTGAACATAAAGATCGGGAAGGTAAACAGGTTGGTCACCAGGCGCCACTTTTGCGCGCAATGGATGTGCTTGTACTCGAAGATAGTCGTGAGCAGCGCCAGGATAAAGAAGGTCTGATACATCATCGCGAAGGTCATAATGAGCGAGGCGGCACAAGCCTGCATCTCAACCTCGGTGGCCAAGAAGCCGTGCGAAAGCCCGCCCACGATGAGGAAGGTCGCGTTGGCGAGCATGGAGATCAGGGACAGCAGCATACCCGGAGCAATCGTCATAAACATGTCGTAGGCGGCAAAGCGGTGATAACGGAAGGTCGACTTGACCAGATGCTTACCGTAGGTAAAGAACACCTGGTAGAAGCCCTTGGTCCAGCGCATACGCTGCTTCCAGGACGCCTTAAACGTCACGGGCTGCTCGTCAAAAAACTCCGCCGGCGCATAACCGATGCGAATGCCGTGAATGGCACAGAACGTAGTGAACTGGATGTCCTCGGTCAGTGTATGGAACTGCCAGCCGTGCATGCCCTCAATAACGCTAGCCGAGATAAGGTAGCCCGAACCCGATACGGCGCAGGACGTCTTGCAGATGTTGCGCGCGTTGTTGAGAAAACGCGCCTCGCGCAGATACCAAGTGGCATTCGCTGCCGAGATCCACGAGCTTCCGAAGTTCTTGGAGTTACGATAGCTCGTGACCACATGGAAGCCCTGGTCAAAGGCATCATTCATCTTGGACACGTAATCGCGGGCGATAACATTATCGGCATCGAAGATAAAGTAACCTTCAAAGGTGTCGGGATACTCGTTAAGGATACGGTCGAAACCAAAGTCCATGACCCAGCTCTTGCCTTTACGGGCCAGGTCGTTTCGCTCGTACACGACAGCGCCCGCCTCGCGCGCGAGCTGCGCGGTGTTATCGGTGCAGGCATCGGCGACGACAAAGACCTCGATGAGCTCGGACGGATAATCCTGGTCCTTGATGGAGCGAACGAGGTTGGCGATCACGGCCTCCTCGTTATGCGCCGCGATAAAGAAGGCATACCGGTGGAGTTTTTTGGCCTTGGGAGGCGCGACCTCGCCGCGGAGAGCACCGATGACAAAGAAGACCACCTGGTACAAGAAGCAGACCGTGAGCAGCGTGACGACAATCTGGTTGAAGATCACGATGGGTGTGTTGGTTTGTAAAAAGGCGAGCATGCAGGCTCCCAGGAACGTGTTACGTAAACAACCGTATATCTTACCGCAGGCTTACCGAGTTCAAGAAACCACCTAATACTGGCTAGGCTTCGAGCAGACCGAGCTGCGGTACGATTTCGTCGCCGGCAGCAGTGCGACCAAGCGAACGCGGGGCTAAGTCGTCGAGGACGGCGGCGAGATCCCACGGCAGCTCGTCGCGGCACTCAATGCGCTCTCCCGTCACGGGATGATCGAACGCCACGCGCCAGGAATGGAGGAATTGCCTGGTCAGACCCTGATCGGCACGCGCATCGCACTTACCGTAGAGCGGATCGCCCACGCAGGCGTGGTTGATATGGCGCATGTGCACGCGAATCTGATGCGTGCGGCCCGTAAACAGGTGGCACTCGACGAGCGTATAACCGTCGTCAAAACGCGTGGAATCAAAGCGCTCGAGGACCTTAAAGGTCGTAATGGCCTGGCGCGCGAAAGGATCGTCCGAAACTGCCATCTTGACACGGTCACGCGTAGAACGGGCAATGCCGGTGTTAATGGTGCCCTCGTCCATAGCGATATGACCGTGAACGAGCGTAATGTAGCGGCGGTCGAGCGTGCGCGTACGGATAAGATTTTGGAGCGCGCGCTGGGTGTCGTCGTCCTTGGCAGCAAGCATGAGACCCGAGGTATCGCGATCCAAACGATGCACGATACCGGGGCGATCCTCGCCCTGCACAGTGCCCAGATGGTCGATACCGCAGTGATAGACCAGGGCATTCGCGAGCGTACCGCTCTCATGACCATGCGCAGGATGGCACACCAGGCCGCGCTGCTTGGAGAGCACAATGAGATATTCGTCCTCATAGCGAATGTCGAGCGGGATGGCTTCGGGAATCACATCGGTCGGGTCGTGCGGCTCGGGCAAATCGACCGAAATACGGTCACCGGCCCGCACGGCGTACTTTTTGGACAGGCAGGTCTCGCCATTGACACATACGGCACCGCCCTCAATCAGATGCGCGCAGGCAGAGCGCGTAGGACAGCCGTCATTGGCGCCCAGATAGGCGTCAAGGCGCTGACCAGCGGCATCGTCGGCAACAAGGATATGAATGTCAGCCATTAGCGCTCATTCCTTTCGCGAATCTTGCGGGCACGCTCCCCACGCTGCTTGGCTTTGCGCTTGGCGCGGGCCTCGTCACGGGCGTTAAGCTCGGCGGTCGCATCGACCTCACGGGCCGCGGGGCTCAAGAACATGTAGCCGAAGAGGGCGAGCACGACGCCCACGGTAATGCCGATATCGGCCACATTGAAGACGGGGAAGTCGATGAAGGTGGTGGCAATAAAATCGGTCACGAAGCCAAAGGCCAAACGATCGATAGCGTTGCCGATAGCACCGCCCGCAACCATCGCCATGCCCACAACCTCAAGATGGGCGAGCTGGGGTGCACGAACGAGGTACACGGCAATAGCGATAATGACCGCCAACGCCAGCACGGCAAACGCGACACCATGCCCCTCGCCCATGCTAAAGGCAGCACCGATATTACGGACAAACATAAAGTCGATGACACCGGGGATGACGGTCACATGCAAAGCGTCGCCCACGGCACGAACCGCAAGCTTGGTCAGCTGGTCAACAAGCAGCACAACCAGCGCCACCCCACCAGCAACACCCAACCGCCAACGCAAAGGCGGCGTCATATCCCCAGCACGACCCAAATCAATCCCCTAGCCTCAAGAACATCGAATTACGTTTAACGTAAGTAATCATCTTATAGTGACAAACGCCAAACGCGCAGCATATTCACCAACGCTAGCGAAATAATCAGCATAAAACAAAAGCGGCATTCCGAAAAACAGAATGCCGCTTTTATTCAGCGGAGCAAATGGGCCGAAGGCGCCCAAATTCTCCCTATAACTAAAATGCCGAGTTACCGTGCCTTAAAGGGCATTCGCACAACGCTTACAGATGTGAGCATGGCCGTTGTACTCGCCGACGGTGGTGCGGTAGTTCCAGCAACGGTCGCAGCACTCGCCCTCGGCAGCATCGATGGCAACAGAAAGCTCCTCGCCCTGGGTAAGCTCAACATCGGAGACGATGTAAAACTCGGCCAGGTCAACGGCCTTGTCGCCGGTCAGCAGCGCATACATCTCGGCGGGAACGACCGCCTTGACGCGGACCTGTTGGCTCTTAGTGAAGGTGCCGGCGGAGCGGGCATCCTCGAGGGCCTTGGTCACGGCGCTACGGAGCTCGAGCGAAGCCTCGAGCACGCCCTCAAACTCGTTGGCCTCGTCGACCGTGATGGGCGACTTGTACCAATCGAGCAGCGCGGCGTACTTCTGGTGATCGACGCAGCCGGCAGGCGCATAGGCCATGGCCTCGTCAACGGTGTAGGACAGAATCGGCTGCAGATCGCGCATGAGCATCGAGAAGAGCTCAGCGAGCACGGTCTGGGCGCTGCGGCGCTCGAGCGAACCGGGCTTGTCGCAGTACAGACGATCCTTCAGGGCGTCGAGGTACACGTTGGAAAGCTCGGTAACCACGAAGTCGTAAAGCGCACGGTAAGCGCGCGGGAACTCGTAGCAAGAGTAAGCGTCATCGACCTCGGCCTGGACCTGGGTCAGACGGGCAACCATGAGCTTGTCGAGCGGCAGCAGGTCGGCAAAGGCGACGCCGTCGGTTTCGGGCTCAAACTGACCCTCGAGCTCGGAGAGCAGAAAGCGCAGCGTGTTGCGGAAACGACGGTAGGCATCGGACGTACGGGCAAGGATCTCGTGGTCGATGGACACGTCGGAGCTGGTATCGACGGAGGCGACCCACAGGCGGATGATGTCGGCGCCCATCTCGTCGCAGACCTTGTTGGGGTCGATGACGTTGCCGAGCGACTTGGACATCTTACGGCCCTGGCCGTCGAGGGTGAAGCCCTGCGAGACGACCGCCTTGTACGGAGCGTGGCCGTTGGCGCCCACCGAGGTGAGCAGCGAGCTCTGGAACCAACCGCGGTGCTGGTCGGAGCCCTCGAGGTACACATCCGCCGGATACTCCAGCTCGGGACGGTACTCGCAGACGGCCTTCCAGGAGACGCCGGAATCCCACCACACGTCGAGGATGTCCTTATCGGCCTTGAGGTGATGGCCACCGCACTTGGGGCAGACGCAGGTCTCGCCAAGATAGCTCTCGGGAGCGTCGGTGAACCAGGCGTCGGAGCCCTTCTCGTGGAAGAGCTTGATGACGGCGTCGAGCGTGGCGTCGTTCATGACTTTCTCGCCGCAGTCGGCGCAGGTGTAGCTGGGGATAGGCACGCCCCAGTTGCGCTGGCGGCTGATGCACCAGTCGGGACGCTGCTCGACCATGGCACCGATGCGGTTGGCCGCGTGGGCCGGATACCACTTGACGTTCTCACGGACCTCCTTGCCGGCCTGCTCGCGCAAACCGGTCTTGTCCATCGAGACAAACCATTGGTCGGTAGCACGGAAGAGCACCGGGTGCTTGCAGCGCCAGCAGTGCGGATAGCTGTGCGTGATCTTCTTCTCGAGGACCAGGGTGCCGCGCTCGCGCAGAAACTCGATGATGTGCGGGTTGGCCTCGTCGGTATCCATGCCACTGAAGGGGCCACCGGTACCAAACTCCTCGCCGGTGTAGAACTTGCCGTCGTCATCAACCGGCATGCAGATGTCGGTGATGCCCTCCTTGAGGCAGGCGAAGTAGTCGTCGACGCCGTGGCCGGGCGAGTTGTGGACGATACCGGTACCGTCATCGACACCGACGTAATCGGCCAGCAGCGCCACGCCCTCAACGCCATCAAAGATCGGCTGCTTGTAGTGGATGTGGTGGAAGGTCTCGGCGGGAACCACGTAGGGCTTGCCGTCGACCATGACCGGGGTGTACTCCCAGCCAAACTCCTCGCAGCACTTGGGAGCCAGGTCCTCGAGCATGACCTCGGCACGGCCATCGTGCTCAACGGCGACATAGGCGGCGCCGGGCTTAAGGGAAACGGCCTGGTCGGAGGGGATGGTCCACGGCGTGGTCGTCCAGATGATGAAGTCGACCGGGCCGTCGAAGTTCTCGAGGCCGGCGGGCTTGGAGGTCATCTCAAAGCGGACGAAGATAGAGGGACTCGTCTCGTCGGAGTACTCGATCTCGGCCTCGGCGAGTGCGGTGTGGCAGTGCTTGCACCAGTGAACCGGCTTGTGGCCGCGATAGATCATGCCCTTGTCGAACATGGCCTTAAAGACCTCGATGTCGGCAGCGTCATGCTGGTGATAGAGCGTCAGGTAGGGGTTGTCCCAGTCGCCGAGCACGCCCAGACGACGGAAACCGGCCTTCTGCAGCTCGATGTTCTCGACGGCGAACTTGTTGCAGAGCTCACGAATCTTGGCCGTGGGGGTCTGGTTGAACTTCTCGGTGCCAAGCTTCTCCTCGACCTTGTGCTCGATCGGCTGGCCGTGGCAGTCCCAACCGGGGACGTAGGGAACCTCATAGCCCTGCATCATCCAGTAGCGGTTGATCATGTCCTTGGAAATCTTGTTCATGGCGTGGCCGATGTGGATCGGACCGTTGGCGTACGGAGGGCCGTCGTGCAGCACGAACTTCTTGTGACCCTCGTTCTTCTTCAGAACTTGCTCGTAGACCTTGTTGTCCTGCCAGTCCTTGAGTCGCTTGGGCTCGGACTTGGAAAGACCGGCACGCATGGGAAAACCGGTTTTGGGCAGATTCATCGTCTGCTTGTACTCGTTTGCCACGGTACCCCTTTCATGTCGTGGGCGCGCACGCCCGTTGGGCACCAAAAAAGCGCCCGTCCCTGCAAGCTGGGACGAAGCGCCACAAAACGGGCCGTCTGCCCGCAAAAGCTCTTCGCTTAACCACCCAGCTTAGATGCCCTCACCCGCATTACAGCGCGCTCGCATCCGTTACTCGGCTGGCCTGTATCGACGACCATCTCGGCGATGTCTACTAAGACGTGCCTGTACGGCGCGTCCGTTGGGACCGCAGCTCCGGGGTGATTTTCATCGGTCGCATGCACGGGTTCTCAGCGCTCCCCGTTCTCTGTAGCACACGGACGGCCGACTACTCGTCCCCATCAACGCTTATGCGCTGTATGGTAGCACGGTCAACGCCGGCGAAAAACCCTCAACATCGGTTTCATACTTTAGTAATTTCTCGCGGTCGCAAGCACTCACTTGGAGCAAAATACCTGAAAGCACTTTATCTAACGAAAGAAGGCTGCTATGCGCACGATTGGAATGAGCGACTACACCGTCGGCGAGGACTGCTTTGACGAGCTGCCCGGCGCGCTGGACGAGTACGGAGCGGCCAAGGTCGCGATTATCGGTGGTAAACGAGCACTGGCCGCGGCGCTTCCCAGTATCGAAGCGGCACTGGAGGGCACCGACATCGAGATTCTGGAGACACGCGTCTACGGCACCAACAGCACGCGTGCCAATATCGCCAAGCTTGTTAACTCCCCCGCCTGCCGAGAGGCCGATGTGCTCATCGCATGCGGCGGCGGCAAAGCGCTCGACACCGTCAAGACGGCGGCCATCGAGCTCAAGAAGATCGTCTTTACGGTACCGACGATCTGCTCCAACTGCTCGGCCGCGACCGCCATTGCCGTTGTCTACAACGACGACGGCTCGCTCGAGGGCTATTCGTACCCCGACCGCCCCGCGCACATCTTCATCAACCCCAAGATCATCGCCGAGGCTCCGGCGGAGTACTTCTGGGCGGGCGTGGGCGATGCCCTGTCCAAGCAGCCCGAGGTCGAGTACGCCACGAGCGCCGGCAACCTGGAGCACACCGCAGGTCTTGGCCTGGCGCTCGCACACACCTGCTCCGAGCCGCTGTTTACCTATGGCGTGCAGGGTCTTGAGGACGTTCGCCAGAACCTGTCGACCGAAGCCGTCAAGCAGATCGCGCTCGATATCGTGGTCAACACGGGCTACGTCTCCAACCTGACCAACCAAAACGATTACTACTACAACTCGAGCGTGGCGCATGCGTTCTACAACGCCACCTGCAGCATTCCGCGCGAGGGCACCTACCTGCATGGCGAGGTCGTGAGCCTGGGCGTGCTGGTGCTGTTTGCCTACACGGGCGATACCGAGAACCTTGAGCGCTACTCAGCCTTTAACAAGCAGATGGGACTGCCCGTGACGCTTGAGCAGGTCGGGCTTTCCGAGTCCGATATCCCCGCCCTGTGCGAGTACGCGCACACCACCAACGAGTGGAAGCAGGGAAACCCCGAGCCCTTCACCGACGAAAAGTTCGCCGCCGCCATCAAGGCTGCCAACACCTACGGCCACACGCTCCTCGCCTAACCTACCAAAAATACCACAAAGGGGACAGGCACCTTTCTGGTGGTTTTATATTGCTCCAGCATTCAGTTCGTACTCGGAACGGTAAACAGAAACGAACAGAGGCAGGGTATCATCGTGGTGATGGTATCCTGCCTTTGTTTTGCGGGATCAAGGTCGCTTTATGCGAACTTGATCGCCACTTATATGGCGCATTGATGGCAATTGCTTCGTACGTGCATACCGGGAGCCTGTACACCTCTGGCAAGGCGTAACACACTAGACTTTGTTCCAAAGTCCGTGTGCTAAGGGAGCAGGCCCCTTAGAATTCCTGTGGAGTGTGTACGCACGTACGCAGGAAAACGGCA
>UQWQ01000068.1 GCA_900544755.1 uncultured Collinsella sp. | reverse complement strand
GTTTACTACGATAAATTGAATGATCTCAACCACAGTCAATTTGGTGATATTAAAACCGCAGGTAGAAGCGTTACCATTTTTGTAGATTACATGCCGTGGTCGGTCGGAGCCATTTTGTCGTAGTAAACCGGCCCTCTTTTTAATATGAAGTTCAACCAAGAAGAGGGCGCCTGCTTGGGGCGCCCTCTTTTGCGGTGAGGATTAAGTTTTAATCGTCCGGATTAGTGGCGCTTGCGGGCGGCCGTTGCCTTGCGGACGGAGGTCTTCTTGGTAGGAGCCTTTTCCTCGGCTGGAGCGGCGGGGGAGATCGGGGCCTCCTTGGCGAGCTCGGTCTTTGCCGTGGCCTTCGGATCGGTCTTGACCTCGGCGACCTTCGGTGCCGGCTCGGCCTTTACTGCGGGCTTTTCCTCGACCTTAGCCTCTGCCTTGGGAGCAGCGGTCTTGGCCGTGGCCTTTTTGGCCGTCGTCGTAGCGCGCTTGCGCGTGGTGGTCTTGGCGGCCGGCTTAGCCTCGACAGCTTCCTCAGCCTTAGACTCAGCGGGCGTCTCCTCGACTTTATCGGCCGGCTTTGCGGCTGCCTTCGGGGTCGTCTTCGCGGCGGCCTTCGTCGTAGCGGCCTTCGTGGTCGTCGACTTCGTAGCCGTGGTCTTCTTGGCTGCCGTTGCCTTCTTGGTGGACGCGGTCGTCTTCTTGGCAGCGGTCTTGGCCGGAGCCTTTGCCGCGGGCTTAACCTCGGCTGCAGCGGTCTCGGCCTTTACCTCGGGAACGACCTCGGCCTCGGTGGCCTTCTTGACAGCTGCGGTGGTGCGCTTGCGCGTGGTCGTTGCCTTGGCTGTAGTCGTTTTTGCAGCGGTGGCCTTAGTGGCAGTGGTCTTGGCTGCAGAGGTCTTGCTCGCAGTTGTAGACTTGCTCGCCGTGGCCTTCTTAGCCGTCGTCTTGCGGGCCGTCGTCTTCTTAGCGGCAGGCTTCGCAGCGGGCTTAACCTCGGCATCAGCAGCGGGCTTCGCCTCGGCCTTGGGCTCCTCAGCGGCCACCGGCACAGCAACAGCCTCAGGCTCGTCGACAACGGCCGCCGGCCTCTCAATCTCCGGGTGCATAAAGAAGTACAGGTCTAGATACTTGTCGGCCGAACGCGTCCAGCTAAAGTCCTGGCTCATGGCCTGCGTGACCAGCTGGTTCCAGGCATCGCGGTTATCCCAGAACAGGCGTGCCGCACGGAACACGGCGTCACCCATCTCGTCGCCGTTAAAGTTACTAAACGAGAAGCCCGTGCCCTCGCCGGTAAACTCGTTATACGGAATCACCGTGTCCTTCAGACCGCCAGTCTCGCGAACAATCGGCAGCGTACCGTAGCGCATGGCGATGATCTGCGACAGGCCGCAGGGCTCAAACTTCGAAGGCATCAGGAACATATCGGCGGCGGCATACATGCGCTGCGACAGCGCAGGATCGAACTCGATGCGCGCGGCCATGGTGCCGGGGTACTTGTCCTGGAAGTAGCGCAGGCCGTCCTCGTAGTCACGGTCGCCGGTGCCCAGCACCGCCACCTGAACGCCGCCGGCCAAAATGCGGTCGAGCGCGTACATGACCAGGTCCATGCCCTTCTGGCGCGTCAGGCGCGTGACCATCACCATGAGCGGACGGTCGTCGCGAACCTCGAGCCCCAGCTCTTCCTGCAGCTTGGCCTTGCACACGGCCTTGCCGGAACGGTCCTCCACGGTGTAGTTGGCGGCAATGCGCTTGTCGGTCGCCGGGTCAAAGCCCGCCACGTCAATGCCATTCAAAATGCCCTGCAGCGCATAGGAGCGCTCGCGCAGCACACCGTCCAGGCCCTCGCCAAACTCGGGCGTCTGGATCTCGTTGGCATAGGTGGGGCTCACCGTGGTGATGGCATCGGCATAGCGCAGCGCGCCCAGCATGTAGTTGATGCTGCAGGCGTCGCGACGCAGCTGCGAGGCGGCCGCCGGAATATGCGCCACGCCCAGGATGTCCTCCATCACAGTGTCGCTAAACTGGCCCTGGAACGCCACGTTGTGGATCGAGAACACGGTCTTGACGCGGTCGTACAGCGGCAGGCCCTGGTAGAACTCGCGCAAGAATACGGGCGCCAGCGCCGTCTGCCAGTCGTTGCAGTGCAGGATGTCACACTCAAAGCCGGCCGGTAGGTGCTGCAGGCTCTCGGTGATGGCCTTGGAGAAGAACGCAAAACGCTCGCCGTCATCAAAGAAGCCGTACGGATAGTCGCGTGCAAAGTAGCGCTCGTTGCCGATGAACATATAGGTGACGCCGTCGTGCTCGAGCTTCTCGAGCCCGCAATACTCGTTGCGCCAGCCCAGGCTTACGTAAAAATCGGAGAAGTGCTCCATCTGCGCCTTGTACTCGTCCTTGATGGTGGCGTACTTGGGCACCATCACGATGACTTCGGCGCCGGCGCGCACGAGCGCCGCGGGCAGCGAGCCCGCCACGTCGCCCAGGCCACCGGTCTTTACAAACGGTGCGCACTCGGCCGAGGCAAACACGATCTGCATCTTTTTGCTGGAATCTGCCATATTGTCTCCCATGTTGCAATTCGAGAATAGCCGCCTGGCGCTAACCGGGCGGCTATTCTACATGTTACGAGCGATGTTGCGGTGCCAACGTTAACGTACGATGGTGGTGTCGGAAGTTAACGGAGCCTTGCCCAGCACCAGGATGTTCTCGGGCGTGCCGCGAAGCTCGGTGTTGGTGGGAACCACGTTGTTCTTGTCCAGAATGGCATTCTCGACGCGAGCGCCGCTCTTGATGATGCAGCTCTGGTTGATGATCGAGTTGGTCACCGAAGCGCCTTCCTCGACCACGACGCCGCGCGACAGGATCGAGTTGCGCACGGTGCCCTTGATGATGCAGCCGGCCGAGATGATCGAGTTGCACGCGTGGCTGCCGGTCGCATATCGCGAAGGCGGCACGTCGTGAGCCTTGGTCAGGATCGGGCGCTCGGGGTCAAAGAGCTGGTCGGCCACGGTCTGGTCGAGCAGGTCCATGCTGCGGCGATACAGCGACTTCTCGCTAAACACGCCCACGACCTCGCCCTTGTACTCGTAGCTGCACACGTCGATGTTGCCAAAGTCGCCCTGGAGTGCCTCGAGCAGGTCCAGATAGTCGGCGGCCTGGTAGTGGTCGATGATCTCGAGCAGCGTCTCGCGGTTGACGATGCAGCAGTCCATGGAGGCGTTGTCGCCGTACGCGACGCCGGCGCTCACGCCCGTCAGGCGGCCGTTCTCGTTAATTTCGAGTTTGGTCTCGTCTTCGACATTGCGCGTGGCCTTGCAGTACACCACGGTCATTTGGGCGCCGGAGTTCTCGTGCGCCTCGATGATGGTGTTGAGGTCCATGTTAAAGATGATGTTGGTGCCCATCATCACGACATAGGGATTCTCCGAGCGCTGGAACAGCGTCTTGTTGGAGATGATGTCGCGCAGCAGGAAGCGCATGCCGCCCTTGGTGGTGCCATACGCGTTGCCGGGCACCATGAACAGGCCGCCCTTCTTGCGGTCCAGGCCCCAGTCCTTGCCCGAGCCCACGTGGTCGATCAGCGAGCGGTAGTTACCCGGCATGACGACACCGACGGTCTTAATGCCGGCATTCATCATGTTGGACAGCGGAAAGTCGATCAGGCGGTAGCGGCCCAAAAACGGAACGGACGCGATGGGGCGGTCCTTGAGCAGGACGCTGCCGTAGGTCGAAGAGTAGTTAGCGGTGATGTAACCGATGGCCTTGCGATTGATCATCGGATCATTCCCCCTTCCCGATAACGACGTCATTTCCAACGACGGCCGTATCCTTGGTGGTATCGACAGAGCCGAGCTTCACGCCCTCTTCGACCGTGGAGTTCTCGCCCAAAATAGCGCGGCAGATGTGCGCGCCGCTCTTAACGTGCGCACCCGGCAGCAGCACGGAGTCCTCGACCACGGCGCGCTCCTCGATGATGACATCGGTCGAAAGGATCGAGTGGCGAGCGGTGCCGTAGATCTTGCACCCGTTGGAGACCAGGCAGTCGTCCAGGCGGCCGTCCGGTCCAATGTAGTGCGGCGGACGCGTGGTGATGTTGGACATGATGGGGAAGTTCTTGTCAAACAGATCGAACTCGGGGTTGTTGCCCAGCAGGTCCATCGAGGTCTCGTGGAAGCTGGCGATGGTGCCGACGTCCTTCCAAAAGCCGTGGAACTCGTAGCTGTACAGGCGCTTGTTCTCGCCGAGCAGCTTGGGGATGATGTCCTTGCCAAAGTCGTGGCTCGAGCGCTGGTCCAGAGCGTCCTCCTCGAGCGCCTCGATCAGCACGTCGGCTGAGAAGATGTAGATGCCCATGGACGCAAGGTTCGAATCGGGCTTCTCGGGCTTCTCGGTGAACTTGGTGATGCGGCCGTCCTCGGGGTCGGTGGTCAGGATGCCAAAGCGGCTGGCCTCCTCCCACGGCACGGGCATAACGCTCACCGTGAGGTCGGCGTTGTTCTCAATGTGCGTCTTGAGCATCTTGCGGTAGTCCATGCGATACAGGTGATCGCCCGAAAGAATCAGGACGTACTTGGGGTCGTTGGCCTTGATGTAGTCGAGGTTCTGCGTAATGGCGTCGGCCGTGCCCGCATACCAGGCGCCGCCGGTCTGCGTCTCGTACGGCGGCAGGATCGACACGCCGCCGTCGCGGCTGTCCAGATCCCAAGCCTCGCCAGAGCCCACGTAGGCATGCAGCAGGTAGGGACGGTACTGCGTCAGAACGCCCACCGTGTCGATGCCCGAGTTGGAGCAGTTGGAGAGCGAAAAGTCGATAATGCGGAACTTGCCACCAAAGCTAACCGCCGGCTTGGCGATCTTTTGGGTGAGTGCCCCCAATCGGCTGCCCTGTCCTCCTGCGAGGAGCATCGCGATGCATTCTTTCTTACTCATCGATTTCTCCTTCTGTCATCGATGTTCCTAAACCCATTAGCGACGGGCGCGGCGCTCGGTCGCGCCCGTCGAGTAATGCCGTGCGGCAAAGGGAGCTCGCGCGCCTTTACGCGTGCCAGATCTCGTCGCGGTACTCGCGAATGGTGCGGTCGCTCGAGAACCAGCCGGAGGAGGCGGTGTTGAGCAGGGCCTTGCGGTTCCAGGTCTCCTGGTCGCCATAGCTGCCGGTGAGCTTTTCCCATGCATCCACATAGCTGCGGAAGTCTGCCATGACCAGGTCGGGGTCGTTGTTGTTCATGAGCTCGTTGTAGATGCTCTCGAAGTTGCCCGAAAGACCCGCAAAGGTGTTGTCCTTGAGCTCGTCCATCACGCGGCCCAGACGCTCGCGATCGTTGTTGAGCGTATCCCACGCAAAGTAGCTGTTCGACGCCCAGAGCTGCTCGACCTCGGGAGCAGTCAGGCCAAAGATGGCCTCGTTCTCGCGGCCGGCCAGGTCGGCGATCTCGATGTTGGCGCCGTCGAGGGTGCCCAGCGTAATGGCGCCGTTCATCATGAGCTTCATGTTGGACGTGCCCGAGGCCTCCTTGCCGGCCGTGGAGATCTGCTCCGAGATCTCGGCGGCGGGGTAGATGAGCTGGGCGTTGCTCACGCGGAAGTTGGGGATGAAGCAGACCTTCATGACCTCGTTGACGCGGGCGTCGTTGTTGATGACGTCGGCAACGGAGTTAATGAGGCGGATGGTCTCCTTGGCGAAGGTGTAGCTCGAGGCAGCCTTGCCGCTAAAGATGAAGGTCGTCGGCGTCACGTGGAAGTTGGGATCGGCGATGCGGCGGTTGTAGATGTCCATCACCTTCATGATGTTCATGAGCTGGCGCTTGTAGGCGTGGAAGCGCTTCACCTGAACATCGAAGACGGTGTTGGGGTCGATGACCAGACCGGTTTCGGCCTTAACGTAGGCGGCCAGGCGCTCCTTGTTGGCGCGCTTGGAGGCACCCACGGCCTTCAGGAACTCGGTGTCGTTCTGGAACTCTTTGAGCTTTTCCAGCTCAAAGGCGTCCTTCAGCCAGCCATCGCCAATGGCCTCGGTCACGAGATTGGCGTAGGTGGGGTTGGCCTCGGCAAAGAAACGACGGTGCGAGATGCCGTTGGTCTTGTTGTTGAACTTTTCGGGCGTCAGGGCATAGAAGTCCTTGAGCACGATGTTCTTGATGATGTCGGAGTGGATCTTGGCCACGCCGTTGACGCTATGGCTGCAGATCACAGACAGGTTGGCCATGCGAATCTCGCCGTCCCACAGGATGGCAGTCTGGCGCAGACGCTCCTGCCAGCCCTCTTGCGTGGTGTCGAACGACTCGTGCCAACGACGGCTGATCTCGTCGATGATCTGGTACACGCGGGGGAGGAGCTTGGAGAACGTGCCGATGGGCCACTTCTCCAGAGCCTCGGGCAGGATGGTGTGGTTGGTGTAGCTCACGACCTGCGTCACGATGTTCCAGGCGTCATCCCACTCGAGCTTCTTCTCGTCGATGAGGATACGCATGAGCTCGGGGCCGCACATGGCGGGGTGCGTATCGTTGGTGTGGATGGCCACAAACTGCGGCAGCAGCTCCCAGTTCGCGCCGTGCTCCTTCTCAAAGGTGTCGAGCAGGCTGTAGATGCCGGCCGATACAAACAGGTACTCCTGCTTCAGGCGCAGCAGACGGCCGTGCTCGCCGGCGTCGTTGGGGTAGAGGATGGCGCTGATGGCCTCGGCCTCGGCGCGCTCGGCGTCGGCCAGGGCGTAGTCGCCGCGGTTGAAGGCCTCCAGGTCAAAGTGCTCCTCGACCGGCTCGGCAGCCCAGACGCGCAGCTTGTTGACAGTCTCGCCGGCATAGCCCACCACGGGGATGTCATAAGGGACGGCCAGGATGTCCTGCGTGTCCACCGTGCGGTAGAACGTGCGACCGTCCTCCTCAAAGCCCTCAACGCGGCCACCAAACTTGATGGTCACGGCCTTGTCCTGACGACGGACCTCCCAGGGATAGCCGTGGGTGAGCCACTCGTCGGTAGCCTCGACTTGGCTGCCGTTGACGATCTCCTGCTTAAACAGGCCGTAGCGGTAGCGCATGCCGTTGCCGTAGCCGGCGATGCCCTCGGCTGCCATGGAATCAAGGAAGCATGCGGCAAGGCGGCCCAGGCCACCGTTGCCCAGCGCCGGATCGGGCTCCTGGTTCTCGATGACGGACAGGTCAAAGCCCATGTCGTCGAGCGCCTCGGCGACCATGTCGCGCACGCCAAAGTTGAGCAGGTAGTTGTCGAGCAGGCGGCCGATCAAAAACTCGATCGAGAAGTAGTACACGCGCTTCTTGCCCTCGGTGGTGGCGCGGGCGTCACTCTTGGTGGCAACGGTGCGTGCCTTCTCGGCCACGAGCTTGGCCAGGGCATTAAAGCGGTCGAGGTCGCTGGCGGCCTCGACGCTCTTGCCGCTGATGCTCATGACGGCATCGCGATAGAGCTCGGTAAACTCCTGCTTGTTGTCGAAGATCTTATTCATACGTTCCTTTCCCCCGGGGATGTTTCTCCCGGAACGGTTATGACTTGTATCCTACGCCCCGGCGGGGCGGGTGATTACAGCTGTAACGGCTTTGTTACGCATCCTTGGCAGACGGCTTAACAGAAGCAGACTTGGCCTTGGTAGCGGCCTTTTTGGCAGCCGGTTTCTTGGCTGCGGCCTTAGCAGCGGGCTTTGCGGCAGCCTTGGCCTTGGCCTTGGTCGTCGTAGCCTTCGCCTTGGCCGGAGCCTTCTTAGCGGCCGCGGGCTTGGGCTTTACCGATGACGTGCGCTTCTTGGGCGCAGCCTTGGGCTCCTCAACCACCGGCGGCTTATAGCTGCTGGGACCGCGGCGCTTAAGCACAACGCCAGCCAGGCCGGGCACCTTAATCTCGATGGAGTCCATCTGCCCGTTCCAGGGATAGGGCTCGCTCGAGCAGGTGTAGGGCTCTTCGCCGGCATAGCCGCTGCCGCCAAATTCGGGACGGTCGGAGTCAAAGATGACCTCCCAGTCACCCTCGCGCGGCACACCCACACGGAAGCTCTCGTAGCTCGCCGGGTCAAAGTTGATCAGGATCACCAAGTCGTCATCGACGTCCTCGCCCTGGCGCACAAAGCTCACGATGGACTGTTTAGGGTTGTCCGCGTCAATCCAGGTAAAGCCGTCGTCGGTGTAGCCGCGCTCGTACAGGGCGGGTTCGGCGGTGTACAGATGGTTGAGCGCTTTGATAAACGCCTGATGATGACTGTGGGTCTCGTACTCCTCGGTCAGGAACCACTGGATGGACTCATAGTAGCGCCACTCAATAAACTGGCCAATCTCGTTGCCCATAAAGTTGAGCTTGGCGCCGGGGTGCGTCATCTGGTAGAAGGCGAGCGTGCGCAGGCCGGCAAACTGGCGCCACCAGTCGCCCGGCATGCGGCCGATCAGCGAGCACTTGCCGTGCACGACCTCATCGTGGCTCAGCGGGCAAATAAAGTTCTCGGTAAAGGCGTACATGATGGAGAACGTGAGCAGCCCGTGGTTGCCGGGGCGCCACGGAAAATCGGTCTGCATGTAGTGCAGGGTATCGTTCATCCAGCCCATGTCCCACTTGTAGTGGAAGCCCAGACCGCCGTCCTGCGGCGGGTAGGTCACGAGCGGCCACGCGGTGGACTCCTCGGCCATCATCATCACGTCGGGGTAGTGGGCCTCCACGGCGCAGTTGACCTGGCGGATAAAAGCGCTGGCGTCCAGGTCCTCCTCGGTACCGTACTTATTGAACTTCTTTTGGCCCGGATCGTCGATGCCAAAGTTGAGGTACAGCATGCTGGACACGCCGTCCATGCGAATGCCGTCCACGTGGAAGTTCTCGAGCCAATACAGCACGTTGGAAACAAGGAAGGAGCGGACCTCGCCACGGGCGAAGTCGAACTTGTGCGTGCCCCAGTTGGGGTGAATCTCGTGCTCAAACAGCATATGGCCGTTAAAGGTAGCAAGGCCGTGGGAGTCGGCGCAAAAACCGCCGGGCACCCAGTCCATGATCACGCCGATGCCTGCCTCGTGGCATGCATCGATAAAGTGCATGAGCTGCTGCGGGTTGCCGTAGCGCGACGTGGCGGCGTAGTAGCCGGTCGTCTGGTAGCCCCAGGAGCCATCAAAGGGATGCTCCATAAGCGGCATGACCTCGATATGCGTGTAGCCCATGTCGCGCACGTAGTCCACGAGCTCCACCGACAGATCGTCGTAGGTATAGAACTCGCCGCGCTGTGCGGGGAAGGGATCCATGGGACCGGGGTAGTTGCCGTACTCGTCCGGCTCGCCCTGCGGCGCATCGCCGTGGCGCTTCCACGAGCCAATATGCACCTCGTAGATGTTAAGCGGCTGCGACATGTGGTTATGGCTGGCGCGGCGCTTGAGCCATGCGGCGTCGTTCCACTTGTAGCCATCGAGGGTCCACAGCACGCTCGCCGTTCCCGGAGGGCACTCGGCCTTAAAGGCATACGGATCGGCCTTATAGAGCTTTTCTCCCTCGTTTGTCTCGATGAGATATTTATAGAGTTGGCCCTGCTCGGCGCCAGGAATAAAGCCTTCCCAGATAGCGCTCGTATGCACGGGCACCAGCGGGTTGGCTTCTTCATTCCAGTCGTTAAATTCGCCAATGACATGCACGCTCTTTACATCGGGCGCCCAAACGCAAAAACGCCAGCCGCGCGTACGGTTCTGCGTGTCGGGATGCGCGCCCATCTTTTCCCAGCTGCGCTCCCACGTGCCGATGCCAAACAGGTAGACATCGTCCTTGGAGAGTTCCGGTGCGTGCGGGGCGGCTTTACGGGTAGCGGGCTTTTTAGTTGCTGGCTTTAGCTTTGTATCGCTCACGTTTGATCCCATCATGACGCGGCAGCATGTTGCCTTGGTGACTAGATGCGAAAGGTCCAAGGCTGCACGAATCGAAGGGACGGCGATAGTTCTATGATTCGTTCCACCTCGCGTGCTCGGTGGAACTTTCGGCACGAAATACGATAACACCTGTTCGTTACTTTTATGGAGAAAAGTGGATTTGCGGCGGTGTTTAATCGGCGAGCGCCATGTTTAGACCACTGGCAGAATTGCGATGGTAAAACTCTTGACAGTTTTACCAATTAGGGTTTCAAGATTGTTAGCCTGACGTTTGGTAAAACGTTTTTAGCAGGATGTTTACCATTTGACATCGAAAGGTTCGTTTATGTCCCAGACCGCTGCTCCCAATGTCGCTTTTATTTTCGATTGCGACGGAACACTGGTTAATAGCACCCCCGTTTGGGCCTATGCCCAGCCCGAGTTATTGCGCCGCCACGGAGTTGACGTAACAGTCGACGATTTTGCCCAGTTTGAGCATTTGTCGCTCGAGGATGAGTGCCAGGCATACCACGACACGTGGGGCATTGGCGAGAATGGCGAGGAGCTGTATCGCGAGCTGAGCGACATCCTGATCGATGGGTACTCCAAGGTGCCGCCGCGCGAGGGGCTCTTGGCATTTTTGGAGCAGGCGAAGGCGGCGGGCATTTCCATGTGTGTGGCTACGTCCACGCCGGCCGAGCTGGTTAAGTCTGCGCTTGCGGGCGCCGGGCTCGATGCCTACATGGAGTTTGTGACCACCACGGGCGAGGCGGGACGTTCCAAACAGTTCCCCGACGTATACGAGCTGGCGCTTCGCCGTCTGGAGGGGCGCCATGGGCACAAGTTTGAGCGCGCCTGGGTGTTTGAGGACGCCGTCTTTGGCCTAAAGAGCTCTGGCTCCGCCGGCTTTAAGCGCGTGGGTATCTATGACCCGCATGGCCGTATGGAGCGCGACGATGTGCGCGCCAACTGCGATATCTTTATCGACTGCTACGAGGAGCTGGATCTGGCCCGCGTGCTTGCGTTTGAGGGATAGGCGAGGGCTGTGG
>UQWQ01000067.1 GCA_900544755.1 uncultured Collinsella sp. | reverse complement strand
ATGCGTGCTCCTCTCGCGCTCCATTATGCCCGAGGGGGCGCATGCCACACACAACAAGCGTGGGTGATTAAGTCGGCCTTAAGCACCCTTGTGCCCGTTCGGGCGCGGATGTGGGCCACGCACGCACGCGATGATCGCCGACACCGGCAAACGATATACTCTAGTTCCAGAAGAGACCATCCCGTCGAAAGCGAAATCTGTGAAGTCCCTCATCTCTTTTGCAAAGCGCTCAGCCCAGCTTGCCGCCGGCTTTGTCTGCGCTATCGCCCTTACCGCTGGCGTGCCCACCGTCGCCGGCGCCCAAGTGCTCACGACCGACAATGTCTGCGGCAAAACCGCCGATGAGCGCAGCATCACGGCCGAAAACCTGCCCGATATCGATGCGACCAATGCCCTCGTCATGGGCAAAGACGGCACCGTCTACTATGGGCGCGACGCCGATGAGCAGGTCAAAATCGCCTCGATCACCAAGGTCATGACCGCAATCCTAACCGTCGAGAATTGCAAGATAGACGAGAAGGTCACGGTGAGCAACGCCGCAGCCACCGTGGGTAATTCGACCGCCGGCTTGCTCGAAGGCGACGAGCTTACCGTGGAGCAGGCGCTGCGCGGCCTGATGATTCCCTCGGGCAACGACGCCGCCATCGTGCTCGCCGAATATGTGGGCAAGAAGATCGACCCTAAGACCAAAGACGCCGAGGCCACATTTGTGAAGGCCATGAACGAGCGCGCTAAGAAGCTCGGCTGCACCGGTACGCTTTTTGAAAACCCGCATGGTCTGGACTTTGATGAGTGGGCTGGCGATATGCACTCAACCGCACACGACGTAGCGCTGATGATGCAGGAGGCCATGAAAAACGACACGATCCGCGAGGTCGTAGCGAGCGAGGATTCCTGGATCGAGGTCACGGGCGCCGACGGCACCGACCATTCGCATTCCATGGACACGCATAACTATTTGCTGGGCCAAGATGGCAACATCGGTGGCAAGACCGGCACTACCGACGATGCAGGCTATTGCTTTACGGGTGCCTACAACCGCGATGGCAACGAGATCTACACCGTCGTTTTGAACTCCACCACCACCGACCAGCGCTTTACCGATACCGCAACCCTTGCCAATTGGTACTACGGTCACAAGGTGACGGTCGCGATCGCCAACACGCAGGAAAAGACCGCCAACGGCAACCCGCTTATGGCGCGCATTGGTCAAACCGACTGGACTGATAAGACGATCGACGCCACACTCGCCGATCCTACGGCGCAAGCGACCGTGTTTTCCCTTGCCGGCGAGGTGACCGAAAAGGTTAGCTACGACGATCTTTCGGGCACGGTGCATGTGGGCGACAAGGTGGGCAGCATTACGCTCAAGCAGGACGGCACCAAGATCGCCGTCATGGATTTGGTTGCCGACGAAGAAGGCTCGGGGCCGAATCCCATTGAGTGGCTACTCGTGAAGCTCGACCGCCTGGGCCGCCGCATCGACAACCGCCCACTCACGGCAGAAAGCGAGACCGTCGCCAAGGCGCCCGAGGTGTAAGGTCGAAGAACAATACACTCGCTGAAAGGAGGTGTCCGAAAGGATGCCTCCTTTTTTTGAGGGTTCGAATCCCCAGTCTCCTTTCTCCACACAAAAAAGGGTCCCAAATGGGACCCTTCTTCAAATTCGTACTGGCGGAGAGCTGGGGATTCGAACCCCAGATGCCCTTTTGGGGCATACTCGCTTAGCAGGCGAGCACCTTCGGCCTCTCGGTCAGCTCTCCGTAACAGCCGTTCTATAGTAACCAAACAGCCGAAGTTGGGCAAGAGGAAATTTTCTAATTGCCTAGCAGCCTTTCCTCCTTGAAAGCTTCGCCTACCCCAGCGAGCGGTTGAGGGAGCCGAGCTCGTCGTTGCCCATGGTGCGCCACATTTGGAAGATGCAACCGCGTGCCAGGAAAAAGAAACCGTTGTCGACCAGTTGCACAGCGGCATCCGCGAGTTGATTGGTCACGGCGGGCACCGGCGGCAGCTCAAGACCTGCCTTGCGGATGGTCTCGACCGCTTCCTCGAATGTCGGAGGCTCGCTGACGCCCATCTCGTTCATAAGGCCCTGCATTTCTTCCAGCGCGCTGCTGCCCGACTCCTCGCCGCGCGGCACCAGACGGTAACAAGCCAGCGCCAGGTCGAGCTGATCGCAATTCCAATAGGCAAACGCCAAGCGATAGAACAGGTAGCCGATTGCAGAACGATCGCTGGCAATACGTAGGCCGTGGCGCGCCACCTCGATAATCTCGTCAAAGCGCTCCAGGCGTGCTAGCACGTTGATCAGGGCAAAGTGAGACTGCATGGACGAGCGCGCCAAATCGTAAAGATGGCGCACCTCGGGCAGCGCACGCTCAAAGTCCTCTTGTTCGGCGTAAAAGCTGCAGATCTCGTGCTGGGCAAAATACAGCGCATCAGGAGCGCGAAGGATACGCACAGAGCGGTCTTCTTCCAACACCGGAAGCACCATGCGCACCAGCTGGTTATCGCAAAACTGCGTTTGAACCGGACCTGTCGCCAAAAGCTCGGCGACGGCGCACTTAGCCTCCAACTCCTCGACAAGACGGGAAAAACCTTCAAAAGCACCTGTACGGTCGACTTTTGCCTGCTCGCGCAATTCAACAACACGGGCCACGTATGGGTCATCGTCCTCTTCCATGACCTCCAACTCGTCAGCCTTATCGGCAAGCAGCAGATCGCGCAGCGCCGGCGGCAGCGTGCGATGGTCATCACGCGGACGGGCATGAACCTCCGCAGGTTCAATCGTCTCCGGAGCAGTTGACTCATACGCCTCAAGCACACGCTTGCACGGCATATCGTCCATGTCCATGCTCTCAAGATCCTTGGCGACAGGCACGCAATCGGCCAGATAGGCCGCGCGCCCAAAGAAATACGTTGCGGCAACGCGCTCGCCCTGCTCACTGTCGGGAGCAGCAATCTGCACATAGCAGCGCGTGATGCAGGTGCCCGCGGCAAAACACGCCGCCGCAAGTGTGAGCGCCACGCGCGCATCGTGCTCCGCGGCCCAGATCGCGCGCGTGTCCTCGTCCAGCTCGCGCCAGGCGTCATCTTGAGCGTCGTATTCACGTTGCGGCATGGCATCAACGACAGACTGCCCAAACCGAACGAGCATAATCCCCTCGACAACGTTTACTCGATAGGTATAGTCGAGCCTTGTGACCACGTTGAGCGCTTCTACAATACGCGCGAAGCGGGTACGCACATCCCACTCACCGCCCGGCTGGCACGAAACCGTTCCCGGTTTGGCCCACGGGTTATCGCTTGAGGCCGTATCGAGCAGTCGGGGAACATCGTTGGTCGTCTTGGCGATATGCCACGCATCAAAGAGCGCGCAGCCCTCAAGGCTCGGCGAGGATGCCGCAGGGACCAATCCGGCCCCGATGCGCTCAAGGATGCCGGAGAGGCGGTTGAGACGGCACTCTATTGCAAGCAGCATGTCAATCTCGTCCTGGTCCAGCAGGCTACGATCAAAATTGAGATAGAAAAGCTTTGAACGATCAATGCGAGCCAGGCTCATCTCGGACTTGGCAGCGATGGTGCGCAGGCGGGGCAAGTCAATTTCACTCATAAGGGCAGCGGCATAGCGCTCGATACCGCTCGGATTCTCGGCATGGTCAACGCGGTAAAGCAGCGTCTCGATAGCATCAGGGAGCGGTGCCGTGTTAAAGCCCAAAAACACCTCGACCGGCTCGGGCAACTTTACGAGCTTGATCTTGTCGATAACATTTTGCATATCCTCGTCGAGTCCGCCGGCGTCCGCCGTGCTCGCAATGGCATTTTCGGAGTCAGCGAATATCACGTAGCGCAGGAACATCGATGCCATGAACTCGCCGTAAGGAAGGGAGCGGGCTGAATTCCATGTCTCGTGGTCGGACTGCTCGCGCATGGGGCCTTCGGGAGAGCCGACAGTTTGCGCACACGCGCGCATTGCACCGTTGGCTTCCCTTACCATAATCTCACCAATACTGGAATCCGACTCGTCAAGGACCAGTTCCATGTCGGGATCGTTGGGCAGCGGAGCCTCGCTGACGGGGCGGTCCACCTTGTACACCTCACCCGAAACGCTTACGTAGCCCAAAAGCGACACATGACTTTTGCCAACGAACTCGACGACATAACAAGATTCATGCTGATCCTCGCCAAAGAGTTTCCAGACCACGCCATATGAGCGTCCCGCAGGCTGCTCGGGCATCGCCGGAAAGCGCTTCTTGGGATCGAGAAACCTGAGCTTGTATGTCGGACGCTCTGCCACGAAATATCACCCTGATCGGTCGTCTAGAGAAGGAGCGGTCGCGGATGGGCCGCGACACCTACTCGGAATCTTACACGAGTCGATAAGAAATAGTCCGCTTTACGCCCGCGCCTCGACCGAGGTTCGAATCCATGCGGTGTTGCCATAAAAGAAAAGCCCCCGTTGCCGGAGGCTTCAAGTTCAATTGGTGCGGCGTATAGGATTCGAACCTATGACGTTCTGATTCGTAGTCAGACCCTCTATCCAGCTGAGGTAACGCCGCAGCGCATGACATATAAAACCACTTTAACTTATTGGAGTCAAGCACAATCTCAAACTTTTTTGTGGAACGCAGTTTTGTCATGCTACTCCGCATATACCGCCGTTCCCCGTACGATCGATTGGTTTTTCGATCACGTCAAACTTAGCATCAAGTTCCCTCAGGAGCGATCTCACCCGCTGGGCACAATCATAATCGGCAAACGAGATACTCAACATGCGAGCAACCTGGTTAGATGTCCGGACCCCATAGAAATGCTCCAGGGCCACAAGCCCCTCGTGCGTCACAAAGGTCTCGACCACATGCGGCGACTCCTCAAAGCACCATTGGGTCAACGGACCCTCACTCGTCTGCCGAACCACCAGGCCACCCATGTCAGACGGCTCACACGTTACAAGCAGGTACTCCCCGCCCTCGTCACTCTCAAACAACACCACCCGATCATCAAACAGCTCCATTGCGTCCCCTTTCTCTCGCTCTTATTTAGCAAAAGCATAGCAGGTAGATGGCTGTATACAGAACAGTTGTTCGTGTATTTTCCATTGAGCTGTCCGCACGGCATGGTATGGACCTGCGCACGAAATAGGGCGCCCCCGAGGGAGCGCCCTTGTATATCCCCTATGCAGCCAAGTTACGCGACCGGCTCAATCTTCTCGAGACCGCCCATGTAAGGACGCAGGACCTCGGGGATCGTGATGGTGCCGTCGGCGTTCTGGTAGTTCTCCAGAATGGCGGCCATGGTGCGGCCGGCCGGCAGGCCGGAACCGTTGAGAGTGTGCAAGTAGCGCGAACCCTTGAAGATCTCGGGGTCGCGATACTTGATGTTGGCGCGGCGTGCCTGGAAGTCACCGCAGTTGGAGCAGGAGCTGATCTCCTTGTAGGCGTTGTAGCTCGGCAGCCAGACCTCGACGTCGTAGGTCTGACGGGCAGAGAAGCCCAAGTCGCCGGTGCATAGGCTAATCACGCGATACGGAAGGCCCAGCTGCTGCAGAAGGTACTCGGCCTCGGCGGTCATGCTCTCGAGCTCCTCGTCGGACTCCTCCGGCTTAGCGAACTTGACCATCTCGACCTTGTCGAACTCGTGCTGACGGATGATGCCGCGGGTGTCGCGACCGGCGGAACCGGCCTCCTCGCGGAAGCAGGGGGTGAAGGCGGTGTAGCGGCGCGGCAGAGTGTCGGCATCGAGGACTTCGCCGGCGTGCAGGTTGGTGAGCACGACCTCGGCGGTGGGAATCAGGAAGTTGTCGCCCGAGACGTGATAGGCGTCGTCCTCGAACTTGGGCAGCTGGCCCGTGCCGAACATGGTCTGACGCTTGACGACGATAGGCGGCCACCACTCCTTAAAGCCACGGCTGGTGTGAGTATCGAGGAAGAAGTTGATAAGGGCGCGCTCCAGGCGGGCGCCGGCGCCACCGAGAACGGTGAAACGGCTGCCGGAGAGCTTGTTGCCGCGCTCAAAGTCGAGAATGTCGAGGTCGGTACCCAGGTCCCAGTGCGGCTTAAAGTCGAAGTCGAACTCGCGCGGGGTACCCCAACGACGGCGCTCGATGTTCTCGTCCTCGTCCTTGCCGTACGGCGTGGCCTCGCAAGGAATGTTGGGCAGGTGAGCCATGAAGTCGTACTGCTCCTGCTCGAGAGCAGTGCGGCGCTCGGCCAGACCGTCAATCTTCTCGTTGACGGCGCGCACGGCCTCCTTGGCGGCCTCGGCCTCGTCCTTCTTGCCCTCCTTCATCAGGGCGCCGATCTTCTTGGACTCGGCGTTGCGTGTGGCCTGGAGCTCCTCGACCTCGGTGATGACGGCACGGCGCTCGTCGTCGAGCTCAAAGAACTTCTCGCGGTCCCAAGACGTCTGACGGTTAGCCATGGCGACATCGATGGCATCGGGGTTCTCGCGAACAAACTTGATATCAAGCATTAGATCCTCCGGCGATATACATTCCATTTAGGTTGCAACCTTGTACATGTATGGGCAAGTATATACTTATGAGCGTTTACGACCCAACTCAACTACGCAAGAAGGCACCCAATGGACGCAGTTTTTTCCTTTTTGTTTGGCACCCGCACCGGTTTTGCCATCCTTTTCGCCGGCGGCATCCTGTTATTTGCGATTCTTGCCTTTGTAATGGAGAAGCGTACCCATAAGATGTACGTCGACCGCGGACCCAAGTCCGAGGATGAGGAAGACAGCTTCTGGGACTAATCTGCCAAAAAGGGACAGGTTTTTTCGGTCGGTTTTATCTGGGCAAACGCAAGCGCCCCGCAATTGGAATCGAGCCAGTTGCGGGGCGCTTTTCGCTAAAAGGACAAAACAGCAGGAAAAACCTGCCAAAATAAACCTGTCCCTAAATGGCAGGTTTTACTGGAGGGTTGCGTCGATTGCCTTGACCAGGGCACTGCGCATGCCGGCGTCCTCGAGCGCAACGACGCCCTTGATGGTGGCACCACCGGGCGAGCATACGGCATCCTTCATCGCCGCAGGATGCTGGCCAGTTGCAAGCTGCAGCTTTGCCGTACCCAGCACCATCTGGCTCACAATGCGATAGGCATCGGCACGCGGGATACCGTGCTTGACCGCCGCATCGCCCAGGGCCTCGATTGCCATAGCGACAAATGCCGGAGCGCAACCACCCACCGTACCGCCCACAAACAGCAGGCTCGTATCGAGCTCGACGACAGCGCCAAGCTTACCGAGCAGGTCGAGCACAACAGCACGCTGCTCGCCGTTGAGCGTAGAGGACTTCTCGCAAGCGATGACGCCCTCGCCCACCGAAACCGGTGTGTTGGGCACCGTCGAGATATGCGCGACGCCCGGCAGGACCTGCTCCCACTTGGCACTGTCCCAGGTCCAGGCAACCGACAGAACGACCTTTTTGGCAAGAGCATCCTTGAGCGGGGCGAATACCTTCTCGATCATGTACGGTTTGACCGCAGCGACCACGATATCGGATGCGGCGACAACCTCGGCGGCATCGTGGCGAGCGGCCATCCCGCGCGCCTCACAGCGCTCAACCAGTGCGTCGTAGCGACCCGCACAGGTGCACATGTCGCTCGCAGCTACACCGGCAGCGATCCAGCCATCAGCCATAGCGCTCGCCATATTGCCAAAACCGACAAACCCAATCTTCATATCTCATAGTCCTCTCAGACACGCTCTTCAAAACGAAAGGTATTGTCCCACGCCATTGTTTCGTATTGCCGACCTATTTGTGATACGGCTCGCCACGACTGATCTTGCAGGCACGGTAAATCTGCTCTAGCAGCACCACGCGCGCCAAGTTATGCGGCAAGGTAATGCGTCCAAAGCTGAGCATCTCGTCGGCTCGTGCGCGCACGTCATCGCTCACGCCGTCCGATCCGCCAATCACAAAGGCGATGTCGCTGTTACCACGCAGCATAAGATCATCGATCCGCGCCGAAAACTCCTCGCTCGAGCGCTCTTTGCCCTCAATGGCCAGCAGGATCACATGCGCTCGAGACGGCAAGGCAGCAAGAATCGCCGCCCCCTCCTTGTCGCGCGCGGCATCCACGCCGCCCGCCTTAGCCGGGTCGATATCGGCCACCTCGCGGATATCAACCTTGGCATAGGCACCTAGGCGCTTGGTGTACTCAGCGCAGGCATCCTTCCAAAAGCGCTCTTTGAGCTTGCCAACACAAACGACGGTGTATTTCACGCGCGTCTACTCCTTCGACTCGTTCTGAACCTTGCCGGCGGTCAGCATCTGCTCGAACATCGAGGCCGACTGCGAGAAATCGCTCGGCAGCACGACCGTCGAGGTTTTACCCGTGCGAGCAAACTCCGTCATCATCTCGGACCACTGCGTAAACATGAACAGTTGGTTGGCCTCGTCATTGCCGACACCCGTCTCCTGGATGATCTCGAGCGAATCTTTGATACCCAGCGCGATGGCCTTGCGCTGGTTGGCGATGCCCTCGCCCGCCTTTTCCATAGCCTCGGCCTCGGCGGTCGCCTCGGTGACGCGCTTGATGCGGTCGGCCTCGGCGAGCTCCTGCGCGGCAGCGCGCTTGCGCTGGGCAGCGTTGATGTCGTTCATGGAGTTCTCAACCTCGGTCGGCAGTGCGATTTTGGTGATGAGCGTCGACACGAGGGTGAAGCCGTAGGCGGCCATCTGCTCGGAAACAGTAGCGTTGACATCCTTGGCGATGTCATCCTTCTTGGCAAAGACCTCATCGAGCGTGTAGACGGGGATGGAGGAGCGCAGGGCGTCGGTGATGAAGTCGCGCATCTGGTCGACGGGCTCCTGCAGCATGTAGTAGCTCTTGTAGATGCCCGAATCCGCCGGGCCAGCACCCATGTCATAGCTCACGTGGTACTGAGCGGAGACCTCAAGGCCAATGGTCACGTTGTCCTGAGTCTTAACGTCGATGCCAAAACCATTTTTCATGGTGCGCAGACTCACCGTGGCGGCCTTGCGGTCAATCACGGGCACCTTCATGTGGAAGCCTGCGCTAACAATGCGGTTGAACTTACCCAAGCGCTCGATGATTACGGCGTGCTGCTGTTCAACGACATAGCAGGCGTTGGGGAGCAGGAGCAACAAAATGATGATGGGAAACAAGAGGCTCGTAAGGGCAGCGATGATACCGGAAAACAGCATGGTCTCTCCTCTGATAGGCACACGTTGGCATTAGGATACCCGTCCAAGGAGATCGTGCATAACAAAAAAAGCTCCCATTGCTGGGAGCTCTTTCATTTAATGGTGCGGGCGAAAGGACTTGAACCTTCATGGGGTTGCCCCCATACGGACCTGAACCGTACGCGTCTGCCAATTCCGCCACGCCCGCGTGCAGGAATTAGAATAACGGAGCGCCACCGCGAACGCAAGAACTATTTTTGAAAAAGTTTGCAGGCATTTTCCCAAGCGGCATGCGCGATTGTTTCGGCGTCCTCACCAGTGCGATCGACACGGTCGTTAACCAGCGCGTTTGCCGTAATGGAGATCATTGCGGGCTCGCATTCAAGACCGCGGATGGGCTCCGGAGCCATATACGGGCAATCCGTCTCGAACAAAATTCGATCGAGTGGGGTTGCCGCAAATGCCTCGCGCACGTCGTCGTTGCGCTTAAAGGTGGCCGCACCACCATAGGCGATATAGCAGCCCAGCTCCACAAAGCGCTCCATCGTGGCGCGGTCCTCGCCAAAACAGTGCAGCACACAACCGGCCTGGGGCACGCCCACCTCACGAAGCACGTTGTAGGCGTCCACGTGCGAGGTGCGCTCCCCATCCGAGTCCTCGTGCCGCAGGTGCAACTCCACCGGCACATTGCAGCGCATGGCGACTTCGAGCTGACGTGCCATGCAATCAATCTGCACGCTGTGGGGCGCCGGCGTGATGTCGTCGTCGTAATCCATGTGGTAGTCCAGACCGATTTCGCCAATACCGGCGCACAAAGGGTCATCAAGCGCAGCAACAACCTGTGCGTGAATGTCGTCGGTATAGTCCGGCGCGCCATACGGATGCACGCCGGCAAGATACTTGATCTGCGGGATATCCTGCATCGGCAGAATCTCGCGCGTCAGCCAGTCGCTATAGTCCGTCACGCTGCGCTTATCGGCAATGGGATCGAAGACCGTCACCAACAGGTCGATGCCTGCCGCCTTGGCACGCACGAGTGTCTCGGGCACATCCTTGCCCCAGAACGAAAGCAGATGCGCATGTGTGTCGGCAAGCGGTGCCAAGGGCACGGGACAAGCAACCGTCTTCTTTTTTTTGGTAAACGTCACGCGTTCGGCATTAAGCGTCATGGGAAAGCTCCCGGGCCAGACGGACAAAGTCGGCAACATCGAGCGTCTCGGCGCGCGTGGTGGGTGCGATACCGCAAGCCTCAAAGGCGGCATCGAGCACGTCCTTGGCAAAGCCGTTGGCGCTCATGGAATTGCGGATGGTCTTGCGACGCTGAGCAAATGCAGCATCAATCACGCGGGCCACAAATTCGCGATCGAGTCCTTCGGGCACCACACCGTCAACACGGTCGATACGCACGACGGCCGAGTCCACGTGTGGCGCCGGCATAAAGCAACGCGGCGGCACCTCAAAGCGACCCGTTACCTGCGCATACAGGCCAAGCTTTGCCGTATAGCCGCCATAGGTCTTGTTGCCCGGCACTGCGGCAATGCGATCGGCAACCTCCTTTTGCACCATGACGACGGCGCGCTTGAGCGCCGGCATCGTCTGGAAAAATTGCAAAATGATCGTCGCCGCCACGTTATAGGGCAAGTTCGCGACAAATACCGTCGGCTCACCGCCCGCAGCCTGCTCAATCTGCTCCGGGCCCACCTTAAGCGCGTCGCCCATGATAAAGCGGAAGTTGGCATAGTCGGCGGCGTGGGCGTCGAGCACCGGCTCAAGCTCGGGATCGGCCTCAATGGACGTAACGCACGCCGCTTCCTGCAGCAACGCAAGTGTCAACGTACCGCAACCCGGACCCACCTCGAGTACGCGCTCGTCACCTGCAAGCTCGGCAAGCTCGCAGATACGCTCGATCACATGATTGTCGATTAGAAAGTTCTGGCCCAGGCGATGCTTGGTCGCAAGGCCAAACTCCTCCAGCAGCTCCCTTGTTGCCGTGGGGTTTGCCAAAGGCGAAGTTGTCATAGTTGCCTCCTTAGCATGATGGCGGCGTCTTGAAACGAAAGGGCATGGACC
>UQWQ01000066.1 GCA_900544755.1 uncultured Collinsella sp. | reverse complement strand
ATAACCTTTTTCACTCCGGCTGCAAGCAGAGTCGTTCAAAAGGTTATTAGTGGCCGGGCCCGCTCCCTTATGCACCACCATTGGGAACTTTGGCTGATAGATTTAGCGCGACGGGGGTTTGGCTGAAGGGACCTTTGGTATCCGTTCGGACACTTTGGCCCTTGATGAGCGTTTGGCTGATTGCTGCTTTGGGTACTCTTTGGGTTACTTTTGGTTTGTTTGATTTTTAATTTTAGGAGGGCTTGTATGTCTTATTTGGATCTGGCTCGTGGTCGGTATTCTTGTCGTTCTTTTGAGGACCGTCCTGTTGAGCAGTCGGTAGTGGATGCCATTGTTGAGGCGGGGCGGATTGCTCCTTCTGCTTGTAATAATCATCCAGCCCGTGTGATGGTGCTGGATACGCCTGAGCTGTTGGAGAAGGCTGCTGCTTGTCAGCCTCGGTTTGCTCGTGATGGGTCTATCTTTGGAGCTCCGCTTGTCTTCCTTATTTGCAGCGTTACCGATGATGCTTGGGTGCGCCCGTATGACCAGATGAATTCCAGTGAAATCGATACGTCCATCGTGTGCGACCAGATGATGATGGAGGCCACCGAGCAGGGCCTGGGAACGTGCTGGGTATGCCATTTTAAGCCTGAGGTGGCACAGGAGCAGTTCAATCTGCCCAAGGGCGTCTATCCCTATCACATGCTCGTCTGTGGCTATCCCGCCGACCACATCGCCGATCCCGAGCATCGCGAGGCCCGCACTATTCCCCTCTCCAACTTCCTCCTCAAGTAGTTTTTAGACATACCTTAAAATCTACCTTTTACCACGCGCCCTTCGCCGAGTTCTGTCCTATCGCATGCAGAGCTCGGCGTTTTGTTTCCCAACCCGTATACAGCCACAAAAAAGGAGCCCGCAGGTGCGAGCTCCTCTTAAGGACACTAGATTGTAGCTCTGATGCTAGTCCAGGTCGTCGGCGGCAAAGTTGTCGATCGGGGCGAAGGGATCGGCCACGGGGACAACCGGGTCAGCGACGGGCAGCGGCTCGGCGGGAACAGTCACTGCAGGAGAAGCGGCAGAACCGACCGGCGTGGAGGCCATGAGGTCGGCCGGGAAGGAGTTCTGGGCATCGTCCATGAAGTGCTGGATGAGCTTGAGATACTCTGCCTTGAACTCCTCACGGGAAGCCTTGAGACGATCGATTTCCTCGAGCTCGGCCTGCTTTTCGGTCAGAGCCTGGCGGATAACCTCGCGGGCCTTAGCGTCAGCCTCGTTGCGGATACGCTCAGCGTTCTCGTTGGCATCGTTGACGATGGTCTCAGCGGTCTGCTGGGCAGCGATCAGGGCAGCGGAAATCTGGCGCTCCTGAGCGGAGAAGTCAGGGGCGGGAGCAGCCACAGGGGCGGCAGGAACGGCCTGGGCGGTGGCATCCTGAGCCTGGGCAAGCTGAGCCTGTGTATCGGCAAGCTGCTGCTCGGTAGCAGTCAGACGACCCTTAAGGTCGACGATCTTAGCGAGCATAGCGTCAACCTCGGAGGACAGCGTCTCCAAGAAGACGTCGACCTCGGCAGGATCGTAGCCACGCTTGGCCTCAGAGAAAGTCTGAGCCTGGATGTCTGCAGGGGTAATAGCCATAACAAGTCTCCTTTTTCATCGCCTCGGCGCTACACGCCCGACGTAAGTTACAAAGTCAGTTCTATACGAGTATACCTATAAGAAGCTGCAGAACCAGCCTCTGCACCAACTGCAACGCAATAATCGCAACGACCGGCGAAAAATCGATACCGCCCATCGGCGGAATGAAACGACGGAACAGGTTGAGCCACGGACCGCACACGCTATCGAGCACCGCAGCAATATCCTGAAGTAAACCACCCTGCTTCATGGGAATCCACGTCATAAAGCAGTAGACGACAATGAGCGTGGAATAGAAGTTGAACAGCGTGTTGACCAGCTGGACGATAGTGTAGATGTTGATGGGAATCTCCTCGTCTTGTCTTTACTTAAGGTAGCCGTCGGCACGAAGCTTCTTGAGATCGGAATCTTTGACCTCGCAACCGGCGGGCAGCACCATGAACACGCGGTCGCCTACCTCCTTGACCGTGGCGCCCAGACCGCAGGCAAAGCCGTAAGAGAAGTCCAAGACGCGCTTGGCAACTTCGGTGCGTACGCCCACAAAAATCAGTGCGACAGGCTGCTTGGTGCGAACGCGGCGCACCACGGTCTCCACGTCGTCATAGCTCTCGGGGCGCAGGACATAGGCCGGCAGTTGCGGCGTGGCGTTGATGATATTGCTCGCATAGGCCGAGGCATCGCTCGGTGCAGGCGCGGGTGCAGCGGCGGCACGGGCGCGGGTGTTCTCGGCGTAGCTCGACGGCGTGTCATAGGCACCAGGACGATAACCGCTCGCAACACTGTCCTGCGAGCGCGAAGGCGGGTTATACGTCGTGGCATGGCGGGAGTCATCGCCGACCAGCTGACCGGAGCGCGTATACACGGCAACCGACTCAGCTTCACCGCGGCGCGTCTGACCAAGCAGGCCGTTGCTCGGCTCGTCTTGGGTGTAGAAGCCCTCGCCCGAAGCACCGCCGTAGCCGTTGCCCTGATAACTATCGTCATAGCCGTCATCGTAGCCGTAGTCGTCGTCCTGGCCATAACCCTGGTCGTAACCCTGCTGGCCGCCCAGGTGCATCTTATTTTTAATCTCGTCAAGGAAGCCCATGGTTGTGTCCTCTCGCGGTTTAGTGCAGGCGCCCCGATAATCAGTGCGCACTTCAGAGCCTTATTTTACTGCAAACTCCAGGCTAAATACTACTCTGCCCAGGCGAACGAGCGTAGAGCCCTCCTCAAGGGCAGGCTCAAAGTCCTCGCTCATGCCGCAGGAAAGCTCAGGCAGGTTCAAATCGGGATGCGCCGCCTCCAGCTCATCCCTCAGCTCACGAAGCCCCGCAAAGGTGCGGCGTGCCACATCCTTATTCCCCCGGGGCGCCATAGTCATAAGCCCCTGTACGCAAATTCCCTCAAGTTCCGCAAGCTCACCCGCGGCGGCGCGAATCTCATCGGGCGAAAAGCCTTCCTTCGACTCCTCACCACTCACATTGACCTCGATGAGCACACGCTGGGGGCCGGCGAGCTCGCCTGCCTCAATCTTGCGGACAGCACGGCTCGAGATCGCCTGTGCCAGATGCAGCGAACCCACCGAGTGAATCAGCTCGGCTGAGCCCAGCACCGCATTGATCTTATTGGTCTGCAGGTTGCCGATCATATCGAAGCGCACCTCGGGCAGCTCCGGATGCTCCGCCAGACCCGTGAGCTTGCGAACCAGCTCCTGCGGGCGGTTCTCGGCAAAATGGCGATACCCCGCCTGGATGGCGGCAACGGTCTCATCGACACCAACGGTCTTGGACACGGCAATGAGGCGCGCGGCGTCGTGGGGGCGGCCCGCGCGATCGAGCGCCGCATAAAAACGTTCCAGAATCTGCTCGCGGCGAGCGCGCATCAAGTCCAAATAGTTATCCATTGCTAATCGCCTCCGCTGACAGCCAAACAAGTAGTCCCATGCTAACGCAAGAGCGCGGTCCCGCATGTGCAAGGCCGCGCTCACTTAGGTATTTACAATCTTTCGACGAACGGGGTCACTTACTCCTCGTCGTCCTCGCCATCGTCCTCGTCCTCAAGATGATCGAGCAGGTAGCGAAGACCCTCGCTGACCTCGTTGGCGGGCACCTTGGCAACGTAACGCGCGTCGACGGCGGGCCTCATGATAACACCCTCGCCCGAAGGCACGCGCATGCTCTCGAGCTCATCCTCGTCCACACGGGCGATATCGCCGGCGTTCATACGCTGACCAGTCAACAGGAAGGTCAGACGGCAAGCGGCATCAATGGAAATGGAAGCGATGCGATCGAGGTAGCGCGAAACCATGATGGCGCGGCGCAGGTCGTCATAGTTGCTGTCGTCGTCCATAAAGTCGCCCGTATCCATACGGTTAAAGGTGCGGAAGAACTTCTCGTAGGCGGCGTGCACTGGCTCGTCCTCGACGGCCAGGTTGCAGATGATGGACATGTCATTGGTGACGAGCGCGGAAAGCGACGAGCCCAACACCTGGTAGACGGCCTCGGCCTCGGCCTCGACCGTACCGACGAGCTCTTTGGGCAGCGAGATGTCGGCTTTGATCATGTGGCGCGTGGCACGGCAGATCTGGCGAACCTTGTCGGTCATGCGCTGCAGGTTAAAGTCGACGTAGATGATCGTCTGAAGCAGGCGGAAGTCGGAGGCGACCGGTGACTGCGTGGCGATCAGGTTGTAGCAGACGGCCTCCAGGTTGGCGCAGCGCGCGTCAATCGAAAGCGTGCGCTTCTTGGTCTTGGTGGCGAGCTTGCGGTCATCGGTCACATAGGCCTTCACGGCATCGTGGAGGGCCAGATCGACGGCCTCATAGATGCTCAGCATCTCGTGACGGGCCTCGACGAGCTGACGGGAAAACAGTTTGCGCATGGTTCACTCCAATCAGTTGGGTGCGGTCATGCCGCCCGCACAGTGAATACGCACCGGACTAGGTCCGATCGGCTTGGGACTAGTCGCACCAATCAGCCAAAGCGGCCGGTGATATAGTCTTCCGTCCGCGAGTCCACCGGGCTGGTGAAGATCGCGTCGGTTTGACCATACTCGATGAGCGTGGCGGGCTCGCCGGCAACTTCCTGCAAGAAGAATGCGGTGTAGTCGCTGATACGAGCTGCCTGCTGCATTGAATGCGTGACGATGATGATCGTCATCTCGGGCGCCAGCTCGGCCATCAGATCCTCGACCTTAGAGACGGACGTGGGGTCGATGGCGGAGCAGGGCTCGTCCATCAGGAGAACATCGGGTTGCACCGCAAGCACGCGCGCGATGCACAGACGCTGCTGCTGACCGCCCGAGAGCGCCAAACCATCCTTGTTGAGCTGATTGGATACCTCTTTCCAGAGGTTGGCGCGCTTGAGCGATTCTTCCACGATGTCATCGAGGTCGCTTTTGCTAGTCACGCCCTGTAGACGAGGGCCAAAGGCGACATTCTCGTAGATGGATTTGGGAAACGGGTTGGGCTGCTGAAAGATCATGCCCACGCGACGACGGAGGTCGACCGGGTCGACGCCCTCGGCATAGATATCATTGCCGTCGAGCGTCATGGTGCCCTCGACGCGCGTACCCTCGATCAGATCATTCATGCGGTTGATGCAGCGCAAAAACGTCGACTTGCCGCAGCCCGAAGGGCCAATGAAGGCGGTGATGGCGTTTTTGGCGATGTTGAGGTCAAGCCCCGTCAGCGCATGAAAGTCACCGTACCAAAAGTTGAAATCCTTGGCCGTAATGGCCGCTTGCTCCAGCGTGGGAGCGGACTGATAAACGGACATGGGACTCCTTAACTAGCGACGCTTGCGCGACAGGAAGCGCGCAAACAGGTTGAAGGCCAGAATGATCACCATCAGCAAGAGCGCGGTGCCGTAGGCTGCGTTCATGTTGATGCCGTCGTTGGCAAGCAGGTACAGGTGAACCGTCATGGGGCGGCCGGAATCGAGCGGCGAGATAGGTAGATTGATGGCTTGGCCCATGGTGTAGAGCACCACCGCGGTCTCGCCAATGGCGCGACCGATGGCGAGGACGATGCCCGTGGCAATACGGCCAAAGGCAGAAGGAAGCACAATCTTGGAGACAACCTGCCACTTGGTGGCGCCCAGGCCGTACGCGCCCCAACGGATATAGCGCGGGACGGCGCGAATGGCCTCTTCGGTGGTGCGCATGACGATGGGAAGCATCAAGAGCGCGAGCGCCAGAGCGGCCGAGACCATCGAAAGGCCCAGGCCCATGGCCTCGACAAACAAGGCGTAGCCAAACAGGCCCATAACGATGGAGGGCACCGAGGCCAAAGCGTCAGCAGCGTAGCGAATGAGCTCGACGACCTTGCCCTGCTTGGCGTACTCGGCCAGATAGACGGCTGCCAGCACAGCAATCGGCGTGCAGATAAGCATGGCGAGCGCCGTCACATAGACGGTCGAGACGATCGTGGGCCAAATTCCGCCCTCGGCGTTGACGCCCTGGGGCCAACCGAAGATAAAGTCGAGCGAGATATGCGGCAGGCCGTTAATGACCACATAGGCGATGATAGCGACAAGCACCAGCGTGGTGATGTATGCCGCGGCACGGAACACGCCAAGCATGATCTTGTTGGACAGGTCCTTGTTGATGCGGCCCTTCTTGCCATGGGAAAGGGCACGCTTGATGCGCTCGCGCGACGAGGTCGTATCGACCGTCGTGTCAACGGAATCGGACATAGCCTACCCCCTCTTCTTCTTGGAAATCAGACGGACGATGCCCACCAGCGTGGCGGAGATGATAAACAGGACCACGCCCATGCCGAACAGCGCCGAGCGGTGCAGACCCGAGGAATAGCTCATGTCGAGCGCGATCTGGCTCGTGAGCGTCGAGATGGGGCTCGCAATGCTGTCGGGAATAACCGGGGCGTTACCCACGACCATGAGCACGGCCATGGTCTCGCCGATGGCACGGCCCATACCCAGCACGATGGCATCCACGATACCCAGCTTGGCGGCAGGTAGCACGACCTTATAGATGGTCTGCCACTTAGTAGCACCCATGGCATACGATGCCTCGCGAATACCCATGGGAATGGAATTGAGGGCATCGATGGTGAGCGTGGTGATGGTAGGGACGATCATGATGGCAAGCACGAACCACGCCGTCAGCGCACCAAAACCAAGACCACCGGTCAGTTGCGCGATAAACGGACGGATGATGATCATGCCAAAGAAGCCATAGATGATAGAAGGGATGCCGGCCAACAGGTCAACGGCAGGGCTGATGAGCTTGCGCACGCGCTTGCTGGCGATCTCGACCAGATACACGGCCGTGCCCACGCCTAGGGGCACACCCATGGCGAGCGCACCGACGGTCACCAGACCCGAGCCGGCAAGCAGCGACACGATGCCGTAGTGGCCCTCAGAGGGCGCCCACGTAAAGCTAAAGAAGTCCGCCAGACCGATGTCGGTAAAGACGGGCAGCGCCGAGTACGTGGTAAAGACAAAAATCAGGATGACGGTAACAACCGCCAAGAACGCGCAGGCAAAGAAAATCCACTGCAGCGCCTTCTCCTTGATATAGGTGCTGCGCGATACGAGCGCCAGCTCGCGCTTCTTGGGCGCCTGAGCATTCTGCTCAGTCTGGGAGTTTTCCTGTGCTTCCATGCTACTCACTCCCCTTCTCGTCGTTGGTGACGGGAATAAAGCCCGCCTCGCGAATCTGCTTGTCCATCTTTTCGGACGTCACGTAGTCGATGTAATCCTGCGCCCGCTGCGAAGGCGCACCCTTCACAAAGAAGTAAAGGTCGCGCGAGATGGGATAGCCGCCACTCGCGACCGTCTTCTCGGACGCCTCAACATGATTGACCGAGACGGCCTTGACCGAGGTCTTGGCGTTGAGGCTATCGACGAAGCCCAGCGAAATGTAGCCGATAGCCCCGCGCGAACGAGATACCACGTCGCGCACCTGGCCCGTGCCCGAAAGAACGGCGGAGCGGCGATCGAACGGGGTGCCGTCCATCACGATGGTGCGGAAGGCTTCACGCGTGCCAGACGCCTCATCTCGGTTGATAACCTGAATCCTCAGGTCCTCGCCACCGACTTCTTTCCAGTTGGTGATCTTGCCGGCATAGATATCGCGGAGCTGCTCGGTCGAGAGGTTATCGACGGGGTTGTCTTCGTTCACGATGACCGCGATACCGTCGTGGGCAATGACGATGGGAGTCAGGCCCAGATCCTGTTCGTCGGCATTGAGTCCACGGGAGGAGCTGGCGATATCGGCCGTGCCAGCGCTGACGGCTTCGATGCCAGCGGAAGAGCCCAAACCGGAAACGAGCACGTCGATGCCGGTCTCCTCCTTAAAGCCCTCTGCCGCAATTTCGGCGATAGGAAGGCAGGTCGTGGAGCCGGCCACAGTAATGGAAGAGGTAGAAGATCCCGAAGAACAGGCGCACAGCGTAAGCGTAAGCACAGCGGCGCTCAGGACCGATACGATCTTTCTCATAGCATCACGCCGATCGCAGCATGGCGCCCACAGGTGCCGTCCTCGTTACGGTAGGAATAAAAGCGGTCGTTCTGACGCACAGTCGAAAGCTGGGTATCCACGATATTATCCGCGTCCACACCGGCATCTACCAGCGCCTCACAAATGGCAGCGGAAAGATCGAGCATGCGAGAGGCACTCGCATCGATGCAAGAGAACTCGACGGCAAAGCGATCCATGAGTTCCTGGGATACCTCATATTCGTCAGCCAAGATATGGGGGCCGATATAGGCGGAAACGTCGCTCGCATCGCAGCCGGCAGCATCGCAAAGCGCCTGGCACGCCTTGGCAGAAATACGTGCAATCGTGCCCTTCCAACCGGAGTGCACCACGGCAAATCCGCCAGGGGCCACCAGCACCACGGGAACGCAGTCGGCAAAGCAGAGCAGCACGGGCACGTCATGGGCCGTACAGACGATGGCATCGCAGCCCTCGGCAATCTGCTCGCGAACAGCCTCAAGATCGTCGGCGCCGTTCGAAGTCACCGTAACGATATGGTCACCATGTACCTGATTGGGCACGAGCAGATTATGCTCGCACTCAGTGGCGCCCATAGCTTCGAGCGCTCGACGACGATTTTCTTGAACAGCAAAGGGGTCATCGCCTACATGCGAGCCCAGGTTGAGCGAGGAGTACGCATCTTCAGAAACGCCACCGGTGCGCTCGGTAAAGGCAAAGCGGACATCGGATGTCGCGCCCTCCACCAACGTAACTCCATCATGGTCGACACGCGAAACGTTGTCCGCACGTGCTGCCATACTAAAGCCTCCTAATAACACAAGTACCGCGGCGTCGCCGCGCAGTCCGCGTTTATACGGCTGTCATACTTCCTTAAAAGGATACCCGCAGCGGTAGGGACCAAACGTAAAGGGAACGTAAGGAGATTGGAGGCTTTCGTTTACAAACGAGAAACAAAACGGGGTGCATCCAAATGGACACACCCCGTGCAGGTCGTTGAGAAAAACGAACTAGAAGCTACCGCGCTTCAGGAAGTCGGGAAGCTCGAACTGGTCGTTGCCAAAGTTGGGCAGCTCGGTACCACCGACGTTGCGGGTCGGAGCGGCCTGAGCCGGGCTGGCAGCCGGAGCGGTGCGCTGCGGCTCAGCGGAGGCAGCGGCCTTGCTCTGAGACTGCTGAGCAGCAAAGAGCTCATCCTGACGGTTGACGTTGGAGTCGGAGAAGCCCGTAGCGATGACGGTGATACGCACCTGATCGCCCAGGGACTCGTCGACAACGGTACCGAAGATGATGTTGGCCTCGGGGTCGACGGCGTTGGCGACAACGTCGGCGGCGTCGCTGATCTCCTGGATGCCCAGGTCCTTGGAACCGGCGATGGAGAGCAGCACGCGCGTGGCACCATCGATGGAGCTCTCGAGCAGCGGGCTGGAGATGGCCTGCTGGGCAGCGTCGACGGCACGAGTATCCCCAGAAGAGGTACCGATACCCATCATGGCGGTACCGGCCTGCTTCATGATGGTCTTAACATCGGCGAAGTCCAGGTTGATGATACCGGGGACGGTGATGAGGTCGGTGATGCCCTGGGTGCCCTGGGAAAGGACGCCATCGGCAATCGCGAAGGCCTCGAGCATGGTGGTCTTCTTCTCGGCGATGTCGAGCAGCTTATCGTTAGGGATGACGATCATGGTGTCGACGCAATCGGAGAGGGTCTTGATGCCCTCCTCGGCGCTCTTCTTACGCTTGCGGCCCTCGAAGGTGAAGGGCTTGGTCACGACGGCGACGGTCAGTGCGCCGACCTCGTTCATCGCGATATCGGCAACGATGGGAGCAGCGCCGGTACCGGTGCCGCCGCCCTCGCCGCAGGTGATAAACACCATGTCGGCGCCAGCGAGCGCCTCGGCGATGTCGTCGCGGGACTCATCGGCAGCCTTGCGGCCAACCTCGGGATTGGCGCCGGCGCCCAGGCCGCGGGTAAGGTCGGTGCCGATGTGCACCTTGATATCGGCATCAGAGATCGCGAGTGCCTGAGCATCGGTGTTGATGGCAACAAACTCGACGCCGCGGATGCCCTCTTCGATCATTCGATTGACCGCGTTGGTACCGCCGCCGCCGACGCCGACCACCTTAATGACGGCAAGGTAGTTGTTGATCTCTGTCTCGTGCATGTCGGTCCTCCGAACAAAGGTTATAGCCATAGCATGGGTCGACCCCTGCGCACATTAACCTTCAGGTTGAAAGTAAATGCAAAGGTAAACCGTATTATGTTTGCACATTATGAACGTATCAGTCAAATAATTGACCGTGAAAACCAAACAAACCAGATAAACGGCGTGGTATGGCCCCTCAACAAAGCATCAACCAGCGCTACGAGGTCGGAGCATTCCTAAATGTGTAGTTGCCCGGAGAGCGCACATTGATATACGTTACGCCCTCTACCTGCGAAAGCAACTTGGTGACTACGCGTTCCTTCTTGGCGATATCGTCCGAATCGCCCAGCGACACCTCAATGCCGTTATTAAGGTTTGCCGAGATGGCTTCGACCGAAGGCGTGGAAATATCCTTGACTTGTCCCAAGAACTCGCTCGAAAAACCACGCACATAATCCAGGCCGGCCTTAACGGCTTTGGAGTTCACCGCCTGGCCGGAAACCGGAGCGACATCCGCCGAGACATCAGTCAACAACACCGCGCCATAATGCTTGGCGAGCGCCAGCGCGGCATCGATTCCGGTCAAGGTATTTGAGCCCTGCCCTGTCGTGATGACGTTGCCCTGGTCGTCCACTTCGACCGACGTCGACAGCGGGGCGATCCAGGTGTCATCGTCTCCGATAGCCCAGGCAAGGTCGTCGGAGCTGATATACGCAATGGCGATAACTTTACGCTCCGTCGGCGTGATGATAAGCGTATGGGGAAACTGGCGCTGGACATCCACGCCCGAAACCCACGGGTTCTGCTTGAGATCCTCGGTAATCTGGTCGGGATCGACGTTAAAAAGCGACGTTCCCTCGGGCAAGTCGATCAGCTGGATAGCATCGTGCTTCGTCACATGCTCGCTGCCTTGAATCTGAATATCAGTGGCAGTAAACAGTCCAGAGTTGATCACCACGATGGCAACGACGACGAGCACGGCCAAGACGGCCAGAACGCCGCCCACGATTTTGCCTTTGCCTGTAACGACAGAAGCGGCATCTGATGTTTTATTTGCCATCGCTCCAAGTGAAGATAACGGGTTGAAACCTTTTTTACTCGAAGGCTTCTTGGCGGTAGCCGGCACCGATGTCAGCGAGCGCGGTTTCGATGCGCCCAGCGTGAGACCT
>UQWQ01000065.1 GCA_900544755.1 uncultured Collinsella sp. | reverse complement strand
GTCGAGGGCATCATCACCACGCGCACCAACGTCATGGAGCGCAAACTCAAGGACATCGACGCGCTGGAAGACGCGCGGGAGGCCGACGCGATTTTGGGCTTGGAGTCCGCAGACCTGCCCGCAGACCAAAAAGACGAGGACTAGCTGCATCTGACGGCGGGGCGCCGGCGCAAGCACGGCGCGGGCGCTTTTCGCATCGCGCTTGCCTGAAGTGCGCTTCAATGTGCAACAATGGCGTTTCGCCCTATCAGATGCGAAAGGAAGCCCATGTCTCAGAGAAGCACCAGTCCGCTCAGCCGCTCCACCGTGCGCCGCACGCTGCAGCGGTTTTGGGGTGTCACGCGCACACAGCCGCTGATTGTCTTTCTCTCGGTGCTCTCGTCGGCGGGCTACATCTTTTTGCTGACGTTTGCCAATACCTATGTGATGGCCCTCATTGTCGACCGCATTCAAGCCGGTCCCGTGGCGGGTGACCAGGTGTTTGAGGTCTTCGGTCCCTACATTTTGGCGCTCGTGCTCGTCAACCTGGTGGGCCAGATCCTCTCCAAGCTGCAGGACTACACCGTCTACAAGCTCAAGATCGCGGGCAACTATCACCTGGCGCGCCTGTGCTTCGACACGCTCTCCAATCAATCCATGACATTCCACACCAGCCGCTTTGGCGGATCGCTTGTGAGCCAGACGAGCCGTTTTATGAGCGGCTACACGGGTCTGGTCGACGTGACGGTGTATTCGCTCATTCCCACCATCACCTCGGTTGTCTGCACGGTGGCGGCGCTCGCTCCGGTGGTGCCGACGTTTACCGTGATCCTGGTGGGCATTATGGTCGTCTACATCGCGTTTGTCTGGCTTATGTACAAGCGCATCATGCCGCTTTCGGCCGCGACGTCTGCCGCGCAGAACAAATTGTCGGGCGTGCTGTCCGACGCGGTCACGAATATCCTGGCCGTCAAGACCTGCGGGCGCGAGGACTTTGAGCGCGACCTGTTCGATGCCGCCGACCGTGCCGCGCGCGACGCCGAGACGGTTTCGATGCACGCCATGATGCAGCGCAACTTTACGACCTCGGGCCTTATCGTCATCACCATGGCCGTGGTGAGCGTGTTCGTGGCGGGCGGCAACGCGTGGTTTGGCATCTCGGCCGGCGCGCTCGTCATGATCTTTACCTATACGTACAACCTCACTATGCGTCTGAACTACGTGAGCTCCATGATGCAGCGCATCAACCGTGCGCTGGGCGACGCCGCCGAGATGACGCGCGTGCTGGACGAGCCGCGCCTGGTGGCAGACGACGAGCATGCTCCCGAGCTCAAGGTGGGCGAGAGCGCGATTGATTTTGAGCACTTGAGCTTTGCATACCGTGACGCCGCGGCGGGCGAGAGCGTGTTTGACGACTTGACGCTCCATGTGGCGGCGGGCCAGCGCGTGGGTCTGGTGGGCAAATCGGGCTCGGGCAAGACGACGCTCACCAAGCTGTTGCTGCGCCTGGACGACGTGCAGGGCGGCCGCGTGCTCGTGGACGGCCAGGACGTCTCGCGCTGCACGCAGCAGAGCCTGCGTCGTCAGGTTGCCTACGTGCCACAGGAGGCATTGCTGTTCCACCGCTCCATTCGCGAGAATATCGCCTACGGCCGCCCCGACGCCACCGACGAACAAATTCGCGAGGCCGCGCGCCTGGCCAATGCCCTGGAGTTCATCGACCGCCTGCCCCGTGGCTTCGACACCATGGTGGGCGAGCGCGGCGTTAAGCTTTCGGGCGGCCAACGCCAGCGCGTGGCCATTGCCCGTGCGATTCTTACCGACGCGCCGATCCTGGTGCTCGACGAGGCGACCTCTGCCCTGGACAGTGAGTCCGAGGCGCTGGTGCAGGAGGCGCTCGAGAACCTGATGCGCGGCCGCACCTCCATTGTGGTGGCGCATCGCCTGTCCACCGTGGCGGCGCTCGACCGCATCGTGGTGCTGGCGGACGGCGAGATTGTCGAGGACGGTACGCATGCTCAGCTCGTCGAGGCGGGCGGCGAATACGCAAGCCTGTGGAGCCGCCAGACCGGCGCATTTTTGGAGGCTTAAGGCCCCTGTACGTGGGACAATCGTTTCCGTGAAGTTATGTTTCTGCCGAGTCGAGGAGTCGCTATGCCACGCGAGACCAATGCCGCCAAACGCGAACGCGCCGTTGAGGTGTGCGAGCGCCTCAACCGCCGCTATGGACCGGTCGAGTGTTTCTTGGACCACGAGAATCCCTTTAGGCTGCTCATCGCGGTACTGCTCTCGGCTCAGACGACCGACGCGCAGGTTAACAAGGTGACGCCCCAACTGTTTGCCCAGTGGCCCACGCCCGAGGCCATGGCCGGGGCGAGCGTGGTCGATGTGGCCGATACCATCAAATCGCTCGGCTTCTATAAGACCAAGGCCAAGCATGCTGTGGAGGCCGCGCAGATGATTGTTGCCGACTACGGCGGCGAGGTACCGGCCGACATGAAGGAGCTTGTAAAGCTGCCGGGCGTGGGGCGCAAGACGGCGAACATCGTGCTCAACGTGGGGTTTGGCATTGTCGAGGGCGTCGCGGTGGATACCCATGTGAACCGCATTGCGCATCGCCTAATGCTGAGCCCCAAGACGCATGCCAAGGAGCCGCTCAAGACCGAGCAAGATCTGCTCAAGATTCTGCCGCACGAGTATTGGGAGTCGGTCAACCATCAGTGGATCACTTTCGGTCGCGAGATCTGCGACGCCCGCAAACCCAAGTGTGACGAGTGTCCGCTGGCAGATCTTTGCCCCAGCGTGCGCGTTTTGGGGTAGCTGTTTGGCGTGCGCTGGCGTGTCCACCTCATGCGTTACCATGACAGGCAACGAATTTGACGAACGACCCGCCGAGCTTGCCCCGGCGGGCTTTTGGCGTTGCGATGCCGGAGGAACAGCATGCTCATTCACCGTATAGCCGCGCAGCTCTACACTGCCGAGGCTCTGCAGACCGTCGAGGCCGGGCTCGATGCCGGCGAGGACGTGACGCTGGCCGTGTCTCAGTCGGGCCGAACGCTCATGGCGGCCGCCCAGTTTGCGCGTCGTCCGCGCCCCACGGTCTACATCGTGAGTGGTGAGGATGCGGCCGATCGCGCCGCACGCAGTCTGGCCGCCTATGTGGGCCTGGCGCACGTGTGCCGCTTTCCCGAGCGCAAGGACTACCCTTGGCGCGAGCAGGCGCCCGACGATGCCGTGGTGGCCCAGCGCTGCGAGGCTTTGGGGCGCATCGTGCGCGGGGACAACTGCATCATGGTCGCCTCGGCCCGCGCGCTGCTGCGCTGTGTGCCGCCGGTCGAGAGCTGTTACTGGGAGTCGACGGCCTTTGCGGTGGGTGAGGAGATCCCCTTCGACGAGGTTCCGCAGCGCCTGGTGGGCATGGGCTACACCAATGCCGGCGCCGCCGACGCGCCCGGCCTGTTCCGCGTGCACGGCGATACCGTCGAGGTGTTCCCCGCGCAGGAGAAGGCACCCGTACGCATTGAGTTTTTTGGCGACGAGATCGACCGCATCCGTCGCATGGTGAGCTCTACGGGTCAAACCATCGGCAACGAGGACAGCATCGAGATCTTCCCGTGCCGCGAGTTGGCACTCACTGACGAGGCCGTCCACAACATGCATGTTGCGCTCTATCGCGCCAGCCAGAGCGATAGCAAGCTGGCGGCGCTGCTCGAGATGGTGGACGCGCGCATCGTCACGCCCGAGCTCGACCGCTTTTTGCCGGTGATGTACGGCCAGACCGTGAGCCCGTTGGCGCATGTGAGCGGCAAAGCGCTTGTGGTCCTGTCCGAGCCGCGCTCGCTGTTCGATGACTGCCTGCGCGCCTACGAGGATATCGAGGCCCGTGCCGGCGAGGCGGGGATTGACCGTCTGGACGGTCTGTACGTGCGCGCCCAACAGCTCGACTTTGGCTCCCAGCAACGCCTGAACTATGTGAGCCTCATCCGTGCCGGCGGTGCGGTGACGGCTGAGCTCAAGATTGAGCAGCCTGCCATCGCAGGCTCGGACAACCGTTTTATGACGCGCATCCAGGAGGTCGTGGGCAAGCGCTATGCCTGCGTGTTTGCCATCCCCGACCGCGGTGCGCGCGAGTCGATGGAGCTCACCTTTGGCGACGAGGGCGTTACCTTTGAGGAGTCGCTGACGGCCGCTCCCGAAAATGCCGGCGTTATCGGTGAGCGCGTGCGCGTGGCAGCGGCGGATTCCGCCGACCGTGCCGCGCGCCAGGAGGCCCATGCTTCCATTCGCGAGCGTAAGGCCGACGCGCTCAACGCCCGCTCGCTCGAGGCGGGCGCCGCGCAGGCTGCCGCCGGCGCCGCCGTGCCCACCATCTCGCGCGGGCGCGTGACCTTTGTGGACGCTGCCCTGCCGCAGGGTGTGGTGGTGCCCGACGCCAATTTGGCCGTGTTCTCGATCGCCGACCTCAACGCCCGCATGGATGCCAACCGCGCGCGCAGCCGCCGCAAGGTTGACATTACGCAGATTACCTTCCCCTTTAAGCCGGGCGACTACGTGGTGCACGCTACCCACGGCATCGCGCTCTTTAGCGAGATCGCGCGCCAGGAAGTGGGCGGCAAGGAGCGCGACTACTTTTTGCTGGAATATGCCGACGGCGACAAACTCTATGTGCCGCTGGAGCAGGTCGACCGCATCACGCGCTATGTCGGTCCCGACGGCGACAAGCCGCGCCTGACCAGGCTCAACACCGCCGACTGGACGCGTGCCACCAACAAGGCGCGCAAGAATGCCAAAAAGCTGGCGTTTGACCTGGTCGACCTGTATACGCGCCGCTCTTCGATTACCGGTATCGCCTGTCCGCCCGATACGCCCGAACAGATCGAGATGGAGGAGAGCTTCCCCTACGACGAGACGCGCGACCAGCTGGAGGCTATCGCCGACATAAAGGCCGACATGGAGGCACCCAAGCCCATGGACCGCCTGCTGTGCGGCGACGTGGGTTTCGGCAAGACCGAGGTCGCCCTGCGCGCAGCCTTTAAGTGCGTGGACTCCGGCCGCCAGGTCATGGTGCTCTGCCCCACGACCATTCTGGCCCAACAGCACTACGAGACATTCTTTGAGCGCTTTTCCCCGTTTGGCCTCGAGGTCGAGGTGCTCAGCCGCTTCCGCACCCCGGCGCAGCAAAAGCGCGCGCTCAAGGCGTTTGCCGAGGGCACGATCGACGTGCTGATCGGCACGCACCGCCTGCTTTCTGCCGACGTGAACCCCAAGAACCTGGGCATGGTGATCATCGACGAAGAGCAGCGCTTTGGTGTGCAGCACAAGGAGCAGCTCAAGAACCTGCGCGAGCAGATTGACGTGCTCACGCTCTCGGCAACGCCGATTCCGCGAACCATGCAGATGGCCACGAGCGGCGTGCGCGACATGAGCCTGATCACCACGCCGCCGACCGGGCGCCGCCCCGTGATCGTGCACGTGGGAGAGTACGATCCCGACGTGGTGAGCGCGGCGATTCGCCTGGAGGTGGGTCGCGGCGGCCAGGTGTATTACGTGTCCAACCGCGTCAAGACCATCGACGACGCCGTGGCGCGCGTGCACGAGGCCGCGCCCGAGGCGCGCGTGGGCGTGGCGCACGGCAAGATGAGCCCGCGCGAGGTCGAGGACGTGATGATCGAGTTCGCGACCAAGAAGATCGATGTGCTCATCGCCACGACCATCGTGGAGAGCGGTATCGACAACGCGACCGCCAACACGCTCATCATCGAGGACTCGCAGCGCCTGGGCCTGGCACAGCTCTACCAGCTCAAGGGCCGCGTGGGCCGCTCAGCCACGCAGGCATACGCGTACTTTATGTTCCCAGGCGAGCTGCCGCTTACCGAGGAGGCCACGGCACGCCTGACCGCGCTTTCCGAGTTCCAGGACCTGGGCAGCGGCATGCGCATCGCCATGCGCGACCTGGAGATCCGCGGCGCCGGTTCGCTTATGGGTGCCGAACAGCACGGTAACCTGTCGAGCGTGGGCTTCGACCTGTTTACGCAGATGCTGGGACAGGCCGTGGCCGAGGCGCGCGGCGATGACGATGCCGGCGTGGAGGCGGCGAGCGTGGGCATCAACCTGCCGGCCGATTACTTCTTGTCCGAGGAGTACATGCCGGCGGTGGATCAGCGCGTGCTCGTGTACCGCAAACTTGCGGCGGCCGAGGACCTGGAGAGCATCGATGAGGTGCAGGAGGAGACCGAGGCTGCGCATGGTGAGCTGCCGTTGGCGGGACTCAACCTGTTCAACCGCGCGCGCATCCGCATTCGCGGCGAGCGCCTGGGGCTCGAGAGCGTCACGCTCAGCGGTGGGCGCATTACCTTCCTGGGGGTTGACGTTCCCAAGAAGGTAGCCTTTGAGTTCAAGAATCGCTATGGCGCGGTGAACTTCCCCAAGAGCCGCAAGCTGTCGGTGCCCTACAAGGCGGGCGCCGGCGCGGGCAGCGGCCTGGGTCGCGGCCTCGACGCTAACGACGGCGCCGGCCCCGTGGCTGCGGCGCTCATGCTGCTGCAGCAGCTGGGCGCGAGCGACGATGACTAACGGGTCGACGCTGCAAACGCCCCATTTGGGCAATCTGGTTCCATCGAAAGGAAAGCATGTTCGGGTACATCTATAAGAAAGACGCCGCTGCTATCGCGGTTATCCTTGCCCTCTGCCTGGGCGTGGGCAGTTTCTTCGATTATCAGATTTCGAGCGCGCTGTTCAGCATCGGCAGCATGTACGGTCGCTTTGTCGAGGCGGCCGGCGAGCTACCGTTTGAGCTGACGGCGAGCATCGCGGGCGTTATGCTCGTGCGAGCGGTGCGCCCCGATTCCAAGGCAAGCAAGTGGCTCGCCGCGCTGGGCATTCTCATCAACGTGGGCCTGCTCGGCTACGAGATTGTCGGATCGCAGCGTGTCGGCGGCAAACTCATCGCGTTTCAGCTGGTGCTGACGTTTGTGCTGGTCATCGCTGCCAACCTTATCGCCTACCGCCTCACACGCGACACCGATCCCGACGAGCTCACACGCTGGGCGTTGATGGTACTTGCCGTGTGGGTCGTTCAGGCCATTATCCTCAACGTGGTTGTCAAGCCGCTGTGGTCGCGCCCGCGCATGCGCGTGATCGAGGTCACGCCGGGGCTCAATTTTCAGCCGTGGTGGGTAATCGGCAACCCCGACAAGTGGAGCTATATTGCGGCCGGCGTAATCAAGGACGGCTTTAAGTCGTTCGCGAGCGGGCACACCGCGCATGCGGCAATCGGCCTTATGCTTGCGGGGCTTCCCGCGGCGGCCTTTACGGAAAAGCCTTCGCGTCGTCGCGTGGTCTTTTGGGTGGCGGCGGCCGTCGCGGCGCTCGTCGCCTTTGGCCGTATCGTGATCGGTGCACACTTTTTGACTGACGTGAGCTGCGGCTTTGCCCTGGTGTTGGCACTTGAGTGCCTTGCCGCGCGCGTTGCCTATCCTCACGGCGTACAATAGCCCCGTTTGAATCATCTGGACGATACCTGGTAAGAGAGGATTGCCATGCTCGCGTTCAACAACGACTATTCCCACGGCGCACACCCGGCGGTACTGCAGGCGCTCGTCGACACCAACATGGAGCCGCAGCCCGGCTACGGCACCGATGCGCATACCGAGCGCGCCAAGCAGCTGATCCGCGAGGCCTGTCAGGCTCCCGATGCCGACGTATTTTTGCTGGTGGGCGGCACGCAGACCAACGCGACGGTGATTGACATGCTGCTCGCGCCGTACGAGGGCGTGGTTGCCGCCGAGACCGGCCACGTTGCCTGCCACGAGGCGGGCGCCATCGAGTTTGGCGGCCACAAGGTGCTCACCATTCCCGGCTACGAGGGCAAGATGCACGCCGAGGATCTCGAAAACTATATCCAGGTGTTCTACGAAAACGAGAGCTGCGAGCACATGGTGTTTCCGGGCGCCGTGTACGTGAGCCTGTCGACCGAGTACGGCACGCTGTACTCCAAGGCCGAGCTGGCCGAGATTTATGCGGTGTGCCAGAAGCGCGAGATTCCGCTGTTTGTGGATGGCGCCCGCCTGGCCTATGCGCTGGCAGCCGATGAGTGCGACATTACCCTGCCCGAGCTGGCGCAGCTGTGCGACGTGTTCTACATCGGCGGCACCAAGTGCGGCGCCCTGTGCGGCGAGGCCGTGGTGTTTTGCGGCATGCACGCTCCGGCGCATCCCATTCCGCGCATTAAGCAGCACGGCGCGCTGCTGGCCAAGGGTCGCCTGACGGGCGTGCAGTTTGAGGCGCTCTTTACCGACGGCCTGTATTTTGAGATTGGTCGCCAGGCGATTGAGACCGCTCAGGCGCTGCGTCGCGTGCTGCACGAGCGCGGTTACCAGTTCTTCTTGGAGACGCCGACCAACCAGCAGTTTGTGATTCTGCCCAACGAGGACATGGCGCGCATTCGCGAGCATGCCTCGATTGAGTACTGGGAAAAGTACGACGAGACCCACACGGTGGTGCGCTTTTGCACCAGCTGGGCCACGACGCAGGAGGACATCGACGCGTTGGCGGCTGTCCTGTAGCTTGATGCAATGACGAGGGCCGTCCTACGCCTGGGTTTGGCGCAGGGCGGCCTTTGCTTTTGAGGGAGAAGGGTTGTATGACCGAGATGTCCGAGCCGACGATTCGCCTGGCGACGCCCGATGATGCACCGGCGTTGCTTGCCATCTATGAGCCATATGTGCGCCAGACGGCGATTACCTGCGAATACGAGGTGCCGAGCGTTGAGGAGTTCGCCGGGCGCATCGAGCGCACGCTCAAGCGCTATCCGTATCTGGTGATGGAGCTGAACGGGCGTCCGGTAGGCTATGCCTATGTGAGCCCGCTTAACAGCCGCGAGGCATACGACTGGTCGGTCGAGACGTCGATCTATCTGGCGCGCGACGTGCGCCACGGCGGGCTGGGCCGCAAGCTGCATGATGCGCTCAAGCAGTGCCTGATCGCGATGGGCATCACCAACATGTGCGCCCTCATCGCAGTGCCGCACGACAAGGACGACGAATACCTGACGCACAACAGTCAGGATTTCCATGCCCATATGGGGTATCGCCTGGTGGGCGCCTTCGACCGCTGCGCCCAAAAGTTCGGTCGCTGGTACGACATGTGCTGGATGGAGCTGGTTCTAGCCGAGCGCGTCCCCAACCAGCCCAAACCAACCTGGTTTCCCGACCTCCCCAAACCTACCATTTAGGGACAGGTTTATTTCGGCCGCTTTGTAACGTCAATCCACCGCGAGAAGTACGGATTCACGCGTCTTTTGATGCGGATGGGCTTAATTTGGCTTCGATTTGGGTCCGTTTGGCTTCGATTCGAACTAAGTGAGTAGACTTTTTGGCGCGGGTCGAGCACAAGGCGTATCTGCCTTAGTAAAACCGCAGGTCACGGAGGTGGCTGTTTTGGGTGTGCTCGGCGGGTCGCGAAAAGTCTACTCACTTAGGTTTACGGTGCTGGATATTCTGAGCAGGAACAGTTGAGCTTGGACGGCGCGTATTGCCAGGCGATGCCGGCACTTGCGCCATTCTGGCTTGAGATTTTATAAAAACCGCAGGTAAAACGTATATTAGTTAGTTTTCGCCTCGTTTAGTGCGCTAACCGATGGGCTCGGTGTATTTGGCGCGGTCGGTACGTTGGATGCGCTTGGAGACATGGAGCGGGCGACCGTCGGTGTCGTAGACGTAGTCGGTGATCAGGATCAGCGCCTGCCCGCGCTCAACGTTGAGCAAAAACGCCTCGTTTTGCGAGGCATAGCACACCTCAAAGGTCTTATGCCCCTGCGCCGGCGCACGATGGAACTCCTGGCGCAGCGTGGCGTAGAGCGAACCGTTGATATCGCGATCGATGAGCGACCCAAAGCTTGGCGGCAAATAGGTGGTCTCCAGGCACAGTGGCGCATCGTCCAGGTAACGCAGGCGGACAAGTTTGACAAGCTTGCTGCCCACGCTAGCGTCAAAGAACTTGGCCACGCTGCCCATTGCTTTGGCAAAGCCCGAGTCCACCGTGCGCGTGGTGGGCTTCATACCCTGGCCTTCGACCTGCTTGGTATAGCTCGAAAACACCAGGTTGTTCTCGTGGAGCGCCGGCGTGTCAGCCACAAAGGCGCCGCGTCCGCGCTCGGTGCGAACCAGGCCCTCGTCAACAAGCACCTTAAGCGCGTGACGCACAGTGCTGCGCGACAGGCCCGATTCGCCCATGAGCTCCATCTCGGACGGCAGCTTGTCTCCGCACGCGTAGATGCCGGCGGCGATGCGGTCACGCAGCGTGCCCGCCAGACGCTCGTATTGGGCCAAGTTCTTTTTCGACGAAGTGCTCATGCGAACAACCTATATCTAACCTGTATGCTTACTGAACCAAGCATGTATCCAACATGACAACAAAACCGCTGATAATGGATTGCCGAAAACTTTACCAGCAAAATATCTAAGACAAATATAGCATACAACTAGTCGACATAACCAAAACATGTATGTAACTTGTATGCCATCAAGAGCATCAAACGAGAAGAAAGGCTGATGCACGATGACTACTCAGGAACAGGTTAAGGATGTCGTCTCCCAGGTTTTGGCTGACAAGGCAGACAAGGGCGGCATCAAGCGCGTCGTGTGGATCGGCGCCGGCGGATCCAACGGCGGCAACTATCCTGCCCAGTACTTTATGGAGCACGAGGCCACGCAGGTCGTGAGCTCCAGCTACACCAGCAACGAGTTTGTGCACGCCACCCCGGCCTACGTCAACGAGAACACCCTGGCCGTCGTCGTGTCCATGCGCGGCACCAAGGAGACCATCGTCGCCGCCCAGGTCGCCAAGGACCACGGCGCCAGCACCATCGCCATCTATGTTGACGAGTCCGGCCTCACCGAGGTCTGCGACTACAAGATCCAGTACGACAGCTTGGCCGTTGACGAGTCTTGCATGGGGCGCACCAACTCCGCCGTCGTGACCATGATCGCCATGGAGCTCACGCAGCAGACCGAGGGCTATGCCGAGTACGAGACCGCTATGGCCGCGTTCGACTTGGTCGACCCCATCTATCGCAAGGCCGTCGAATACACCCGTCCGCTCGCTGCTAAGTGGGCCGAGCAGAACGCCGACAAGCCCTGCATCAACGTCATGGCCCAGGGCCCGCTCTTCGGTGCCGCCTACGTCTTTAGCATCTGCAACGTGCAGGAGATGCTGCAGATCGACTCCTGCACCATCAACACCTGCGACTTCTTCCACGGCCCCTTCGAGATTCTGGACAAGCGTACCTCGCTGTTCCAGCTCATCAGCGTCGGCCGCAGCCGCTGCAACGACGAGCGCGGCATCCGTTTTGTCAATCAGTACGGTGGCGAGCGCGTCTACCAGCTCGACGCCAAGGAGCTCGGCCTCAACGACATCAAGGACAGCGTGAGCGAGTACTTCAACCACCTGATCTTTGCCCCGATCCTCAACAACGTGTATATGCGCGCGCTCTCTGCCGTTACCCACAAGGACTATATGACGCGCCGTTACATGTGGAAGCTTGATTATTAGTTACGGCGTTTTACCAAACGCCGTAACCGCTCGACGCTGCAAACCCGCCAGAGCGGCAATCTGCCTTTCAGCTT
>UQWQ01000064.1 GCA_900544755.1 uncultured Collinsella sp. | reverse complement strand
TTCTATATTGACCTTGTGTTTTACAACTATCTGATGCACTGCTTCGTGCTCATCGACCTTAAGACCGATGACCTTACGCATCAGGACCTGGGCCAGATGCAAATGTATGTGAACTACTACACGCGCGAGCTCATGAACGAAGGCGACAATCCGCCTATAGGCATCGTGCTCTGCGCGGACAAAAGCGACTCGATTGTCGAGTACACGCTGCCCGAAGACAACGACCAAGTGTTTGCCGCCAAATACCTGCCGTATCTTCCAAGCAAGGAAGAGCTGGCGCGCGAGCTGAGTGCCGAGTACCGCGCCATCAACGAAGCGACTAATGGCGAAGTGCAAGGGTAGCAGCACGCTGCGACCGATACCCCCGACGGCGTTTCATATCCCCCGACATAAGAGGAGCGCTCCATGACAGACAGACCGAAAACAACACTGCGCGACTGCATCTATGGACTTGCCGTCGGCGACGCGCTGGGCGTTCCCTACGAGTTCAGGCCCCGCGGCACGTTCGAATGCACGGACATGATCGGCTACGGCACGCATGGGCAACCCGCCGGCACCTGGAGCGATGACACGTCCATGACGCTTGCTACCTGCGACTCGATTAGAGAGCTTGGGCACATCGACACCGCGGACATACGCGACAAGTTCGTAAGCTGGATTGCCCGTGGCGAGTATACGATCGACGGCGTTTTCGATTACGGCGGCACGACCGCCCACGCCTTGCGTACCGGCAAAGGAGGCTCCGGCGAGCGCGACAACGGCAACGGTTCCCTCATGCGCATCGCACCCCTGGCGTTTGTCGACGCGACTGACGACGAGATCTGCGAGGTCTCCGCGATAACGCACGCTCACAGAACATCGACCGACGCATGCGTCATATTTGTCGAGCTGATGAGGGGCGTGATGAACGGCACGCTTCCCTCGTGGGCGCTTCATCTGAAAGGTGTGCCTGAGCAGGAAATTAGGTCCGGCGGCTTCGTGCGCGACACCCTTAAGGCCGCCAGCTGGTGCTTTGTTAACACCAACAGCTACGAAGATTGCGTCCTTGCCGCCGTCAACCTGGGCGACGACACCGACACCACCGCAGCCGTCGCAGGCGCCCTCGCCGGCACGGCCTACGGTATCGGCGCAATTCCGCAGGAGTGGATCGATACCCTGCGCGGTAAAGAGTTGATTGAGAACTGCTTGTTTTAGGACACGCCTTCAACGAAGACAATGTCAGTCAACGTAAATGATTAAGGGACCGCATAAATGATGATTACAGAATGCGCCGTCATGGGTCCGTTCGTCACAGAGCAAAGTACCGTGGGACCGTACACCGTGTTGGTATTCGAATCCCCGCTGCCGCAGAAAAGGGCCGGTTGCCCCGGCCCTTTAGACATTAACACCTGCGTTGCCCGCGCTTCCAAAGTTGACCGGCTGAGGAGCGGGTTCCGCGGCACACCTTGATTTTGCCCGGTGGGGCGGCTCTTTTGCAGCCGTCCCACCGTTTATTTAGATCTACCACGACGGACAGCTCGCACTACTGCGCACTGTCCCGTACCGTTCCCCTACTTCCCAAAGATCGCTGCAAGCAGCCCCTTGCGTTTTGGCTTCTCCTCTCGGCAGGAGCCCTCGACTACCGCTGCCACCTGACGCGGCTGTTCGCCGTCTCCACGACGCACGATCTGGTATAGGAAGGGCGATTTAACGTATTTGACCTCGATGGGCGTGGCATGCACGGTACTTTCGTTCGATAGATGCAGGCTCGGGTTGAGCGGCGCCACCACATGCGTCTCACGCTTGTCGCTAAACACCACCGCGGCCGCGCGGCCCGTCTGGCCGTTTACGGCAATGCGCACCTGCTCGCCATCGCGGCTGTCCGTCGCTGGGCGATCGACAAAGTAGACCGGTACCATCACCAGACCATCCTTGTGCTTGCGGGCTTTACGCGCCCAGGCGCGGATGCTCTTTTTATTGAGCCCCAGTACCGCCTCGGCATCGTTGACGGCAATGTCGAGCGCCAGCTTATCAATGACCACCTGGTCCTTGGTGGATGCATCGACGGAGACAACGCGGAAGTCACCTTCCTGCATGGCCGGGTCAAACGGCCCAACCTTGGCAAAGTCCCACGGCTCCAGAATGCCCATAAGGCGAACGTCCAGGTAGTTTGCCCGCGGATACGCCCAGTCGAGCACCTCGTAGTACACCAGGGTCTCCTTGCTCAGCCCCTTGCCCGGGAAGGACGCCATCATGCGCAGGTCCGCGAGCGCCATGGGGAAGTAGAAGAGCATCATGTCATTTTGAATCGCGTCTTCCACGTCGTGCCCGGCAAAGGCGTCGGGGTACTGGCGCACCAGCTGCAGCGCGTTGGCACGCGCCTGCTGCGGCGAGATTTCGCAGGGAATACCCTGCTCAGGCACATACTCGGCACCAACGCCCATGGTCAGACGCTTGCTAAAGGTACCGGGTTTGAGCAGGTCGGCAACGCCAATCTTATTGCCGCAGGACGGGCACTCAAACACGCGCTGGGTCGATGACCCCTCAAAGGACGCACCGCAGAAGGGGCACGGAATGCTCACGTGCGCTGCCTCTTGAAACTCCTGCGCCGTGCCGCGGTCCTCCCACAGCAGATGCTCCAGAACCGACTGGTTGCGCCAGTACGCATTAAAGAAATACCAGTCGGGGTCCACCGGGCGCTCGAGCTGCGACACATGGGTGAGCTTAAGCAGTCCATCGACAACCGTCAGCGGCGCATGACGAATGCCCAGGGCGCTCTTGGGCTCCCCCGCATCGGCCTGCCACGGGATGACCGTGCCGCAATAGGCGCACTCAAAGCTGCGCTTAGCCTGGTGTGAGTACATAGGACCGCCGCAGTTTTGGCATTTAATGGCAAACATCTCGTCCATGGATACGTCCTCCTTTGCGCAGGGGCTGTCGACATTAAGTATGTCGGGCAGGCAGGCACATGCCCATACCCATGTGGCCCAAAATGGAGCACCCGGTCGGACAAGAAGGGCCGCTCGTTAGCTCCAGCAGACCATTGCTGCATTTTCTGAGCATCGGCGCACGGTGCGCCCATGCGAGCTACACTATCCCCTTAAACGAGGATGCGAGGAGATACGCCATGCTATTTGTAAATCGGCTGGTACATAAACTTGTTCCCGGCAACGAGGACGATCCGGTCGATACAACTTGTCGCACCAACGCGGGCTTTGGCGCAAGCCTCATCTGCATCGGCCTCAACATCACGCTGTGCCTGGCCAAGGGCATAGCTGGTCTGCTCGCGGGCTCCGTCTCGCTTATCGCCGACGCCTTCAACAACCTCTCCGACGCCTCGAGCAACATTGTGAGCCTACTTGGATTCCGACTTGCCAGCCGCCCGGCCGACGAAGGTCACCCCTATGGCCACGGCCGCTACGAATACCTCGCCGGCCTGTTTGTCGCCGTCCTCGTTTGTGCCGTCGGCATCAACCTGGTGCTCGAGTCCATTACCAAGATCATCAAGCCCTCCCCCACCGCGTATTCGGCGCTCTCCATGGCAGCCCTTGTCCTGTCCATGCTCGTTAAGCTCTGGATGGCCGCGTTCAACCGCACGCTGGGCGATCGCATCGACTCGGAGACGCTCATCGCCACGGCGCAGGACTCCAAAAACGACGTCATCACCTCGGGCTCGGTCTTGGTGGCGGCGCTTATTTCGCAGACGACCGGCTTTGACCTCGACGGCTGGGCGGGCCTGGGCGTGGGCATCTTCATTTGCATCAGCGGCCTGGGCCTAGTGCGCGACGCCATCAGCCCGTTGCTGGGGCAAGCGCCCGACCCCAAGCTCGTCCAAGAAATCCGCGACAGGATCATGTCGTACCCCCAGGTCCTGGGCACGCACGACCTCATGGTACACGACTACGGCCCCGGCCGTCAGTTTGCCAGCGCACACGTGGAAATGCCCGGCGAGGGCGATGCCTTTGAGCACCACGAGATTCTGGACACCATTGAACACGACATCAAACGCCAGATGGGCATTGGCATTACGCTGCACTGCGACCCCATTGCAACAACCGGTGACGATCTACGCGGCTGGGTCAAGCGCGGCGTAGCGCAGATCGACCCCGCGCTTTCCATCCACGACTTGCACGAGCACGACGGCTTTGTTTCGTTTGACCTGGTGCGTCCCGACGGCTTTGACATATCCGACGAGGAGCTGCTGGGGCTCGTCACGCGCATCGTGCACGAGCGCAGGCCCGATGCATCATGCGTCGTCACGTTTGACTCCGGCTTTAGCTCGCCCGAGCGTCCGGCAGAGCAGTTGTAATCGACAGCAAAACGGGACGCAGGACCGCCGACCAGCGCGCCTATGCGCCCGGTCACGCGATCCTGCGTCCCGTTTTTGTTTGCACCGCTAGGGCTCTAGCCGCTCGGCCGCTAGTTTCCCTGTGCGCCCGAAATGCCGTTTTGTAGGGCGTTCCAGGCATTGGTAGCCATATCGCCCAGATTCTGAGCAGTATCGCCGAGGTTCTGAGCCGTATCGCCCAGCTCTTGCGCCTTGTCTCCTAACTCCTGCGCCTTGTTGCTCAGGTCCTCCAGCGTGTTGGAGCTCGAATTGTCGGTGCCGCTTTGGCCGTCGGACGAGTTGCCCGAGCTGTTCTTGTGCGTGAGTTGAATTTCGAGGTTACCGTTGTCGTTATAGTAGGCAGAAGTAACAACCCAGTTGGCATCGACAACAGGCGTCGAGCCGTCGTCAGTCAGAATCACAGCATTCGAAAGATCGGCGCCGCGCGACTTGAGGAGCTTCTTGGCGTTGGACCAGTACTGCCCCGGGATATCGCTCAGATCGACGGTGCTAGACGAGGCGGACTCGGTTTGCTCGGCAGTGGTATCGGCCGTTGAACTCCCTCGCCTGTTGAGCATGCCCGACACGATGGCAAACACAATCGAGAGGGCAAAGAAAATCGCCAGCACAATGAGAATCTTCTTGATCACACTCGACGAACGCGACGGCGTCTCTTCCTCGTCCTCGCCATATTGCGGAATCGACTTGGGATACTCGCGATAGGGTTGGCGCGCATACGGATCGCGCGATTCATATCGAGGCTGGGCCTGTGCCGTGCGCGGCATATACGTCGTCTGTTGAGGCTGCGGAATGGGATTTTGCGGCAGGTTGTTATAAGTATCTGTCGCCGCATTGCCATACGGGTCCGGCGTCGCATTGCCATACGGGTCCTGCGGTGCATAATCAAATGGATCCCGCGGTGTATCGCCATAGCCCATAACCTGTGTGGGTTCGGCAGAAGGCTGCGTCGCGGCGGGGTCGGTATAACCGGGGTTGGGAACAACGCGGGTCGCATCGGCGCTATCGTCAGCCTGCGCGGAACCATATCCGCCCATCACGGTCGTCTTGTCCTGGTCCATGCAACGTTTCCTTTCCGTCGCCTGTAAGCATCAAGTTATCCATGCATTCTACCCGCGCAAAAGCCTATGATGGGCAAAGGCCGTCGGTATCTACAAGACATGCGCGTGCCTAAGGATCAAAAAGCCCCGCCGGACCTTGGTGGGCGCGGCGGGGCGGGCAAGCGGCTATAAGCAGCAGGCTTAGAACAGACCGGTGATGTTGCCGTCGTTGTCGACGTCGATGTTCTCGGCCGCGGGAACCTTGGGCAGGCCCGGCATGGTCAGAACGCTGCCGGTCAGCGCGACCACAAAGTGAGCACCGGCAGAAACCTTGAGCTCGCGCACCGTGATGCGGAAATTCTCGGGAGCGCCCAGGGCCTTGGCGTTGTCGCTAAAGCTGTACTGCGTCTTGGCGACGCATACCGGCAGGTTGCCAAAGCCGTTCTCGCGCAGCTCGGCGAGCTGACGCTTGGCAGCCGGCGTAAAGTCGACACCATCGGCGCGGTAAACCTTGGTGGCGACGGCCTCGAGGGCGTCGGCCACATCGACACCGTCCTCGTAGGCAAACTTGAGCTCGCTCGGCTGCTCAATCAGGCGCATGACCTCATCGGCCAGCTCGAGCGCGCCCTCGCCGCCCTTGGCCCAGACCTCGGAAAGCTTAACGTTAACGCCGAGCTTCTGGCACTCGGACTCGATGAGCGCAAGCTCTGCCTCGGTGTCCGTCGGGAAGCGGTTGATGGCGACCACGCAGGGAAGACCATAGACGCTCTGGATATTGTCGACGTGGCGCAGCAAGTTGGGCATGCCGGCCTTGAGGGCCTCGAGGTTCTCGTCGTTAAGGTCGGCCTTGGCAACGCCGCCGTTGTACTTAAGCGCGCGGGCGGTGGCGACAATCACGACGGCGCTGGGGCGAACGCCCGTCATGCGGCACTTGATATCCAGGAATTTCTCGGCACCCAGATCGGCGCCAAAGCCTGCCTCGGTAATGGCGACATCGCCAAAGCGCATAGCCATGCGCGTAGCCATGATGGAGTTGCAGCCGTGGGCAATGTTGGCGAAGGGGCCGCCGTGGACAAACGCGGGCGTACCTTCGAGCGTCTGCACCAGGTTGGGCTTGAGCGCGTCCTTGAGCAGGGCCGCCATGGCGCCCTGGGCCTTGAGGTCGCGGGCGCGGACGGGCTCGCCGGCAAAGCTGTAGCCGACGACGATCTCGCCCAGGCGCTCCTTGAGGTCGTTGATGCTCGTGGACAGGCACAGGATTGCCATGACCTCGGAGGCAACGGTGATATCGAAGCCGTCCTCGCGCGGCACGCCCTGAGCCTTGCCGCCAATGCCGTCGATAACGTGGCGCAGCTGGCGGTCGTTCATGTCGACGACGCGCTTCCAGGTGATGCGCTTAACATCGATACCGAGCTGGTTGCCCTGCTGAATATGGTTGTCGAGCATGGCGGCTAGCAGGTTATTGGCGGCACCGATAGCATGGAAGTCGCCGGTAAAGTGCAGGTTGATATCCTCCATGGGGATGACCTGGGCCCAACCGCCACCGGCGGCACCGCCCTTCACGCCAAAGACGGGACCGAGCGAAGGCTCACGCAGGGCCACAGCGCTCTTGACGCCGCGACGGCGCAAACCATCGGCCAGACCGATAGTCGTGGTGGTCTTGCCCTCGCCGGCGGGCGTGGGATTGATAGCGGTCACGAGGACGAGCTTGGCCTGGTGATCGGTCGGCTCGTTGAGCAGGGAATAGTCGACCTTAGCCTTGTCGAAGCCGTACGGAATCAGGTGCTTTACGTCGACGCCGGCGTTCTTAGCCACCTCGGTAATGGGCAGCGGCGTGACGGAACGTGCGATTTCGATGTCAGTAGGCATGGGCGGTCCTTTCGTTACCGGATGAGAAAAAGACCAATTCAGCATAGCACGGGCGCGCAATAGTAAAACACCCGTAACCGATGAATGGCGATATGTTTATCCAATGCTCAGCGATAGCCTACAGACCAGCCAAAACAAACCCGCCTCTAAACGGCTGGCTCGATGCCCAAGTGCTCAAAGGTGCGAAGCGTTGCCTGGCGGCCCTGGGGCGTGCGAATCATCAAGCCGCACTGCAGCAGGTAAGGCTCATAGACATCCTCGAGCGTACCCGGATCCTCGCCCACCGCGCTGGCAAGGGTCGTCAGGCCCACGGCACGGCCGGAGAACGTCTTGGCAAGCGTCTCCAAGATGCGAATGTCCATCCAGTCCAGACCAAGCTCATCAATCTCGAAGAACTCGAGCGCCTGACGGCAGATATCGAGCTCGATAGGACCGTTGCCGCGCACCTGCGCATAGTCGCGCACGCGCTTGAGCAGACGGTTGGCCAAGCGCGGCGTACCACGCGAGCGTGAGCCGATCTCGAGCGCACTCGGATGGTCTATCGTCACGCCCAGGATGGTCGCCGAACGCGTCACGATCTGAGCGAGCTCCTCGACCGTGTAGTAGTCCAGGCGATACGAAATGCCAAAGCGGTCGCGCAGCGGGCCGGTCAGCATGCCCGAGCGGGTCGTTGCCGCCACCAGCGTAAACTTGGGGATATCCAGGCGAATCGAGCGAGCGGCCGGACCTTTACCGATCACGATATCGAGCGCAAAGTCCTCCATAGCGGGATACAGGACTTCCTCGACCGAGCGGTTAAGACGGTGGATCTCGTCGATAAACAGCACGTCACCCGGCTGCAGGTTGGTAAGGATAGCCGCGAGGTCGCCGGTACGCGCGATGGCCGGACCGCTCGTCGTCTTGATCTGAGCGCCCAGCTCGTTGGCGATAACGGTGGCCAGCGTGGTCTTGCCCAGGCCCGGAGGGCCCGAGAAGATCACGTGGTCGAGCGTCTCGCCACGGCTCTGCGCCGCCTCGATCAGCACGCGAAGGCTCTGCTTGATATGCTCCTGACCGCAGTAGTCGTCCAGGCGCTGGGGACGCAGGGTACGGTCGACATCGAGGTCTTCGGGCGTCAGCTCCGAGCCCACCATACGCTCACCGTGCGCCATGGATGCCGCCGGCGAGCTGCCGGGCGTCGCCCACAGGTCCTGAGAGTCATCGGCTTCCCACATCACGCATCCATTCCGAGTCGCTTAAGCGCCGCGCCGAGCAGATCCTCGACACGCATATCCTGCCCATCATACCCGCTCAGGGCAACCTCGGTCTCCTGCGGGCTAAAGCCCATGGAAAGGAGCGCCGCGCGGGCATCATCGATTGCCGAGGGAGCGGCGGCGGGAACCGGCATCGCAACCTGACCGGGAATTACGTCGACCGGAACAAAGCCCTTGTCCTTGGCAAAGGTACTCTTGAGCTCCAAGATGAGGCGCTGGGCAGTCTTTTTACCCACACCGGGCACCTTGGCCATGCCCCTGTCATCCTCGGCCATTACCAGGGAATACAGCTGTCCCACGGTATAGGTGGAAAGCACGGCAAGCGCCAGGCGCGGGCCGACGCCCGAGACGGAAACGAGTCGATCGAACATCGTGCGCTCGTCCTTGGAGGCAAAGCCAAAGAGCGTCATGGCGTCCTCACGGACCTGCATGCGGGTATAGAGGCGAACCTCACCGCCGGGCGTGGGCAGCGTGGCAGCAGTGCTGCCAGATATGCCAAGCTCAAAGCCTACGCCCGATACATCGACGACGGCCGAGCTCATCGTGGCCTCGACAAGCGTTCCATGGAGCTGGGAGATCATCAGTATCCGGTTCCTCTCTGTTGATAGAACTCGCCGCCGGTAAGCGCCCGGGTGCGGCTTAGGTTAACGTGACAGATGGCGCAGGCCAGGGCATCGGCGGCGTGGTCTGGGTGTGGGTCGTGATCGAGCTGCGTGAGCGTGCGCACCATGTAGGCAACCTGCCGTTTATCTGCAGCGCCCGTGCCCACCACGGCCTGTTTGATCTGCATGGGCGTGTATTCGCCAATCTCGAGCGCGCACTCCGAAAGCGCCACGAGCGCGGCACCGCGGGCATGCGCCGTGGGGATGGCCGAGCGGACGTTAGCGCCAAAGTAGATGCTCTCGATAGCCGCGGTATCGGGACGGTAGCGTTCGACGACGCCCTTGAGGTCGCGGGCGATATGCGACAGGCGCACCGCGAGCGGGCTGCCCGCGCTGGTCTCGATACAACCGTAGGCACGGCAGCGAACCTCGCCACGCCGCTCCTCGATAATCCCCCAGCCCGTATGGGCCAAACCAGGGTCGATACCCAAGATAACCAAGCCGACCTCCCCTCGCCACAAGCACAGCGCAAGGCAAGGCCCCGCGCACTATTCACGAACGTCTGTTCTAGAATAACACAACGGGGCCAAAGTACTTAATGCAAGATTGATTCGGCAGAAGCAATGTGTGCGAGAGAATCCCTCCCGCAATGTTTCCGTCTGCCCTAGTTCTGGCTAAAGAACGGAAACTGTCGGGGATCAACCGGCGGATGCGGCATCGGACCACCCTGGGCCCCGCCCTGCGGTCCGCCCTGGCCGCCCATCATCTTTTCGATGGCGTCCTGGACCTCACCCTCAAACTTTTTCATACCCTCGTGCAGGCGGCGCTGGCCGTCCTCGGAGCGCAGCTCTTCCATCTGCTCGGGCGAAATACCCAACAGCTCGCCCAATATGCCCATCATCTCGCCGCGCATACGGTCACTCGTGTCGTCGTCGGCAAAGCGGCGCACCTCGGCGCGTGCCAGCGAATCAACCGTCATGCGCTCCTTACCGTTGAGCCCCAGATCGGACCACGCAAGCATGTACGGCCAGGCGCGCTCGACAAACGAACGGGCCGAGACGATCGGCACCGTCGGCAGCATGCGACGAGCAGCCTCGCCCTGGCGCACAAGCATCAGCAGCAGTGAGCAGGCCTCGGGCTTGCCGGTGGCCATCGGGATATCGTCAAAGGGACGGTTGCGGTCCACGTGCGACTCAAGCGCACCATCGACCTCGCCCGGCTCAAGCCCGCCCAGCAGCTGCGCCGCGCGATCGAGCATATCAACCGGGCCGGCGAGCGTCGAGAGCGCCTGCGCCAACACGCGATCCATGCAATCCTCCACCGCGTTGAGCGTCACGAGCTCTTGGGGCACCACGGCCGAGGCGCGGTTGCGCACGCGTGCCACAAACTCGAGCGTCGACAGATACACATCGCCAAAGGGCGCAAAGTCGCCCTGATAGCCGCCGGACAGCGCGGGCGCCGCCAGCGCGTACTCGGTCTTGGAAAGCGGGCTCAGCGCCATAGCGCCCAGCTCGAGCGCCGTATCCTCGAGCATCAGGCCCAGTGTGCGCGAACGCAGGCGCTCGGCATCGCCCGCCGACACATCGCGGTCAAGTACGCGCGCCGCATCCGGCACATCGCGCTCAACCGTGCGAATATGCAGGCGCTCGGCAATCGCGCGAACGGCGGCGCAGCGGGCGGCCTCGGCCTCCTCCTGCGCCGGCGTAAAGATGCGGTTGCGGTCCAACACCAGGCCGATCACATTGCGCGAGCCCAATGCATCGACAGCCAGCGCCGCAAGCAAAGACGACGGCAGATCGCCCTCGAGCGCCACCACGGCACGCGACGTACCGTGGGCACGGGCGTTATCGCGCACAGCGAGCACCAGCGCCTGCCACAACCACTCCTCGGAACGAAACTCGGGCAGCTCGTGGTCCTCCAAAGCATCGAGCATTACGCCGCGCTGAATCTCCTGAACCAGCAGACTCTCTTCAAAACACGGCGCCTGGGCCACCACGCGTCCGCAGTCGTCAAGCACAAACGACCCGCCGGTATACACCGACTCGTCATAGGCGCCGACCGGCGCCATGCAGGCAAACCACACGCTGCGCTTGGATGCGATCTTGCGGTAGGCGCCGCTGCGAACGGCGGCAATGGCGGCGGTCTCGCGGTTGGTCATGTCAAACGCATTAAACTGGAAATAGGCAATGAGGTCGACACCGGTCGGCAGCATCTCGAGCTCGCGATCCAGGTCAAACACCACGACGATGCGCACGCCGTCCACGTCAAACACCGGCGGTGCCCAACGTGTGTCGTTGTTCTCACCGCGCTGCAGGGCAATACTTGCGCGCGCAGGCACCACGCGACCATCCTTAAGCATCATATAGTCAAGCAGGGGCTGGCCCTCAAACGAAACCGCAGCGGGCACGATGCAGATCATATCGAGCTCTTGGATGCGCTCGGCAACGCCCGTCAGGCCCGTCAGCATATCGTGCTCAAAATCGGCAGCGCCCACCAGGCTGCCCGGCATGGCACCCATAAAGAGCGGGGCCGGAACGCACAGCACACGCGTGCCGCGCTCATGGGCCAAGCGAGCCTGGTCCTCGAT
>UQWQ01000063.1 GCA_900544755.1 uncultured Collinsella sp. | reverse complement strand
ATCGGCCGTCACGTTGGGGCGCGCCTCGTAGACCATGGCAACCAGGCCCAGCGGCACACTCACGCGCGTAAGGTCCACGCCACTCGCAAGCACACGGTGATCGAGCACGCGGCCCACGGGATCGGGCAGCTCGGCGAGCTTCTCCAGGCCGGCGGCCATGCCCTCGACGCGCTCGGGCGTCAGCAGCAGACGATCGAGCAATCCGACCGAGGTGCCCGCATCACGCGCAGCGGACATATCGAGCTCGTTGGCGGCGACGATGGAGTCGATACCGTTGCGCAGTGCTGCGGCCATGGCGCGCACGGCCTCCTGGCGCTGCTCGTCGCTCGCCGTGGCAAGCGAGGCCGACGCTGCCTTAGCGGCAACGGCAAGATCGTGGACATACGTGGCTATATCGACCGACATGGACGGCCCTTTCTCCTAGAAGTTTGCAACCATGGTAGCCGATTTGCGCATGGCCTCGCCCGCGGCGGTAGAATTGGTCAACCCGAAACACCGCAACGAACGGAAGACTCACATGGCCCTCATTACTTCGTACCACGTCCCCGGCCTGTATGTCGAGGACCACAGCATCGATGTCCCCCTCGACTGGCGCGGCCTGGAGCCCATGCTTTTGGCCGTCGGCAGCACCATGCGCCGCGGCGCCATGCCGGCGCCCATCGCCGGCGCGCCCGAGAGCATCAAGCTCTTCTACCGCGTGGTTTGCGCACCCGACCGCATCAACGACGACCTGCCGCTCCTTCTCTTTTTGCAGGGCGGCCCCGGCGGCGAGAGCCCGCGTCCGCTGTCGCCCACGAGCGACGGCTGGATCGAGGAGGCCGTCAAACACTTCCGCGTGGTCCTGCCCGACCAGCGCGGCACCGGACGCAGCAGCTGTGTTGACGGACGCACGATCGCGGCCTTGGGCGAGCGCGCCGAGGCAGCCGGCGCCGATGCGGCCCGCTCGCAGGCGGACTTCCTCAAGCGTCACCTCGCCAGCTCTATCGTGCGCGATTTTGAGTACCTGCGCCTGGTAGGCTTTGGCGGCAGGCCCTGGGTCACACTCGGGCAGAGCTACGGCGGCTTTTTGACGTTGAGCTATCTGTCGCTCTTCCCCGAGGGCGTGGCGGCAAGCTTTACCTGCGGCGGCATCCCCCACGTGCCGGCGAGCGCAAGCGAGGTCTACGCGCACACCTTCCCGCGCATGGCTGCCAAGACACAGCAGTATTACGACCGCTACCCCGCCGACGTCGAGCGCGTGGCGGCTCTTGCCGATGCGCTCGAGGCTCAGAAGCCCGTGCTGCCCGACGGCTCGCCGATGACGGTCGAGCGCCTACAACTCATGGGCAGCGACTTTGGCATGAAGCCGAGCTTTGAGCGCATGCATTGGATTATCGATCACGCTTTTGTTGACGGCGACGGCACGCTGACCTGCGGCGTCTCGATATCTGACAGCTTTTTGATGCGTGCCTTCGAGCGCACCAACACGCGCACGAATCCGCTGTACTGGACGCTTCAGGAGTTCATCTACGCCGACGGCGATACCATGCCCATTCGCTGGGCCGCGGCAGAGGAGAAGGCACACCGTGCCGAGTTCGACACCCTCGCGCGCCCGCTCATGTTTACCGGCGAGGCCATGTTCCCGTGGATGTTTGAGCAGATGCCCGAGCTTAAGCCGTTTAAACCCGCCATGGACCTGCTGATGGAAGACACCAGCTGGGACAAGATCTACGACCCGCAACGCCTGGCCTGCAACGAGGTGCCGCTCCAGGCCGCGGTGTATTTCGACGACATGTACGTCGATTCGGGCCTGCAGCTCGATACGCTCAGCCGCGTGGGCAACTCGCATGCCTGGGTGACGAACGAGTTCGAGCACGACGGCCTGCACGGCAGCGTGGTGTTCAAATGCCTCTTCGACGAAGCCCTCAACCGAGGAGACCTGCGCCGGATCTTCTAGCAAAGGAGTGTCCCCACCTGCCGGCACAATAGGAACGTCCCCAAGTGCCGGAAAAGGAGAGGCAGCACTGCTGGCAAAACGAGCCGCAGCGCTGCCTCTCTTTATGCAAACACTATCAAGTTGTCCCTATGGATTGCGGGCTTCTCGGCCAGGTCTGCGAGCAGGCGGTTGCTGGCAATCTGGTCCTGGCGGCGGCCGGCGGCAAGCTCCAGCACGTCCGAATCGGCCTCGGCGATACCGCGGGCGACGACCATGCCGCTCGGATCACACACGTCGAGCACATCGCCCTCGGAAAACGCGCCATCGACCTGGCGAATACCCACCGCAAGCAAGGAAGAGCCACGGCTTACCAGCGCCTTCGCGGCGCCATCATCGACCGTCACCGAGCCGTGCGCCTTATCACCCAGCGCGATCCACAGCTTGCGCGGCGCAATGTCCAGGCGCTCCGCCGGCGGATCGAACAGCGTACCCACGCTCTCGCCGCGGGCCAGGCGCACGAGCGCATCGGGCTCCTCGCCCGAGCAAATCACGCTCTGAATGCCCGCCGTCATGAGAATGCGGCTCGCGCGGATCTTGGTAATCATGCCGCCCGTGCCCACCGATGTGGAAGAATCGCCCGCCGAGGCAATAATCTTGGCATCGATCTTATGCACGACAGGAACAAACTCGGCCGTGGGGTCTTCATGCGGATTGGCAGTGTAGAGACCATCGATGTCCGAGAGCGTCACGCACAGATCGGCAGAAACCAGGCAGCTCACAAGCGCCGCCAGTGTGTCGTTGTCGCCAAACTTGATCTCGTCGACGGTGACGGTATCGTTCTCGTTGACGACCGGCACCACACCAAGCTCCACGAGGCGCAGCAGGGCGTCGCGCGCGTGCAGGTAGGACGTGCGGCGGGCCGTATCGTGGCGCGTGAGCAGAACGAGCGAGGTGAGCAGGTCGCGCGCATGGAACTCCTCGTCGTAGGCCGACGAGATGATGCACTGACCGGCCGAGGCGCAGGCCTGCAGGCTCGGCAGGTCACCGACCGGCTTGCGGTCGAAGCCCAACACGGGATAGCCACAGGCGATAGCGCCCGAGCTCACCACAACCAGACGCCAGCCGAGCTTGCGCAGCGCTGCGGCCTGATCGGCAAGTCCGCCGATAAAGGCGCGGTTGACCTTGCCGTCGGCGCCCACCACCGTGGACGAACCGATCTTTACCACCATCGTTTTATAAGAAGTCGTCATACGTCAAACCAATCAACTGTTCAGCGAACGGCCGAGGCGGTGGCCAGGGAAGCGTGACTCGCCCCTACCGCCCAAGGAATTAGTGAGCCCAGGGAAAGGCAGAGGCCGCAGCCATGTTCTTGCGCACGAGCTCGTCGCGCACCTGAGCCAGGCCCTGCTCCATGCCCACCACATAGGTCTGCGGGTACAGGAAGCGCTTGAAAGCTGCGTCCAGATGGTCAAGTGCCCAGGCGCAACGCTCGCGCGCGTCCTGGATGCTCTCACGCGGAGCCACCGCACTGCCATCGCGCACGATCGGCACCAGCAGCTCGCGATACTCAAGTTCGGACACGTCGGTCACCAGAGCGGCATCATTCACGGCCACGAGGGTATTGCCGCGCGCGGCGCCCTCCCCCGCCAGATGGTCCTCGTCGTAGATCATGTCGCAGACCGGGCCGCCAAAGCCGTCGTAATAACGGCGCACGCGTTGCACACCCGGGATCGTGCGCTTGTAGGGCTGCTCGGAGAGCTTGACCACCGGCGTCCACGGGTCCGTCTCACTCGCACGGCGGGCGGCGAGCTTGTACACGCCGCCCAGCGCCGGCTGGTCGTAGCAGGTCGCGAGCTTGGTGCCCACGCCAAAGCTATCGATAGGCGCGCCCTGGTCGAGCAGCGACTGAATCGTGTACTCATCCAAATCGTTAGAAACCGAGATCCCCACATAGGGCAGGCCCTCGGCATCAAAACGGCCGCGCACATACTTGGAGAGCTTGGCGAGGTCGCCGGAGTCGATGCGAATGGCCGACAGGCGCTCGCCCACCGCTTCCATCTCCTTGGCAACCGTAATGGCATGCTCGCAACCCTCGCGTACGTCGTAGGTGTCGATGAGCAGCGTGCAATTCTTGGGGCTCGACTTGGCAAAGGCGCGGAAGGCCTCGAGCTCGGAGTCGAAGCTCATGACCCAGCTGTGCGCATGCGTGCCAAAGACGGGAATACCGTAGCGGCGGCCGGCGAGCACATTGGACGTAGAGGAGCAGCCGGCAACGTAGCTCGCGCGCGCGACGGCCAGCCCGCCATCGGGACCCTGGGCGCGGCGCAGGCCAAACTCGGCAACGGGACGGCCGTCCGCCGCCAGCACCACGCGCGCCGTCTTGGTGGCAACAAGCGTCTGGAAGCCGACGATGTTGAGCAGCGCCGTTTCGAGCAGCTGGCACTCCAGCGCGGGACCGGTGACGCGAACCATGGGTTCGCGCGGAAAGACGAGCTCGCCCTCGGGGACGGCGTCGATGTTTACATGTGCACGAAAATCGCGCAGGTAGTCGAGGAATGCAGGCTTGAACATCGCACCGCCGGCCGGGGCCTGGAGTGAGGCGAGGTAGTCGATATCCTCGGGCGTAAAGCGCAGGTTCTCGACCAGCTCGGGCAGCTCGGCGGTGCCGCACATGACGGCATAGGCGCTGCCAAAGGGATGGTCGCGGTAAAACGCGGTAAAACAACCCTGCTCATTGGCCTTGCCGCTCTCCCACAGGCCCTGGGCCATAGTGAGCTCGTACAGATCGGTGAGCATTGCAATGTCGGTGGGATGCGAGATGTCGGTCAAAGCCATGGGGCGACCTTTCGGATGCGTTGTGCAGAGGTTGAGGGTTGGAAAAGGGCAGAGTGTTCGGGCATGGCACCCAGCGCGAATGGGCTAGAGCAGGCCCATGCTGGTCAGGATCGTGTAGCCCATAAAGATGACAAACGCGATGAGGGCAAGGACAATGATGATTTTTTGAGCCGGCGCCATGCCAGGGATCTCGTTCTCGCCCGTAGGCTCCTTGGAGGTAACCATGCGCTGGGCAAAGGTCATCTCGTCACGGCTCGGCTTGGGCTCGACGGACTTGGAACGAGCGACCTTTTTAGGCTGAAGTTTAGGTGCGGTGGGCGCGGGCTTCGCGGCGGCGGGCTTGGGCGCGGGGGCGACGTTCGCGGCGGCCTCCTCGGCCTTCTCGCGCTCGGCACGCAGGGCGGCCAGCTCCTCACGCTCGCGGCGTGCCTCTTCCTGGGCCTCGCGACGAGCTTTCTCGGCGCGGAGCTCTTCCAACTCGGCGCGTTCCTCGGCAGACAGTGGTTGGGACTCAAGCTTGGCCATGGTACAGCCCTTTCTTTTAAAAAAAGCCGCCGACACAATGTCAGCGGCTTATCAAATCCAAGGGTGGAGACGAAGGGAGTCGAACCCTCGGCCTCTGCCATGCGACGGCAGCGCTCTCCCAACTGAGCTACGTCCCCAAGACAAGTTGATATTTTACCTACGGCTCGCCAACTGTCAACGCCCAATACCCAGTCTTTTTGGGACGCGGCTATTTTGACAACTTTTCGAGCAGGCGATCCTCTCGATGATTTTTTAATCCCCGTCCCAGAAAAATCATCGGCGAGCGCACTACTTTGCGCTGGTGAGGACGCCGGTGGTGTCGAACGCCGGGGTGAAGCTCTCGTCTACCGCTCCGCCTTCTTGCCAAAACATCGTCGTAAAGCCCAGGTCGTCGGCATGGTCGAGCACCTGCTCGTACTCCTCGCGCGTCACGGCGCGCGCCAGGTCGCCGCCTTGTTCGCACATGAGGGCATTGGGCGTGTACTGGTTCATGACCGAGATCGGCACGTCGCCCACCGTCTGCCACACCAGGTCCAACACGCGGCACGAATCGTCCGCATGCCCCGGCAGCACCAGATGACGCACGATTATGCCGCGCCTCATGAGCCCGTCCTTGTCTACCAGCTCTCCCCCGCGGCGCTCAATCTCGCGCGCCATCTGGGCCAGACCCGACACGGCCACGCGCGGGTAGTCCTTAATATGAGAAAGCGACTGCGCAAGCCCGGCATCGGCATATTTAAAGTCCGTAAGCCACACGTCGACCAGGTCGCCCAGCGCTGCCACGGCACTCGCGCGCTCGTAACCACTCGTGTTGTAGACAATTGGGATGACCAGTCCGCGCTCCCGAGCTGCGGCAATCGCGGCCGGCAGCAGGTGAGCATAATGCGTCGCCGTCACCAGATTGATGTTATTGGCACCTTGGTCCTGCAGCTCCAGCATAATCTCGACCAGGCGCTCGGGCGAAATCTCAAGCCCAAAATTGCCCGTCGAGATCTCGTGGTTCTGGCAATAGATACATTTGAGCGAGCAGCCGCTAAAGAAGATCGTGCCCGAACCGGCCTCGCCCGAGATAGGCGGCTCCTCCCACATATGAAGCGCCGCGCGGGCCACCTTGAGCGTGTCATCGGCACCGCATACGCCGTGCGCACCCTCGTCGCGCACCGCACCGCAACGGCGCGGACACAAATGGCAGGCGGGCGAAAAAAGTTCGGTCAACGGCGTCGGCATAAAAACATGCTCCAAAACAACGATTCAGCAGCTCAAACGTAAAGGGACCAACCGCACAGACGGCTCGAGCCCAAGGCGCCGTAATCGTCCGACACGATTTTTGTAATGTCAAGACTGGAATCGATAAAGTGCCGCTTTATGATGTAGGTATTCCGCCCCCCGCGGAGCAACTGGGTGAACCGTCGCGTTTATTTAGGGAGCCCACACAGTCGTACCTAGTACAGGTATCCTTCGTTGTTAAGGACGCTGGAACAGTCGATGAGGGCACCCACCTGTTTTAGGTGGGTTCATTTTCGTAACGTGGGGGGTGGTTTTTATTTGCCGAAAACCACCATTACAGCCCATATGGATCCCCGCCGGTATCCCGACAATCCATCGACAACATCCCAATATCTGGTAAGCGCGTGATTATCGCTGCGTGCAATTCCATGCACCCCCCTTGGTCGAGTATCATGGTTCGGCTATGCCCTTTGCGCTTAGCAACCTTTGACCTTTTCCTTCGACGCTTGGCGGTTTTTAGATTCATGGCTTCATCCCCGAGCTACATACCGTATCTATGCGTGGCAGCGGCGGCCTTTATCACGACCTTCCTCACGGTGCCCCTGGTCAAGCGCTTGGCAATTAAGCTCGACGCCGTCGACTATCCTTCTAAGCGCCGCATCAACACCAAGCCCATCCCGCGTTTGGGCGGAACGGCGGTGTTTTTGGGCCTGGTCGTTGCCTGTATTGTGCAAATCCTAGGCACCTGGTACCTGGGTTGGCCGCCCGTTTTGGTGCCCCACCCCCGTCTGCACATCAGCTACCCCATACTTGCGCTTTCTTTTACCGTCATCTTTGCGACCGGCGCTATCGACGACGTCTTCCAGCTCAAGCCCAAGCAAAAGCTAGCCGGACAGGTCCTCGCCGCGCTTATCGCCTGTATCGGCGGCCTGCGGATCGGCGTCATCGTCAACCCGTTTGCCCCCGGCGAGATCATGCTCGGATGGCTCGCCTACCCCATCACCGTGATCTATCTGGTGGCATTCACCAACATCATTAACCTCATCGACGGCCTCGACGGCTTGGCCACGGGCATCTGCGGCATCGCGTCGTTCACCATGTTTTCGATGGCCGTTCTCTCGGGCCGCATCGACGCCGCCGCGCTCTCCATTGCGCTCTTTGGCGCCTGCCTGGCCTTTTTGCGATACAACTTCAACCCCGCAAGCATCTTCTTGGGCGACTCGGGGTCGCTGCTTCTGGGCTTTGCGCTGGGCTCCATCTCGCTACTCAACGTGAGCCGCACCGCCGCGCTCACCTCGCTTATCATCCCGCTCATCGTTGCCGGCGTGCCCATCATCGACACGTTTAGCGCCATCGTGCGCCGCAAGCGCGCCCACATTAGCATCGGGCAGGCCGACAAGGGCCACATCCACCACCGCCTGATCCAAGAGGGCTACAACCAAAAGCAGGCAGTGCTCCTCATCTACGCCTGGTGCATCATGCTTTCGGCCGGCGCCGCCGCGATTAACCAGGTCGAGGTGCCCATGCGCGTGCTCATCTTTACCGTACTCGCCATTGGCTCGGCGGCCTTTGCCAAGCACCTGCACCTGTTTGAGCCCGTGCTGCGCCACCATTACAACAAGCGCACGCACGAGGACGAGCTCGTCACCCCCGACGATCCCGCCTTTAAGCAGGAGGAGCAGGCGGCAGAAGAACGCAGGGAGGAGCGCCACCACAGGCGCTAGGGTAAGCTGCCGAGGCTGCGCCCAGGCGCCGCCGGCCAAACGCGCAGCCACGCCGCGCCCATCGCACATGCCGCCGCTCTCCCGCCCCTCGCGTACTTACGCCCCGACCCTCCAATAAACGCGTTATCATCTTGACCCATGAACATACGTTAGGAGCAATCATGCCAAACGAGAACAGCTACGAAGTCGCGCTGCAAAAGAGCAACGCCATTCGCGAGGGCCTGGCCAAAACGCCCGAGAAGTTCACCATGCTCACCGGCGACCGCCCCACCGGCCGTCTGCACCTGGGTCACTACTTCGGCACCCTCAAGGGCCGTGTTGAGCTGCAGAACATGGGCGCCAAGACCAACGTGCTCATCGCCGACTACCAAGTCATCACTGACCGCGATACGACCGAGCACATCCAGGACAACGTGTACAACATGGTCATGGACTACCTTGCCTGCGGCATCGACCCCGACAAGACCATGATCTACGCGCACTCCGCCGTACCCGCCGCAAACCAGCTCATGCTGCCGTTCCTGTCGCTGGTCTCCGAGGCCGAGCTGGCGCGCAACCCCACGGTCAAGGCCGAGATGGAGGCCTCGGGCCACGAGCTCACCGGCCTTCTGCTCACCTACCCGGTGCACCAGGCCTGCGACATCCTGTTCTGCAAGGGCAATGTGGTGCCCGTCGGTCGCGACCAGCTGCCGCACATCGAGCTCACCCGCACCATCGCCCGCCGCTTTAACAACCGTTACGGCAAGGTGTTCCCCGAGGTCGACGCGCTGCTGTCCGAGACCCCGCTGCTGCCCGGCCTGGACGGGCGCAAGATGAGCAAGAGCTACGGCAACGCCATTAACATCTCGATGACCGCCGAGGAGACGGCCAAGCGCATCAAGAAGAGCCAGACCGACTCCGAGCGCATGATCACGTTCGATCCCGAGAATCGCCCCGGCGTGTCCGGCCTGCTTTCAACCGCCGCCATCTGCACCGGCCGTTCCGAGGTCGAGATTGCCGAGGAGATTGGCATGGGCGGCTCCGGCCAGCTCAAGAAGTACGTGACCGAGGCCGTCAACGAGTACTTCGCGCCGATCCGCGAGCGTCGTCAGCGCTATGAGAACGATCTGGACTATGTGAAGGACGTGCTGCACGAGGGCAACCGTCGCGCCAACGAGATTGCCGAGCAGACCCTGGCCGAGGTTCAGGACGCCATGGGCATGGTGTACTAGGCAAAGCGCCTTCGCACAACATAGACGGTGAGGCTGAATCCTCACCGAAACAGGAACAGGCCCGCTGGCAGATAGTTGCCAGCGGGCCTGTTCCCGAAGTACACCGTTGAATCGCACAGAGGGGAGGAATGCGAATCAAACTCAACAGGGCAGGCTTTTTCATCGCCTATTGCCTGCTCCGTTGCTGAAAACAATATAGTTCACCGTGGTTTACTTTGCTGCGACAAACCGCGCCGCCATACCTTCTCCATAAGTTAACCTCGGTAAACCTGCCAAAACCACCACAAAGGGGACAGGCACCTTTGTGGTGGTTTAAGCCACGGCAGAGCCGCTAGAGCCCTGCAGGCCAGCGAGAGGCGGCCAAGTCGACGTGCATGTCGTCCTTAAACGCCACACCCTCCCCTAGCAAAAGCTCACGTTGAGCATCGGGACCGCCAAAAGCAAAACCATCGCATATGCGGCCATCGGCAAACACCACGCGGTAACAGGGAATCTCGCCGGGACGCGGATTGCCATGCAGGGCATACCCCACGTACCGCGCACTTCGTGGACGTCCAGCAAGCAGCGCCACCTGACCATACGTGGCGACCATCCCCTCGGGAATCTGCTCGACCACCTCGTACACCCGCTCAAAAAAGCCCTCAGACGCCATTGCTCGCTCCTTTCCACCCGGAATAGCATAAACCACCACAAAGGCGCCTGTCCCCTTTGTGGTGGTTTTGGCAGGTGGGCTAGTTAACGGGCTGGAAGAAGGCCACGGCTACGGCGCCGGGGCCTACATGGGTGCCGATGGTGGCACCGATGGTGTGAACGGGCAGTTCGCCCTCGGTGTGGCCAGCCCACAGTGCCGCGCTGTCCTCGATATACTTCTTGAGCACCGCATCCGAAAGGCCCGTATAGCCGAGCGCCAGCGGCATGGAAAAGTCGATGCCGCCCGCCTTTTCGACCTTCTGGTTGAGCAGGTTACGTCCGTTCTTGGAACCGCGCGCCTTGCCCAGCTGCACGATCAGACCGTCCTCGGCAGCCACAACAGGCTTTACGTTGAGCAGCGTACCCACGGCACCGGCAGCAGCAGACAGGCGACCGCCGCGCACCAGGTACTCCAGCGTCTCGAGCAGACCAATAACCACCACGCGGTCACGGACGGCCTCGACAGCCGCCGCGATCTGGGCCGCGCCCTGGCCCTCGTCCACTAGGCGCAGGGCATACTCGACCAGCACGCGCTCACCCAGGGTAACGTTATTGCTATCAACCACATACACGTCGCCGCCCGGCGCCTCGGCAAGTGCGGTACGGGCGCTCTGATTGGTCCCCGAAAGTTTGGCACCCACGGTAATAATCACCGCCTCGTCGCCGGCCTCACGTGCTTCGGCAATCGCCTGCGAAAAGGCGTACGGGTTGACCTGACCGGTCTTGGGCAGCTCGTCGCGCTCCACGAGCATCTCGTAAAAGCGCTGGTGATCGATGTCGACGCCATCCATATACACATCGGTGCCAAAGGTAACGGACAGCGGCAGAACACGCAGAGCGGGGTGCTCCGCCGGCGACATATCGCTGGCGGAATCGGTAATAATGCGGACGGACATAGCGAATCCTTTCTTGCGCAGGTCTCGCGCAGGGAATTTTGACAGCAATGTCCCGGCACGGCGTACGCGCTCAAACGGGACGATGCAGTTTTTAATGGGAAGCAAATGCCTTGGCGGCCTTAGATCTCACGCAGGGTGTTGAGAATCGTACGCAGCGACGCATACATCTGCTCGCGCTGCTCCACACCCATAGCCTTACCGGTGGTGTCGAGCACCTCGCGAATGATGCGGTCCGCCTCGCTCATGCTCTCGCCGCCCAGAGCGGTCAGGCGCACCGGGGCACGATACTTAACGGCTGCATCACCCGAGTCGTCGACCTCGACGTAGCCGCCCTCCTCCAGATGCGCGAGCGTGCGCGAGACGGCGGCACGGGTCACGCCTGCCATGCGAGCCAGGTCAGCGCCAGTCAGGCCGTCCTTGCTGCGCTCAAGATAGTACAGGCACATAACGTCGGAGCCCTTGAGGCCCAGCCTTGCGCCCTCGGATGTCTTAATGCGCTGGATCTCCTTGTAGAGCCCGCTGATCAGTCCGACAAAGTCCTCGAAACGTGTCTCGTCGTTCTGCTGCATGGGAGACGACCGCCTTTCGCTTACATGATGCTAACGGGTAAACATCTTAGCCGTATCCAGCGACCGCCGGCCCTGCGTGCCTCATTTGTTGACCCATCAACATAAAAACCACCACAAAGGGGACAGGCACCTTTGTAGTGGTTTTGACCGGCGAACATGATCCGCAGGCGTCGCTACAGTTCCACGCAGGGATTGTCGCGGGTCACAAGCGTCTTAACGACAACCGTCGCTCCCAGATAGCGCTCGAGCAACTCGGCGAGACGATCAACGGCAGCCTGGCAATCCCCCATCCGCTCGGGCTCCACGCACTCAATCGCCAGGAATGCATCGGCCGAATCGTCGGACAGCGCCGTGCGAACGCCATCGCGCCAGTTCCAGCAGCGGCATACGGCGCCCGCATCATCGATGTAGGCGAGCTCGCCGGGCAGCGTCGGGTCATCCGTTTCCTCGCCAAGTGGCAGGAACGCATCGCCGCCGTCAGTCACCTTCAAGCGAAGATCCCCC
>UQWQ01000062.1 GCA_900544755.1 uncultured Collinsella sp. | reverse complement strand
GGACTTGCAGCGACGGACCTCGGGACGCTCTTACACCACGTCTGCGCGCGCCACCGTTGAAAGCCGTCAAACGCCCTTTAAAGGGGGTTATATAAATTGATTTTGAGCCCGTTTTTGCTCAGAACAGGCCGAAAAATATGTCACCTCTTTTGCAACAGTACTCATATTTGGCATTTTTTGACCACGGGGTCCAAAACCATGCCCCAAAACACAAAAGGAGGGGCCTCGTAAGGCCCCTCCTTAGGAAAGGGAATCGATTTATTCCACAGCCGTAGATTAATCCTAGCCGCTACTCCATCATGTCGAGGACGGAGGGGCGCAGCTCGCTCTCGGCGGCCTCGGGATCGGTCTCGCGCAGGCGGTTGATATAGCGGTTGTACCACATCACGGCAAGGCCCAGGAAGACAACCACACCGCCAACGTTGTAGACCAGCGTCAGCCACAGCGGCTGATCGAGCGGGATGGTGCCGCAGACAAGCACAAAGCAGAAGACCACAAGCAGGAATGCGGCAACGACCAGACCAAAGCTGCGCGAGCCCATGCGGAAGTCACGGGGAGCGGCGTCGAAGTTCTTGCGCAGCATAAAGTAGGCAAGCAGGATCAGCAGCGGCGGGAGCAGAGCAGTGGCAGCCGTCATGTTGGTGACGATCATGAGCAGGTCGTCGAGGTTACCAGAGCCCAAGGCCGGGATGATCAGGATGGGGACGACGATGGCGAACTGCAGCCAAGCGGCGCGGGCGGGAATGCCGTGCTCGTTGAGCTCGACGATCTTGCTACCAAAGACGCCCTTGGGGATCTCGGTGAAGAAGACCTTGATGGGAGCAGAGGTCCACATCATGAGGGAGCCCAGCGTGGCAGCGAGAAGGATCAGGCCAATGACGCGCGTGGACACTTCCATGGGAATGCCAAAGTGGGCAAAGACAGCGCCGAATACGTCGAAGATACCGGTGGAGATGGCAACGCCGCCCTCGGGAATGAACAGGTTGACCAGCAGCGAAGCGCCTGCGTACAGAAGGCCGATGGTCAGGCCGGCGATAACGACGGTGCGCACGAAGGCCTTGACGCCGCCCTTAAGGTCGTTAAGGAACACGCCGACAGACTCAGCGCCGCCAACGCCCTGGATGATCCAGGCAAGCGTACCGAAGAAGCCCCACATAGTTGCGAAGTTGCTCATGTCGGGAGCCATGTTAGCGGGGGTAGGAGCCGTAGCGAACTCGACGCCGCCAAAGGCAGCAGCCAGGGACAGCAAGATGAACACGGCAGTCAGGCCGAGAGCCGCGGTCGAGCCGAAGGAGGAAATGGAGCCGATCCACTTAGCGCCCTTGGTCGAAACCCACGTGGCGATAGCAAAGACGACGATCTCGATAATGGTGATCCACAGCTGCGAAAGCTCTGCATTGGCACCAAAGAACACGTAGCTCGCGTAGATGATGACGTTGGGCAGGACGGACGCAAAGTAGAACAGGTTAACGAACCAGTAGCTAAATGCCGTCAGGAACGCCCAGCGACCACCCATCGAGGTCTTAACCCATGCGTACACGCCAGACTCGGAGTCCCTGTTGAGGCTGACGAACTCGGCGGTAACCAGGGTATAGGGGACAAAGTACAAAAGCGTGGCGAAGAAGAACGACGGCGCAGCTGCCAAGCCGATGGCCGCGTTGTTGTTGATGATGTTCTTGATACCGAACACGGCGGCGACCGTCATGCCCAGCAGAGCGAACGAACCGATCGTTCCTCGTTTTTCAGAGCTCATAAGCCCTCCCAATCATCCGTTATATCTCATCTAAAACCGTCCGGACTGCAAGCGCAATCGTGGACGACGCACCTGCCAAGGGGAATGGGGAAAAGGGAGTCAACAAAGCCATCCCCCTTAACGGCGCGAAGCAAACGTCCAAACGGACGAATACTACTTGTTGGGGAAGGAATAACCTTCAACCGTCACGTGCAGTACCACGACGCGGGGATCCGCGACATCGGCCACGACACGGTAGGCCTCGTCGATCTCGACGACGGCAACGCCGCCGGCGGGAATCGTCACGGTCTCCCCCGTACCCTCAAAGCGCTCGCGATCGTCGATATCGCTGTAGGCGCGCGTGCGGGTAAGATCCGTCTTGGAAGCCACCTCGACAGTCAGGTCGCCGTCGAGCGGGGCGAGCACGGCATGGTAGCGACGGCGACCGACCAGGTCGGCGGTAGCCGCCTCGTGGGCGTTCACCCACCAGTACACCAACGAGTCGCCGATGGAGTAAGCCACGTCGTGCTGCAGGTCGGCAACGCCATCGAGCGCCTGACCGGTGCGCATCCACTTCTTGACGGACTTCATCTGAGCGTCGAAATCGGCGCGCGAGTTAAAGACATGCATGACTTATGCCTCCTTAATGGGTGCCAGCGCCTGAGCAAGGTCGGCAGACGTCAGCGGTCGCAGGGACACCTCAAAGCTGAAGCTCTCAAAACGGGTGCGGTAGGAATCGAGCACCTCGGAACCCCAAGAGTTCGAGCCAAGGCCGAGCAGCTGGTCGTTGATGTTGACCGTGACCGTATCGCCCTTGACAAGGTCGTAGACGTGCTTGGCGTTATCTATTGCCTCGCAGCTATAGGGCCATGCCGAGAACGAGAACGGGTTGGAGGCGGCATCAGCCGGACGAGTCACCAACACGCCGTCACCGTGACTGGAGCGCAGGGCAACCCAGCGGGTACCCTCACGGTTGGCGCAGTCCTGAGGCATAACGTAGGGCGTGAACATGTCGTCGACCGTAGTGCGGTAATGACCGACCGGGTTGGCGCGCAGCGAGTCCGGATAGTTCTCGCCCGGGCCGTGGCCATACCACTCGACGGCACGATCGCAACCGGGGACCTCGAAGGAGATGCCGATGCGCGGGATGATATCCGAGTAATCGCCGTAGGGCTCGCCGGAAACCTTGAGGTCGACGCGACCGCTCGGAAGCACGGTGTAGACGAGCTCGACGCGCATGCCGAACGCGCGGACGGGAGGAGCGATACGCTGGCTCACGGTAACGACGACCGCATTGCCGTCCTGCTTCCAAGAAACCTTGCGGGTAGACGTCTGCATCACATCGATGAAGTTGTCCTTCCACAGGGAGTCATACTCCTGAGCGTGGTTGTCGACGAGCGGATGCCAAAAACCAACCTGGGGGCCAGAAGCCATGACATCGCGGCCGGATGCCTTCCACTCGCTCACGGTACCGTTAACTTTGTTGAAGGTCAGCTCACCGTTGAGGGAGTGAATGCGGATCTCCTGCTCGGTCTCCTCGACCGTAAGCTCAGGACGAGCGGGGGCGGCGATGGCCGGCGCCGGATGGTTTGCGATGGCAAACTGGCTTGCGCCCAGCTGGAACATCGGCTCGCACCAGGCGTGAGCCGCCATGGTGTAGGCGCGCACGGTCAGCAGGGTCTCGCCTACCGCGGCCTCGCGAATCACCAGTGGCAGCTGGACGGATTCGCCGGGAGCCACCGCGCCGGGCATAAGCGTCTTGCGGCAGACCACGTCGCCGTCCACCAGGGTCTCGGCCGACAGGCAGACATCCTCGAGGGTGGTGAACCAACGCTTGTTGGTGACGGTCAGCTCGCCTGCCTCGGCGTCATAAGCCATGCGGACCGGGCAGATGACCTGGCCGTACTCGGTAAGGCCCGGGCTCGGCTGCTGCCAGGGGAACACCATGCCATCGATGCAGAAGTTGCTGTTGTTGGGGTAATCGCCGTTGTCGCCACCATACATATCGTAGGCAACGCCGTCCTCGGCCACAGCAGCCAAACCGTGGTCGCACCATTCCCAGATAAACTGGCCTTGGATGCAATCCCAGCGATCGAAGACCTCCTGGTACTCGGACAGACCTCCGGGGCCATTGCCCATGGAGTGGCCGTACTCGCAGTTGATGCGCGGCTTGGGGAACGGATGCTCACCAAAGTCGTTCATCTGCGACACACGGGAGTACATCGTGGAAATGACGTCGACGGTATCGGCGTTGCGGTCCTCCTCGTAATGGACCGGACGATCATCGAGCTCGTGAGCCTTGGCGTACATCGCGCGGATGTTGCAGCCATAGCCGCTCTCGTTGCCCATCGACCACATAATGATGCAGGCGTGGTTGCGCTCCTGCATCACCAGGCGCTCAATGCGGTCGACGTAGGCCGGCTCCCATGCCGGGTCGTCGGTGACCAGGGCGATATTGCCGATATTCTCGAAGCCGTGACTCTCCATATCGGTCTCGGCGACCAGCATGATGCCATACTCATCGCACAGCTCGTAGAAGCGCGGGTCATTGGCATAGTGAGAGGTGCGCACCGCGTTGATGTTGTGTCGCTTCATGAGCTCCAGGTCACGGCGCATGCGATCGAGGCCCACGGCGCGGCCCTTGTGATCGTCGTGATCGTGGCGGTTGACGCCATGCATCTTAAAGTAGGTGCCGTTGAGGTAGATATGATTGCCCTCGACCGTCACCTCGGCAAGGCCCTGGCGATGCGGAACGTACTCGCTGACCTCGTCACCGTCGTAGACCTCAAACGTAAGGTCATAGAGGAAGGGGTCCTCGGGGTTCCAGAAGTGGGCATCGGCAACGCTGCACTCGGCATGGCCGTCGACGCACTCGCCCGTAGCGACCACGTTCTCGCCATCGCTGAGCGTAAACACGACGCGGGTAGCGCCCTCGGCCACCGTATCGAGCGTGATCAGAGCGGCATCGCCCTCGCGGTGCGTGCGGAACCTAAAGTCGACCAGGTGCGCGGCGGGACGCTGCATAAGGTACACATCGCGGAAGATGCCCGAAGCCCACCACATGTCCTGATCCTCGATATAGCTGCCATCGCTGTACTGCAGGACCTTGACCGCAAACAGGTTGTCGCCCTCGACGAGCGCGTCGGTCACGTCGAACTCGGCGGACAGACGCGAGCCCTTGGTCATGCCGATAAACTGGCCGTTGACGTACAGCTCGCCATAGCTCTCGATGCCGTCGAAGCGAATGATCTCGCGGGCGCCGGCAGGAACGGCGGGAAGGTTGACGATGCGCTGGTAGACGCCCGTGGGGTCGTCGGAGGGAACGAACGGCTGATCCACCGGAAACGGGAAACCCTCGTCGGTATAGGCAAGGTTGCCATAGCCGTCTACCTGCCACAGGTGCGGAACCTCCACGTGATCCCACTCGGACTTGTACGTGGAGAGCTCCTCGTTGGAGACGGCAGCAGGCCCCTCAAAGAGGCGGAACTGCCACGAGCCAGACAGCTGGACAAACCCGCGCGACAGCTCGCGGCTGTACGTAGCGGCGAGATCGGCGGTCTCATAACCCATAAAGTACGCATGGGGTGCCAGGCGGTTCCTGTGGGTGAGCGCTTGGTTTTCCCAATCGTTAATGGCGTCCATGGTGATGCTCCTTCGTCATCGTAGTGATTCTTGTGCAACCGGTTGTCCTTATCTTACGGACGATGCAAAAACATGTGCAACCGGTTGTCCGCTGAACGGTCGATTTGGCCGGATTAACGGTGCAACCGGTTGTACAACCGCGACACTTATGTCACCCTGAATATCGAAACTCAACGCAAAACATCGTTCTTAAGCTCGTAGGCAACCGCCACGCCCGCTGATATCTCACCCACACGAGACGTATTCGATTGCGGCTTGGTTGCAGAACGACACCGGTCTCCGGATATCATGAACGCTGTTCAGGTGCACTATAGTAAGCTGTATCCGCACCAGCCCGTATCAGTGACAACATCGACCGCATTTTCCAGGAGACGCCATGACCCAGCCAGTTCGCACCGCACCTACGCTTGCCGAGGTTGCCGCAGCTGCCGGCGTGTCGCGCTCCACGGCCTCACGCGCCCTCAACGATTCGCCCCGCATTAGCGAGGAAACCAAAAAACGTGTCCGCGCAGCGGCCAAGGAAGTCAATTTTGTCCCCAACGCTCGCGGCCGAGCGCTCGCTGTCGGGCGCACGGAAATCATCGCCGTGCTCGTGACCGAGCCCCTGAGTGAGCTCTTCAGCGACCCCACCTATAGCGAATTTTTGAGCGGCATTACCGAGGAACTGTCGGAGTCGTCCTATCTGCCCGTTATCTTGCAGGCGTCTTCTACGCATGAGCGCAACCGCGCACGCGAGCACTTTGAGCGCCGCTCGTTCGACGCCGTGATCGACGTCTCCCCTTACAAGGGCAGCGAGCTGCTCGAGGTGCTGCGCGAGCTGGGCGTACCCACCGTGTTGTGCGGCCAGCTCGAGGGCCACCCCTATCGCGATGTGTTCTCGACAGTCTACTCTGACGACGAAGAGGGTGGACGCTTTGCGGCACTCGCTATGAAAGATCGCGGGCGCAAAGATATCGTCGCCGTGTTGGGACCGCAAGACAACCCCGCTGTTGTCGACCGCCTGCGCGGCTACCGCACCGTCCTGGGCGAAGACCTCCCAGGCGCAAACGTTATCTATACCGGCTGGAACAGCGGAGACGGCTATCAGGCCATGCACCAGATCCTCGCGCGCGAGATTGCTTTCGATGGCGTGCTCTGCGGATCGGACCGTATCGCGGCTGGCGTCATCACCGCACTCAACGAGGCAGGCCTATCCGTTCCGGCGGACGTTTCTGTCGTCGGCTTCGACGATCACGAGATTGCGGCGCGCTGCGTCCCCGCACTCACGACCGTCCGCCAGCCCCTGCGCGAAGAAGGCCACATGGCCGCCAACATTGCGCTCGACATGATCAAGGGCGCCGAGCCCACCACCTCCGTGATGCACATGCAGCTCGTTCAGAGAGACTCGCTGTAGGAAACTGGGCCGGGCTTTTCGCCAGACAGTTGTTGCGGAAAGCCTGCCCCGTTTTGAGCGCTCATTCTGGGGCACAGTTTCCGTTAGACCGCTCAAGCGGAAACTGTGTCCCATTATTTTGCCGAATTCTGGGTCGCGCTTTCCCAGAGGACCCCCTTTGGGAAAGCGCGACCCGTTCTGGACGCAGATTCCGGGACGTACTTTCCGCAACGCCCGGTCATCCCATGCCCCCACAATCTCGGCGTATAAAAAACGAGGGAAGGCACGTGTCCTTCCCTCGTTACGGGCAATATGTAGCCGCTTGCCTACATCAGGCGCAGGCTGACGTCCTTGAGCTGGGCGCCGCTAACGGCACTCGGGGCGCCCGACATGAGGTCGGAGCCGCTGGCCGTCTTGGGGAACGCCATGACGTCGCGGATGGAGTCGGAACCGGTGAGCAGCATGCACACGCGGTCCAGGCCCAGAGCGAAACCGCCCATCGGGGGCGCACCAAACTTGAGCGCCTCCATGAGGAAGCCAAACTGAGACTCGGCGCGCTCCTCGGTAAAGCCCAGGAGCTTGAGCATGGACATCTGCATCTCGGCGTTGTGGATACGCATACCGCCGCCACCGGCCTCAAAGCCGTCCATGACAAAGTCGTAGGTGCAAGAACCGGCTGCCAACGGATTGGCCTCGATCTTGGCGATGTCGGTCTCGGTCGGCAGGGTGAAGGGCTGGTGCTCGGCAGCGTAAGCCTTGCGGTCCTCGTCCCAGTGGAACAGCGGGAAGTTGACGACCCACAGGAAGTCGTGGCCCTCGCGCTTGATCTCGAGCGCGTTAGCCATGTGGGAACGCATGCCGCCCAGGATCTCGTCGGAGAGCAGGCGCGGGCCGGCGGCGAACATCACAAGGTCGCCGGGCTCGACGTCCATGCGCTCGCGCAGGGCGGCCATCTCCTCGTCCGAGAAGAACTTGACGATGGGGCTGTTGATGGAGCCGTCCTCGCGGAATGCGATCCAGGCCAGGCCCTTGGCGCCAAACGTGGAAGCCACGCCGGCAAGCTTATCGATCTTGGCGCGAGCCCAGGCACCGGCGCCCTTGGCGTTGATGGCCTTGACGACAGAGCCCTCCTCGTTCGCGGCAGTCGCAAAGACCTTGAACTTGGAGTTGGCGAAGATGTCGGTCAGGTCGACCAAGTGCATGCCATAGCGGGTATCGGGCTTGTCGGAGCCATAGGTGTCCATGGCCTCCCAGTAGTTCATGCGACGCAGCGGCGTGGGCATCTCGACACCCATGCGGCCGAAGGCATCGGCAAGAACCTCTTCGAGCGCGCTCATAACGTCGTTCTGGTCCACGAAGGACATCTCGATATCGACCTGGGTGAACTCGGGCTGACGGTCGGCACGCAAGTCCTCGTCGCGGAAGCACTTGGCAACCTGATAGTAGCGCTCGACGCCACCGACCATAAGCAGCTGCTTCAGGAGCTGCGGGGACTGCGGCAGGGCGTAGAAGTTGCCCGGCTGGATGCGGCTGGGGACGATGAAGTCGCGGGCGCCCTCGGGCGTGGACTTGAACAGGGAGGGCGTCTCGACCTCCATGAACTCACGGTTGTGCAGCGCCTCGCGAATGGCAAAGGTAAAGTCGGAGCGCAGCTTGAGGTTGGCCATCATCTCGGGACGACGAAGGTCCAGATAGCGATAGCGCAGGCGGGTGTCCTCGCTGGTCTCGATGCCGTCCTCGATCTGGAACGGCGGGGTGACGGACGTATTGAGCACCTCGGCGTGGTCGGTCAGGACCTCGATCTCGCCGGTGGCGAGCTTGGTGTTGGTGGTCTCCTCGCCACGGGCGCGCACGACGCCGTGAATCTTGATGGGCCACTCGGGACGCATGGTCTCGGCGATCTTAAAGGCGTCGCCGTCGGAGTGCTCGGGGTCGAAGGTAAGCTGCGTGATGCCCTCACGGTCGCGAAGGTCGCAGAAGATAAGGCCGCCGTGGTCGCGGCGACGGCTCACCCAACCGGTGAGGGTGACCTCTTCGCCCACGTTCTCGAAGCGAAGCTCGCCGCAGGTACGGGTGTGCATGGAATGCTCATCGATGGGACGGGTCTGGCTCATACCAGTGATCCTCCTTTATGGATCTGTGCCGCCCCGTGTCGTTCCGGGCGGCGTCGTACAGATTTGCCCAGCCTGCGTAAACCGCGCAGCCAGACATGGCGTTCTATCTTATCGCACTCGCGTCGATGTGCCGCGAAAAAGTGGCTCCTGCCCAAAGACTTGACGGAGACGAAACAATTGACGCGCCGCGACACCCGCCCGCGCTCGTCACGTGCGACAATATGCCCCAATAAAACAGCACTCGGAAAGGCCCGCCATGACTGCACGCCTCATCGTTATGGATATCGACTCCACGCTCATCAACCAGGAGGTCATCGACCTGTTGGGCGAAGAGGCCGGCGTGGGCGAGCAGGTGGCACAGATCACCGAACGCGCCATGCGCGGCGAGCTTGACTTTAAGCAGGCGCTCGAGGAGCGCGTGAGGCTGCTCGCCGGCCTGGACGAGAGCGTGTTCGAGCGCACCTTTAAGCGCGTGACATTTACCCCCGGCGCGTTGGAGCTTGTGCGCTCGGCACACAGCAAGGGTTGGAAGGTCGGCGTCGTGAGTGGCGGCTTTCACGAAGTCGCCGATAAGATCGTGGCCGCCGCGGGCATCGACTTTTGCCTGGCCAATCGTCTGGAGGTCGTGGACGGCAAGCTCACCGGTAAGTTGGCTGCCGACATTGTGACCAAGGAGTCCAAGCTCATCCAGCTGCTGGACTGGGCAGTTGAGTGCGGCGTCGATATGGCCCACACCGTCGCGATCGGCGACGGTGCCAACGACATCCCCATGATTCAGGCCGCGGGCACGGGCATCGCGTTTTGTGCCAAGCCCAAGACGCGCGAGGCCGCCCCGTTTGCCATCGACGAGCGCAATCTGATGCTCGCCATGGACATCATCCTGCGCGACTAGCCAATCCGTCTAGCAATTGAATCAGTCTGTCCTATAGTTTCCGAACAATTCTGTCTTAGTGTTCGGAAACATACCCTTTGAGTGCTAAACTTTGCGCCGTCGAAGGGAACATATATGGATAAGCGAGATCTAGAGCAGCTGCTGAGCGATGTTGCCGGCGGAGCAGTCACCCCTGCCGACGCCCTCACGCGCATCCAGACGGCTCCGACCGCCGATTTGGGCTTTGCGCAGCTCGACCTTTCGCGCGGGGTGCGCCAGGGAGCCGGCGAAGTTGTCTACGGCGCCGGTAAAACCGCCGAGCAAATTGCCGCCATTATCAAAGCATTACTCGATGCCGGCCAGGAGCGCATCCTGGTCACGCGCCTGGACGACGAAAAGGCAGCCCGCACCTCGGAGCTCCTCGGCAACGGCATCGACCTGGGATATGTCCCGGACGCCCAGCTCGCCCTCGTGGGTGGCAAGCCCTCCCCCAACGGCAACGGACGCATCGTCGTCGCCTGCGCCGGCACGAGCGACCTGCCCGTTGCCGAGGAAGCCGCGTTGACGGCCGAGTTCTACGGCAACGAGGTCGATCGCCTCTACGACGTGGGTGTCGCCGGCCTGCACCGTCTGCTCGCGCATGCTGAGGAACTTGCCCAGGCGCAGGTGGTCATCGCCATCGCCGGCATGGAGGGCGCCCTGGCGAGCGTCATCGGAGGCCTTGTGAGCTGTCCGGTCATCGCCGTCCCCACCAGCGTGGGCTATGGCGCGAACTTTGGCGGCATGGCCGCACTGCTCGCCATGCTCAACTCCTGCGCCAGCGGCGTTTCGGTCGTCAATATCGACAACGGCTTTGGCGCCGCCTATCAGGCAAGTCTTATCAATCATCTGAGCGCCGGCACGTCCTGCGCCCGCTAAGGAGCATTTCATGTCCAACCATCAGCACACGCTTATCATCGACGGCACCTCGGGCATCAGCGGCGACATGACCGTCGCGGCCCTGCTCGACCTGGGCGCCAGCGAGGAGCATCTGCGCGACCAGCTCGCCACGCTGCCGGTCGGCGGCTTTGAGATTGCCGTTACACGCGTAAACAAGCATGGCATCGACGCCTGCGACTTTGATGTTCAGCTGGCTGAGGAGCTCGAGAACCACGACCACGACATGGTCTGGCTCTACGGCAACGAAGCGGGCACCGAGCACACACATGAGCATGAGCACTACCATCATGATCATGGCGAGCACGAACACGAGCACTGCCACGAGCATGACCATGAGGCCCACGGTCATGGCCACGAGGGTCACCATCACGCCCACCACCATCACCACCGTTCTTTGGCGGATGTCACCGCCATCATCGATGACTCGCAGCTAAGCGATGGCGCCAAGCGTCGCGCGCTCGCCATCTTTACCGCGCTCGCCGCCGCCGAGGCCAAGGCCCACGGCAAAACGACCGAGACCGTCATGTTCCACGAGGTGGGCGCCATCGACTCCATCGTCGACGTCTGCTCTGTCGCCATCTGCCTCGATGACCTAGGTATTGAGGACATCGTGGTCGAGTCGCTCTCCGAGGGTCACGGCACCATCCGCTGTGCCCACGGCCTTATGCCCATTCCTGTCCCCGCTGTCGTCAACCTGTGCCAAGCGGGCAATATCGCCCTCACGCCCGTGCCGGTCGCCGGTGAGCTCGTGACGCCCACGGGCGCCGCCATCGTCGCCGCACTGCGCACGTCCGAGCACCTGCCGGCCCGTTACCGCATCGAGGCCGTCGGCTACGGCGCCGGTAAGCGCCCCTACGAGGGTTGCTCCGGTACGCTCCGCTGCCTGCTCGTTCACACGGACGCATAGCCATGGATGCCCGCAAGGCAAAAAGCCGCGCCGCCATCGTCGCGGCGTTCTCCGAACTGCTGCGCGAAGAGGACTACGGCAAGATCACCGTCGGCGACATCATCGCTCGCGCCCATGTGGGTCGGGCCACGTTCTATGGCCTCTTCAAGAGCAAAGATGACCTACTGTCCGAACTCGTGAGCGACATCTGCACCCACGCCCTCGACGACGATGGCACACCGCTCGATGATCCGCTCGTACAAGTCGAGCATATCCTCAACAACCTCTGGGAACGCCGTCAGGGCGTACGAGCCCTCGTAGCCGGCGCCGGCTCACGCGTCTTCGCCGACTGCTTACGCAAGACCATCATGTCACGAGCAGCCGAAACCGTCCCCACCGACCCAAACGGCCCCGCCGCCACCATGGACCGAAGCTTCCTACTACACCACATAGCCTCAAGCTTCGTAGGAATGGTCCAATGGTGGGCCTGGCACAACTTCCAAGCCGACAAAGCCGACGTAGCCAAAGACTACCTATCAGCCATAAAGCCTCTCTTCACCTAAGTAAGAAGCTCATCCCAAAGCATCACCCCAACCCAGGGCGCCACGCATCCCAAAGTGTCAACAACAGCTCAACGCCCCTATCAGCAACAAGCCCCTCCCATCCAAATTCAGATATATGTTGGGTTGCTTGCTCGAGCGCAGCAAAGATCCCACAGCTGGCCGCATGGGGTAACTTCCCAGCGCATTCCGCAGGACGCAAAAAGGCTCGCCGCACGAAGTGCGCAGCGAGCCTTTTT
>UQWQ01000061.1 GCA_900544755.1 uncultured Collinsella sp. | reverse complement strand
GACCAGCGATGCTGCCGCCCTTGCCATCAAAAGCGGCAACGCCTGCATCCTGCGCGGCGGTTCGCTGGCCTATCACTCGTGCGCCATGATTGCCGAACTGCTGGCCGATGCGCTTGAGGCCCAGGGCTTTCCACGCGAAGCTATCTCGATGATCGAGTCCACCGACCGCGAGGCCACCGGCGAGCTCATGAAGCTCCGCGGTATTGTCGATGTGCTCATTCCGCGTGGCGGTGCGGGCCTGATCCAGCGCTGCGTGCGCGAGTCGCTTGTGCCGGTGATCGAGACGGGCACAGGCAACTGCCACATCTACGTGCATGAATCCGCCGATTTTGACAAGGCGCTCAACATTATCGTCAACGCTAAGACGCAGCGCGTGGGCGTGTGCAATGCCGCCGAGTCGCTGCTGGTCGACCGTGCCGTGGCGGATTCGTTTTTGCCGGCGGTCGTTGCCGTGCTGCACGACCACGGCGTGCTGATTCACGGCGACGAGGCCACGTGCGCCGCATGCGCTGCCGCCGGGCTTGCCGAGGGCGACGACTATGTAGCCGCGACTGAGGAGGACTGGGGCCGCGAGTATCTGGCGCTCGAGATGAGCGTGAAGGTCGTGGCGAACGAGGACGAAGCCATCGCGCACATTAACCGCTACGGCACCATGCACTCCGAGGCCATCGTTGCCGAGGACGAGGATGCCTGCGAGCGCTTCCTGGATGCGGTCGATGCCTCGGCCGTGTATGCCAACGCCAGCACGCGCTTCACCGACGGCGGCGAGTTTGGCCTGGGCGCCGAGATCGGCATCTCGACCCAAAAGCTCCACGCCCGTGGCCCCTTTGCCGCCGAGGCCCTCACCACCTACAAATACAAGCTCCGAGGCACCGGCCAGGTCCGCCCCTAAACCTACCAAAAAGGGACAGGTTTATTTTGGCAGGTTTTATCTGCGGTTTTGCCGGGCGACACGTTCGCCCGGCTTTTTTCTCCGCATAACTTTTTTGCCTTTCGGCTTGAGCCGCGGCGATATACGATAGTGACACCGTGTCCTAACATCGACTCACCTGGAGGTATTGCCATGTCCCAGACGCTCACCGCCGGAATCACCCGCGACCGCGCATTCGAACTGCTCAACGAGCACAACAAGGACCCGTTTCACATTACCCATGGCGAGACGGTTGAGGGCACCATGCGCTACTTTGCGCGCGAGTTCGACCCCGAGAACGAGGAGTTCTGGGGCATCGTCGGTCTGCTCCACGACCTGGATTGGGAGGAGCATGAGGACGACCCCATGAACCACACCATCTACGCTGCCGAGATTCTTAAGGGCGAAGGTGCGTCTCCCGAGCTCATTCGCGCCATCCAGACGCACACGTCGGACTTCAACACCTCGCTGCCCAAACCCGAGCTGCAGATGGAAAAGATCCTGTTTGCCTGCGATGAGCTCACCGGGCTGATCGGAGCCGCCGTCATCATGCGCCCGAGCAAGAGCGTTATGGACTTTACGACCAAGTCACTCAAGAAGAAGTTCAAGGACAAGCGCTTTGCCGCCGGCTGCTCGCGCGACGTGATTTCGCAGGGCGCCGAGATGCTCGGCTGGGAGCTCCCCGAGCTCTTTGACCGCACCATCGCGGCCATGCAGTCCTTCGCGCCCGACCGCGACACCTTCCAGGCCTAACCTGCCAAATTGGGACAGGTTTATTTTGGTAGATTTTATCTGGGAAAACGCTTCCGTTGGACGTTATTCAGCGGAAGCGTTTTCTGTTTGACATGGAGACGCTGGCGAATGCGGTGCCTCGCGGCAGGCAGTTGCGCTTCGCCGTATCCGTAACTCGGTAAACGCGACGTTAGGACGCGTTCTTGATAATCCATGTTCCCAGTCCGGTCAGCAGCTGAACCTGCTTAACCGTTAGCCCTTGTTTTCGAAGCGCGAGAATCGCCTCATTGCGAAGTGGCTTGGAGACGGATTTAAGTACCGTCGGAGCACATCCTGCGACACTCTGCACGATTGCCGTGCCAAATTCGCATAGATCTTCCTCGCGAACCTTGGCTGTTGCGCTGGGGCGATAGGGAAGCGACGGCGTACTTTCCATGAGCCTAAGGTATGAGCGAGGTGTTGGGAATAAAACACCGACAACGCTGCCGGTGACATGCGGCCGTGACCTGGCACTCATGAGATACTCGCGATGGCTGCTCCAGGGATATTCATCATATGCCGCCAGTCCCGCTTTTTGTGGATTCAAATGAATGTATCGAATTGCCTCGAGTAAATATACTTCTGACTTAATGGGCGAATCCCAAAACCGCTCCTGAAACACGTGGCCGATATGCCCCGTCCGCGCATTGTACCTTCCCGCATACGATACGGCTATCGCATGCATCGCGTCGCTCTTGCGGTCGTCCGGATCGTCGATGAGCAGATGAATGTGGTTTCCCATAAGGCACCAAGCGATTAGCTCGATATTGTGTTTGGGGAGGATCGCATCGAGGATCTGAAGCATGGCGATTCGATCCTCGGCATCGTCAAACAGCAATTGCCCTCCGTTTCCACGCAACGTGATGTGGAAATAACCGGTTGGTGACTTTGAACGAGGTTTTCTCGGCATGGCCCCTCCTTTAGCTTGGATGGGCTGAAGATACCTCATTCGGAGGCTTCGGCTGTCGAGATTCAGTTCACCGACTATAGCTGCTACCTGCCGAAATGTTATTGCGTTTTCAAATTGATGCTTTTTAATGGTAATTGAGCAAGACGGGCGCGCTTGTTGCGGATACGGGCGTTTGTTGCGTCGATCTGGACGGCCCTCGCGTGATGTCATCGCAAATGGGCTTCACACATTTCTACGGATATAGAAAAATGGTCGGGCGCTCTTAAACAAAACGGAGCACCCGACCATTTACTGATTGTTTGTTGATGTTTGGCCAGATAAAACCTGCCAAAATAAACCTGTCCCTTTTTGGCAGGTTAGTTGAGGGCGGCTTGGGCTAGGCGGGCTTCGGCGGCCTCCTCGGTGACGCCCAATGCCACGGCGAACTCCTCGATGGAGCGGCGCTTGGCTTCCTTGAGTACACGCATATAGTAAGAGCTGGGCTTTTTATCGGCTTCCTCGGCCTGGCGAATGCGGTGCATCATGGTCTTTGCCACGCGGACCGTCTCGGGCGCGCCCAGCTTGAGCTGCTGCTTAAAGTGTGTCTCTTCAAGCGAGCTGTTGCGCTCGGTAAAGGTGTCGCACTCCAGCTCGTCATAGTGGCTCAGCAGATGCTCGGCATCTTGCTGAGAGATGGCGGCATGCAGACGGTCGGCCTGCGCCACGGGGTACATAAGGATCGTCTGCGCATGCCCCTGCTTGGCCTCGAGCAACAACATGGGCTGCGGCGTGTCGTCCCTAAAACCGACGACGGTGCAGACTCCCTGACCCGGATGAATGACGTGTTGACCGATTGAGAACATGCTACCTCCAACTTATACGAATTTACGTATGTCTAGAATAACACGCTGACGTGCGCAAATCCTCGCTTTATGCAGGAAAAGCACACAACTCTGATAGGTAAGAGTATTCGATAACAGACACAGCTCATTCACACCTTTATGCATTTTCAACGCGTGCATAATCTGCAGGCAGACCGGCATCTTTGAGTGACTCCATACAAGCTGTAGTCAATTTTGTGCATATGCAATTTCGATTGGCTTTACCCTGCGACAGTGCCCCTCGCTTGTGATAGAGTGCTACAAACTCTGGCTTTTGCCCTACGAGTGACCAAGAGCTCGGGGGCTTTAACACAAGGAGGATCTATGCCCGAGAAGATTGAAGAGCTGGTACGCGCTGCGCTTGCTGCGGCCCAGGAGGCCGGCGACCTTTCCGCATTTGAACTTGACGATTGCGCCATCGAGCGACCGGCTGACACTTCTCATGGCGAGTGGACCTCTACCATGGCCCTGAAGTCCGCCAAGCTGGCCCACTGCGCCCCGCGCAAGATCGCCGAGGTCATCGTTGCCCATATGCCCGAGGACCCCGCGATCGAGAAGGTCGAGATCGCAGGCCCCGGCTTCATCAACTTCTACCTCTCCGTTGCCGTCAAGAATGCCATCTTTGGCGAGGCTCGCGAGAAGGGCATGGACTTCGCTAAGTCCAACGTCGGTGGTGGCCTGAAGACCCAGGTCGAGTTCGTTTCCGCCAACCCCGTCGGCCCCATGCACATCGGCCACGGCCGCTGGGCCGCGCTGGGCGATTCGCTCTGCCGCGTTATGGACCACGCCGGCTATGAGATCCAGCGTGAGTTCTACATCAATGACCACGGCTCTCAGATGAACACCTTCGGCAACTCCATCAGCACGCGCTATATGCAGCTTGCCGACATCATCGCCAAGCAGGGCGTTGATATCGACGAGGCTCACAAGCTGCTGATCGCCGACCGTGACGCCTTTGTTGCCGACGAGAACGACGAGCACCCCGAGACCCATCCGTATCAGGACAACTTTGCCGAGACCTTGGGCAAGGACTCTTACGGCGGCGACTACATCATCGACGAGGCCGCCGAGTTCTGGCGCACCGACGGCGACAAGTGGGTCGACGCCGATCCGCAGGAGCGTATGGAGAGCTTCCGTGAGCGCGGCTACGTGAAGATGGTCGACAACATGCGCGACCTCTGCCACGCCGTCAACTGCGACTTTGACCGTTGGTACTCCGAGCGCTCGCTGTATGTGAAGGACACCGAGGGCGAGACCGCCGGCACCTCCGCCGTCGACCGCGCTTTTGAGAAGCTCGACAAGATGGGCTACCTCTACACCAAGGACGGCGCCCTGTGGTTCCGCTCCACCGATCTGGGCGACGACAAGGACCGCGTCCTGATCAAGTCCGACGGCGAGTACACCTACTTCGCCTCCGACGTTGCCTATCACTGGGATAAGTTCCAGCGCGTCGACCACGTCATCGACATCTGGGGCGCCGACCACCACGGCTACATCGAGCGCGTCCGCTGCGTCTGCGACGCTCTTGGCTATCCCGGAAAGTTTGAGGTTCTGCTGGGCCAGCTCGTCAACCTGCTGCGCAACGGCAAGCCCGTCCGTATGTCCAAGCGCAAGGGCACCATGGTGACCCTGCAGGAGCTCGTCGACGAGGTCGGTTCCGATGCCGCTCGCTACACGCTCATCTCCAAGAGCTCCAACCAGATGGTCGACTTCGACATCGAGGCCGTTAAGAAGCGCGACAACTCCAACCCGGTGTACTACGTGCAGTACGCTCACGCTCGCGTCTGCTCCATCCTGCGCCGTGCCGCTGACGTAACGCCTGAGCAGGCCGACGAGATGGGCATGAAGGCCGTTGCCGCCAAGGCCATCGGTGAGAACGTCGATTACTCGCTGTTGACCGACCCGACCGAGCTCGCCCTTTCGCGTAAGCTCAACGAGCTCACCGACCTGATCGCCAGCTGCGCTCGCGACCGCGCCCCGTTCCGTCTGACGCACTTTGCCGAGGAACTCGCTGGTGACTTCCACAGCTTCTATGCTGCCTGCCAGGTGCTGCCGAGCGAGGGCCGTCCCGTCGACCCCGAGCTTTCGCGTGCCCGTCTGGCCGCTTGCGACGCCGTCCGCGTGACGCTCGCCCTGGTGCTCACCCTCGTTGGTGTCTCCGCTCCCGAGCAGATGTAAGCTACGGGTCATTTGACCGCGCAGGTTTGGTTTAACTGAGCCTTGAAAGTCCGATCTCCCATATGGAGGTCGGGCTTTTTGCGTTTGGTGAGACTATTTGGTTTGCTGGGAAATGCTACCAAATCGCAACTATACCGGTTTACGGGGCTGAATCGCCAACTGGCGACCATGGTGCCAATGGCAAAATTAAACCCGCAGGTAGATGGCTTATTGTTTCTAGAAAATGCAGGGCATGGTTGGCTTGCAGCATTCTGGCCCCGTAATCCGGCGTAGTTTTGAAAATTGTCCCTTGGGGACGGAGGAAAATGGATCATTTTTGTCTCGCGGAGGGGTGGCGGGATACCGTCCGCCACGAATTGGGCTCATCTCCTACGTTTGGACGCATATCCCGAACCATGCCGAAAAGTACGATATTAAAACCGCAGGTAGCAGACTCGTTGTTTTTGAAAAAACAACGGTATGGTCAGGGGCTCGGGTGCAAACGTAGTAGATGGGCGCGATTTGCGGCGCGGCTATTCCGGGTACCACGGCTTCACTCCTCTGGCGCGACATTTCAAGGCGCTTTTGAGGAGGAGTGTCCCTGATGACTGGGCGTTTAAGAACGTCCAATGACTAAGTTGCAGGTGGTTGCGGTTGTGTTACACTAACGCTGCGTATATGACGCAATCATCTCGATACAGATCAATGATGTCCGTCGTTTTGAACGGAACTAGACTGTTTAGCCGCCCTGAAGGTTTATGCAGGGAGCATGTGATCACAGGGCTTGAAAAGAAAGTTGAGCAAACACTGTGTCTGATCAACAGCAAGAAAACGAAATAACGACGACGCAAACCGCTCCCGCTGCACCGGTTGCGTCGGACCAGGTCGCGGCGTCCGCGCAAGCCTCGGCTCCTGAGACGCCTAAGGCTGCTTCGACGCCTATGCCTGTGGCGGCTGAGAAGGCCGTGCCTGCAACTGGTGAGGAGGCTGCTCCGGCAAAGCCCAAGCGTACGCGCCGCACGACCAAGCCTGCCACTGACGGCGAGGAGGCCACCAAGCCCAAGCGCCGTACCACGCGCACGACGCGCGCCAAGCGCACCGTTGCAGCTGACTCTTCGGCGCCGATTTCCGATGAGGTCGCGCAGGCACGTGCGTTGGCGCAGATTAGCGAGGCTCAGGTGGTGCGCGCCCGCCGTCGTGCTGCCGAGCGCGAGGCCGCGGCTCTGACCGAGCTTGCAGCTCCGTCTGTACTCGAGACTCCTGCCGCCACCGAGGTTCTTGCCGCCGACCAGCCGACCGAGAAGCCGGCACCGCGCACACGCCGTCGCACGGCTGCTAAGGCCGAGCAGGTTGCTGAACAGGTAACCCCCGAGCCCACTGAGGCTTCGGTCCGTTCCGCGGCAGGGGAGGGCACATCGCCTGTTGAGCCCGCTGCGCCTGTCGAGGCCAGCGAAGTTCCCGTTGTCGATCCGGCTTTGCGCCCGCACCGTCGCGGTCGCAAGCCCAAGGCCTTTGTCGAGGCCGAGAAGGCCGCAGCCGCAGCCGCTGCCGCTCGGGATGCTGCGGCGACTGCCAAGTCCTCAACTGCTGCCGATGCACCCGTCCAGGATGCCACGACTTCCGAGGCCGTTTCTGCCGATGCCGAGCCCGCCGACGTCCGTCCCGGTCGCAGCCGTCGCACTGCTGCTAAGCGCACGTCCAAGGCTAAGGCTGCCAAGAAGGGTTCGTTCGAGGATTCCGCCGAGACGACCGCCGATGCATCGACTGATGCCGCCGAGCCCCAGGACGTCGAACAGCCTGCGTCCGAGAAGCCCAAGCGCGGTCGTAAGAAGTCCGCTAAGGCCAAGGCGTCCGAGCAGCAGGCTGATGTCGAAGCGCAGGTCGATTCCGGCGCCGAGGCCAATGACGCCGCTGCGGCCAATGCCGACGCCGCCGCAACCGATGGCGCCGCGCCCGCTGAGGCCGATGACAACGCTCGCCCCAACCGTCGCCAGCACAAGCGCAACGAGGAGCGCAACGAGCGCAAGGACGAGCGCAACAACGACCGTCGCAACCGCCAGCGCGATCGCAAACAGCGCAACAAGGAGCGTAACGCCGCCCCCACCGAGCCCACGCTTTCGCGTGAGGAGCTCGCTGCCATGAAGGTCGCCGAACTGCGCGAGAAGGCCAAGGAGTTCGAGATCGAGACCACCGGCAAGAAGAAAGCCGAGCTCGTCGAGGAGATCTACGTCACCGCCGCGAAGGCCGAGGGCTTCCGCGACATCAAGGGCATCCTGCAGATTCGCCCGGACAGCTCCGGCATCATCCATGCCCATGGCTACATGAAGTCCAACGACGACGCCTTCGTGCCCGCCTACCTCATCCGCTCCGCGCGCCTGCGCACGGGCGACGTCATCGAGGGCTCGCTGCGCCCCTCGCGTGGCGGCGACAAGCGCGCCGGCCTCGCCAAAATCACGACCGTCAACGGTCTGGACCCCGAGCAGATTCGCAACCGCCCCAAGTTTGGTGACCTCACCCCGGTCTATCCCAACGAGCCGCTGCGCATGGAGCACGGCAAGGACTCCATTACCGGTCGCGCCATCGACATCGTGTCACCGATCGGCAAGGGCCAGCGCGGCCTGATCGTGTCCCCGCCCAAGGCCGGCAAGACCACGATCCTCAAGAAGATCTGCCAGTCTATCTCGATTAACAACCCCGAGGTGCACCTCATCTGCCTGCTCGTCGACGAGCGCCCCGAAGAGGTCACCGATATGCAGCGTTCCATCAAGGGCGAGGTTGTGGCGTCGACCTTCGATATGCCTGCCGACAACCACACCCGCGTGGCAGAGCTCGTCATCGAGCGCGCCAAGCGCATCGTAGAGCTGGGTGGCGACGTCGTGGTGGTGCTCGACTCCATCACGCGCCTCGCCCGCGCCTACAACTTGGCGGCGCCCGCCTCGGGCCGCATCCTTTCGGGCGGCGTCGATTCGTCGGTGGCGGCCTGGCTCCTCAAGGAGCAGGGGCATGAGGTCGTAGGGCTTTTTATGATCAACTGGCACGACACGACGGGAACGCTCGAAGGCGACTGTCCGTGGCACGACGACCGGGTTTTCGCCGAACTCGTGGCCAGGAAACTCGACATCGAGCTGCACGTGGTCGACCTCTCGGCAGACTACCGCACGCGTGTCGTGGATTACATGTTCGCCGAATACGAACGGGGCCGCACGCCCAATCCCGACGTGCTGTGCAACCGCGAAATCAAGTTCGACGTCTTTCTGCGCGAAGCCCTCAAGCTGGGCGCGGACTTCGTCGCCACGGGCCACTACTGCCGCAAGGCGGAAGAGACGCTGCCTGACGGGAGGACGATCCATAAGCTGCTCGCAGGCAGCGATCCCAACAAGGACCAGAGCTATTTCCTCTGCCAGCTCTCGCAGGAGCAGCTCAGCCGGGCGTTGTTTCCCGTCGGCGGGCTGCTCAAACCCGAGGTGCGGCGCATCGCCGAGGAGCAGGGTCTCGCCACGGCCAAACGCAAGGATTCGCAGGGCATCTGCTTCGTGGGCAAGGTCGACCTGCCGACCTTCCTCCAGCAAAAGCTCGCCCCGAAAAAGGGCAACATCCACGAAATACTCCCCGCATGGCCGAAATACGTGCGCGAGGAGGTCCCGGCGGAGGGAGAGCCGACGACCGGACAACTCGCGGCGCTGGCCGAACCGTGGCATTACACCGTGCGCGACGGCAAGAAGATCGGCGAGCACAACGGCGCCCATTACTACACCATCGGACAGCGCAAGGGACTCGGCATCGGAGGCCGCAGGGAGTCGCTGTTCATCCTCGCCACGGACACGGTGCAGAACGTGATCTGGGTCGGCGAGGGCGACGCCCACCCCGGGCTGTGGCGCCCCGCGCTGCACATCGCGCCCGGCGAAATCCACTGGGTGAACCCCGCCCGGGAGCTGACCGCCGGGCAGAGCGCCCGGTTCTCCGTCCGCATCCGCTACCGTCAGCCCTTGCAGGGCGCGCGGCTGTTCGTCCGCGACGAAGGGGCTTACCTCGTTTTCGACCGGCCCCAGCGGGGCATCACCCCCGGACAGTTCGCGGCGTGGTACGACGGCGACCAGCTGGTCGGATCGGGCGTGATCGAAGGCTGACCAACCCAAACCAACCATGATAAAACACCTATTATTCATTGCAGCCGGGCTGTCGATGTTTCACGCCGCATCGGCGCAAAAGTATGTCGACGCCTCGACGCTGACCATCATCGGCCGCACCTGCCCGATGGAGGGGCATCCCTATTACCGGGTCGACACGACGCGCTACCGTTTCGACAACGCCACCATCCGCCACTACTGCGGCTACCCGGCCGGCGTGGCCGTGCTTTTCACCACCGACAGCCGCCGGATCGAGGCCCGCTGGACCACCGCACCGCGCAACTACGGCTGGAACATGACCCCGGTCCTGCAACGCGGCATGGATCTCTACGTCCGCGAAAACGGCGTATGGACGATGGCCGGTGCGGCACGTCCCGGATTACAGGACCGGCACGCCAGCACCATCGTCGAGCACATGGACGGACAGCCCAAGGAGTGCATGCTCTACCTGCCGGCGTGGAGCGAACTGCTGACGCTGGAGATCGGCGTGGACGAAGGAGCATCCGTTACGCCGCTCGAATCGCCTTACAAGCACCGCGTGATCGTCTTCGGATCGAGCGTCACCCACGGAGCTTCGGCCAGCCGCCCGGGCATGACCTATCCTGCGCGCATGAGCCGCATGACGGGCATCGAGTTCGTCAATCTGGGGTACAGCGGCAACTGCATGCTCCAACCCGAATTCGCGCGGCTGCTCGCCGAGACCGACGCCGACGCCTTCCTGTTCGACGCCTTTTCGAACCCCTCCCCGAAGATGATCCGCGAGCGCCTCGACGCGTTCGTGGCGACGCTCGTCAAGGCCCATCCCGACAAACCGCTGATCTTCATGCAGACCCACTGGCACACCGCAGGCAACCTCGATCAGGAGGCCGCGAAATTCCACCGCGAGCGGATCGACACCGCGGACGGGATGATGCGGCGGCTGGCGAAGCAATACGACAACGTCTACTTCCTCGACGGCGAATGGTTCTTCGGCCGGGACGCCGAGGGAACCATCGACTGCGACCACGGTTCCGACCTGGGCTACGACCGCATGATCTCGGAGCGGCTGCCCCGTATCCGGAAGATCCTGCGCAAATACGGAATCCGGTAGTCCGGGCGCATTGCGCCGGGTTTCGCAATCCGGCGACTGAATCCCTGCGTTTTCAACGCGGGGATTTTTTGCGTATCTCCCGGCTGCAAAAGATATTTGCACTCTTCGACTGGTGTTGTTTGCCGCTTTTTGGTCGGCAAAGCAGCCTTAACCGCGGCGTATGCCGCGGGGGCTTTGTACCTTTTGGTGGCAAAAGGTACCCAAAACCGCTCGCAAGAGCGGTCGTAGGCTTCTGTGCTTCCCACTTGTCCCGGACGCATCCCTCCCGGTGCGGATAATCTTCCGGGCGCACCGCGCCCGTCGTTCGCCCCCAGGGGGGGGGCTGGGGCGAACGAAACACAAAATGTCCATAAATCCGATAAAAGAGACAAAACATCTACCTATACATAAGAAAATTTAAGTTATAACTAAACTTTCACTCTGGCATCTTTTTTAGTTTTACAACATCTAAACAGATGTTTGTGAAACCGAAAAGCGCGTTCGATAAATACGTCAGTGCAGCTGTCCGCAAAGAGCGGATGGCTCAACGTGTTTCACAAGCGACTTTAGCCTACGGAATCGGGGTGAGCGACGGATTTATCAGCCAAGTGGAAAGCCCCAAAAGTCCTTCGAAATACAACCTCAACCACATCAACGAAATACGTATCCGGTGGAGTGCCGGTGCCGTCATCCGCATCGGCGGGGAGCTGGATGTAGTCTGGGAAGGGGCTTACTCCGCCGTGCCGCCTGAAGGGGCCGTACCCGTCTGGCCTGAGCCTGAAAACGAATCCTTCAAGAAGGCTGTCCTGACATGCTACCTTGAGCGGGTACGATCCGGGAAAAGCCCATTCTGCACACTCCTTGAAGGGCTTTTCGGGGAGAACTACCAAGAACTCGCTCAAGAATACGGACAACGCGGAACTGATGCGGAAATCCTTGAAAAATGTTCCATTCTCTGGGAAGAATACAAAAAAGACAATAAGCTCGACACGGCAACGTCCATCGCGCGGGCCTTCAGGGAACAAACCTATAGCATCACCAGACGTGTCCTTGATCCAATATGCGAGATATACGATAACGCGCGTGATATCGAACGAGTCTTTAAAGACTTTTTCAGAGGCACACAGGAAAGGGCTCAACAGGAGGCGGCGGAAGAGCAGCGTGAAGCAGAGAGGGCCGCAAACGAAAAACTCAGAGAAGACCCGCGGTATAAAGAGGTTCCAGCAGACATAGCCGCCAAATTCTCGGCTCTCGGCATCTCCATAAGGGTGAACCGCGAAGAAACCTACATCCCAGGATTCAAGGGAATACGGGGCGTAACGCACGAACCTTTTTCCCGTTGGTTTTTTCAGGATTCCGCAGGGTTCGGAGGAACGCTCTACCGGATGAAGGATCTCCTCAAGTCCCGCTATGATGCCAAATTCACCAAGGACTGGCGGGAACATTCCGGCGCATGGTGGCACGTCAGTTCCCTGACCGACCTCCAAGAAATATATGAACTCCTCGCATAAGGAAAACAGCATGAAGATATTCAATAAACCGACTGTGCCTACCCTTGATGCCCTCAAGCCTTCACAGCTCGTCAGCGGCGAAC
>UQWQ01000060.1 GCA_900544755.1 uncultured Collinsella sp. | reverse complement strand
CTTGCACATGTCATAGATGGTCAGACACGCGGCACTCGCGCCAGTCAACGCCTCCATCTCAATACCCGTCTTGCCCGTCACGCCGGCCGTAACCAGCACGTGAAAGCCAGCCTGCCCGTCCGCGCGCGCCGGCGCCCAGCCCTCGGGCACGTCCTCGACAGGCGTCCTCGCCGCAGCGATGGGCGCAATGTCGCACTTGCTCTTGGTAATGAGCAGCGGATGGCACATGGGAATGATGTCGCTCGTGCGTTTGATGGCCATGATGCCTGCCACGCGCGCGCAGGCAAGCACATCGCCCTTTTTGGCGCGATCCTGCAGCACCATGGCCTGCGTCTCGGGATGCATAAGGATAGTGCCCTCGGCGATGGCAATGCGATGGGTCTCGGCCTTGTCGGACACGTCCACCATACGCACCTCGCCCTTGGCATCCACGTGCGTCAGCTCGTCGCGACGGGCGTCACGGGCGGTGTCGGTGGCAGCGCTGACAGTCGGCCGCGCGGACGCGTCGGCATCGCCAGCATTCGCCGCAGCCGTGACTTTGTGGGCAGACATCGCGGCCCTGCGAGCGGCCTTGGTGGCATCGGCGTACCTGCTCTTGGCCATATGATCATCCTCCGATTTGGGACATAAATCGTTGCGTGCCCTCAATTATCGCGTGTTCCTGCGGTTTGTGGGCCACAGCATCGCGCCAAATCGAAAGTACCTGCATATCATCACCACGGCGCAGCGCCTCACGCACCGAATACTCGGCATCGCTGAACAGGCACGGACGCACGTTGCCATCGGCCGTTAGGCGCAGACGGTTGCAGTTCGCGCAAAAATGGTTGGACATGGCGCTAATGAAGCCAACCGTTCCCGCCGCGCCCGGAAAGTGCCAATAGCGCGCAGGGCCCGCGCCGGCAGGAGCGTCGTTGATGTCGAGCGGCTCGAGCTCGCCCAGTCCCGCCGCGGTGGCCCCGGCGTTGATGCGAGCCCGCAGCTCATCGCTCGGCACGGTATCGCTCGCGTCCCACAGCTCGGGGTTGAGCGCGGGCGCATGCGGGTCCACAGCGCAATGCGAGCTCGTGTGTTCGTCGCCAATGGGCATGTATTCGATAAAGCGCAGGTGGATGGGACGGTCGAGCGTGAGCCGCGCGAGGGCCGCCACATCTTGGTTGAGCCGGCGCACCACAACGCAGTTGACCTTAACGGGCTCAAAGCCCCAAGCCAGCGCCGCGTCGATGCCAGCCATGGTCTGCTCGAGCCGACCCAGGCGCGTAATCTTTCCAAACAGCATAGGATTGAGTGTGTCGAGCGAGATGTTGACGCGGTTAAGCCCGGCATCTTTGAGCTGCGGTGCCAGCTTGGGCAGCAGGGCGCCATTGGTGGTAAGCGAGATGTCCTCGATCTGCGGGATCGCGCGGATGTCGCGAATAAGCGGGATGATACGGCGGCTGACCAGCGGCTCGCCGCCCGTCAGGCGCACGCGGCGAATGCCCTCCCCCGCCACCAGGCGCACAAAGCGGGCGATTTCCTCGGCGCTGAGTAGCTCGTCGTGTGCACGGGGCGCCACGCCATCGGCCGGCATGCAGTAAATGCAGCGGAAATTGCACTTGTCGGTAACGGCAATGCGCAGGTAGTTGATATCGCGGCCAAAGCCGTCATGTTGCACGCGCCCGTCCACGCAGCCCTCCCCTCACGCGGCGTTTTATTCTTCGAAAAACATAATACCCCACGGAAGAATCATGCCGACACCCGTACGACAGGACAGGTTGCTTTGAGCAAAACGGACTTTCCAAGCCCATCCTCAACACAGACCATCACAACATTCGATACTTTTTCCGATTTTGGCGAAAAACGTCGAATGTTGTGATGGTCTGCCTGCCCACAGCACCCCGTAGAAGGGCCAGAACGCCCCTAAAGGCCGCCGTCCCAGTGCCGAATCACGAATTCTCGCAGGTCGTTCTGCCGCTTTTGGAACGCTTCGCTTCGGTCGCACTTAAGGCCTATCGCAAGCGCGATGGCGTTCATCGCCCGGTGCAATTGCAGCTGGTGGGCAAACTGAGTCCCGGTGAGGACGATCATCCTAAAGCCCAGCGCGCTCAGCACGGTCATACGCTCCGCATCCGACGCGCTGCGCTGTTTATCAAGATGGTCCGAACCGTTGTATTCAATTCCCGTACCGCTCGCAGGCGCATATACGTCAATCTCGAAATACCCGGCCTTAGCGAGATACTTGAACTCGCTGGGAACATCGACCCGATGGTTGAGCTCGATCTTGGCGTATCCCAGCCCGCCCTGGGAACGTTTTGCTACGACCATGATTGCGGTGGCCGTCTCCATGGGCGACCGCGCGCCATCGTGCACGCGCTTGAGCACGGCGGCCGCGCGTATGGCCCCCTGACGAGATCGGTTCTCATTGCAATAGGCAATCAAGTCGGCAACGGTTTACCTCTGCCCCATCTCGATATAATCGCCTGTCGACAGATGATTCAAATGGTATCGGGCACAGATTTCGTAGCCATATTCCAGCTGCTCGGGCTCACTCATCCACGAACCCGCCTGGACAAAGCACATGGCCTCATCAACCACCAGAAGGCCCTCTGCCACCTCGATAAGATGACCTGGAGGTACCGGCGCCCCAAACACGTGGCACCTAAATCCAGCCGGCGTCGAGCGCTCAAAATCGAAGTTGACGAGCGTGTCGATATGATCGAGCTCTTCTCGTGGAATACCAAGCGAAACCAGATAGTCGGTAACGATCCCAACTGCCGTTGAAGCCCTCAGCCCCTTGGCATCGAGTCCCAATTTGGGCAGGCTCGCGGTCGGCTCCGCCTCGTTAGCAAGCGAGTCCTCATCGTATAGGCTGCTTGCTCGCGAGAGCGGCTCGGACGGGCGCGCCACGTTGTGGTACAGCCAGGCAGTCTTATGGGACAGGACGATCGGCAGGTCCATGAGCCCTCCAATGGAGTCGGATAACCAACCTTATTCCCCTGCCCACGGGTCCGCACACCTTCGTGCGCAAGAAAGCGATTCCGCCCGATCGAGTGGCAGAAAAACCATCGCAACATTCGATGCTTTTCCCGTTTTTGGCAAAAAACGTCGAATGTTGTGATGGTTTGAGGCGAGGTGAGAGGCACGGAGGGTCAAAGCATCGTGCTTGGAGCGTGACTTTTTCGCCCCGCTGCCAACATAAACCTTGACTCTACAATCGTTGTAGGGTTTTCACTACACTGGTAGCAAAACGAACCCAGCCAGAAAGCCCCGCCCATGGAACACGACCTCACACGCGGCAATGTCCTCAAGACCATCGCGGTCTTTGCCCTGCCCTATATGCTCTCGTACTTTTTGCAGATGCTCTACGGCATGGCCGACCTGTACATGATGGGGCAGTTTAGCGGCGCCGCCGGCATCACCGCCGTGGGCAATGGCGCGCAGACGCTCTATATCATTACCGTAACGCTCGTGGGCCTGGCCATGGGAACGACGGTTATCGTCGGCCACGCCGTGGGTTCGCGTCGGTTTGACCGCGCCGAGACCGCCATCGGCAACACCATCACGCTCTTTATGGGTGTCTCGGTGGTGCTGGCCGCTGTCCTGCTCGCACTGTGTCCGCAGATTGTGGCACTCATTGGCACGCCGGCCGAAGCGGTCGAAGGAACCGCCGCCTACCTGCGTATCTGCTTTATGGGCATTCCCTTTATCGCCGCGTACAACATCCTCTCGGCCATCTTTCGCGGCCTAGGCGATTCGCGCTCGCCCATGTACGTGATTGGCGTGGCGTGCATCATCAACATCGCGCTCGACTTTCTGTTTATCGGCCACATGGGGCTCGGCCCCGTAGGCGCGGCACTCGGCACAGTCATCGCGCAGACGGCGAGCGTGGCTCTCGCGCTCGTGTGGCTCAAGAGCCGTCGCACAAACATCCACGTTAAGCGCAGCGACCTGCGCCCCCAGCCCGAGGTGCTCGGCAGCATTCTTAAGATCGGCGTGCCCGTGGCCGTGCAGGACGGCTGCATCCAGGTGGCATTTATGTTCATCACCGTCATCGCCAACCACCGCGGCCTGGTCGACGCCGCCGCCGTGGGCCTAGTCGAGAAGATGATCAGCTTTTTGTTTATCGTGCCGAGTTCCATGGGCGCTACCGTCAGCGCGCTCACGGCGCAAAACGCCGGTGCGGGCAAGGGCGACCGCGCGCGTCAGGTACTCAGGGACGCCATGACCATCTCGGTGGTGTACGGCTGCCTGATCACGGTGCTGATGTGGCTGGTGGCGCCGGCGTTTATCGGCTTTTTTGCCAAGGACCCCGCGGTGGTCGCCGCCGGCACCGGCTATATGCGCAGCTATATTTTCGACGCGATCTTTGCCGGCATCCACATTTGCTTTAGCGGCTTTTTCGCTGCATACGGCAAGAGCTACATCGGCTTTGCGCACAACGTGCTGGCCGTGGCGCTCATTCGCGTGCCCGGTGCGTGGCTGCTGTCGAATGCCTATTCCGACACGCTGTTTCCCATGGGCATCGCCTCGCCGTGCGGGTCGATTCTGTCGGCGGTCATTTGTGTTGTCGCGTTTACCGTGCTCAACCGCCGCGGAGCTTTTGACAAATTGGCAGCGTAGCGGGGCGACGCGAGATCGCCCTCATCGACGACATCATCAGCGACGACCCCGCGACCTACGTAACGCAGATCACGGTGCCCGTTGCCCCAGTAAAGTAAAAACCGCCCGGAAGGCATCATGCTTTCCGGGCGGATCTTCAATTTGGTTATCGATGCGCTAAGCCTGGGGCACCTGACCAGTAGCCAAGATCTGCTCGAGTGTGTCCTCATCCAACACGGGCACACCCAGCTGCTCGGCCTTGGTGAGCTTGGAGCCCGCTTTGGGGCCGGCGACCAGATAGCTCGTCTTCTTTGAAACACTGCCCGAGACCTTGGCGCCGAGCACCTTGAGCGCCGCGCCCGCCTCGTCGCGCGTGCGGTTGACGAGCGTGCCCGTGAGCACAAAGGTCAGACCCGCGAGCGGTTGAGCGTCGGCGAGCTCGCCGGCCACGCCTGCATCGGCCGCGGCTTGCGCGTGTGCGGCGCCCAAGTCAACCTCGAGCGACAGGCCCGCCTGGCGTAGGCGCTCCAGCACGGCAAGGTTCTCGGGCACGGCCAGGAACTGCTTGACGCTCGCCGCAATCTTGGGACCGATGCCATCGCACTCGGCGATGTCCTCTTCGCTCGCCAAGATGAGCTTGTCAAATGACAGGAATCGCTCGGCGATGACCTCGCCCACGCTCTTGCCCACGTGGCGGATGCCCAGGGCAAACAGCACGCGACCGAGCGGCTGGCTCTTGGACTTGTTGAGCTCGGCGACGATTTTCTCGGCCGTCTTGAGGCCCACCGGAATGGGGTCACCCTTCTTGACGCCTTTTTTGCTATTGGAGCTGGCATAGGTGCGCCCCGTGTCCAGGCCTGCGATGTCGTCGACCGTGAGCTGGTAGAAGTCCGCGACATCGTGGATCAGGCCGGCAGCGATCATCTTGTCGACGATTTCGTCGCCCAGGCCGTCCACGTCCATGCAGCCGCGGCTCACCCAGTGGAGCAAACGCTCCTTGAGCTGTGCGGGGCAGTCGATGGACACGCAGCGGTAGGCAACCTCGCCATCCTCGTGAACCACGGGGCTGCCGCACACGGGGCAGACCTCGGGCATCTGCCAGTCAACGCTGTCGGCCGGGCGCTTGTCGAGCACGGGGCCCACGACCTCGGGAATCACGTCGCCCGCCTTGTGCACGATGATAGTGTCGCCCTCGCGCACGTTTTTGCGGCGGATCTCGTCAATGTTGTGCAGCGTGGCGCGCGCGATGGTGGAGCCGGCGACCGTCACCGGGTCGAACTCGGCGACCGGCGTGAGCACACCAGTGCGGCCCACCTGGATGCGAATTTCGCGCAGGACGGTCTGCTTTTCCTCGGGCGGGAACTTAAAGGCGATGGCCCAGCGCGGTGCGCGAGCGGTAAAGCCCAGGTCGAGCTGCTGCTGGAAGCTGTCGACCTTTACGACCACGCCGTCGATGTCGTAATCCAGGTCGCCGCGGTGCTCGAGCGCCTGGGCACAGAACTCGTGGACCTCGGACGGCGTGGCGCAACGAGCCACGTTGGGGTTGACGCTAAAGCCAGCGCTACGCAGCCAGTCCAGAAACTCGCGCTGGCTGTGGACGTGCAGCGGATCGGTATCGGCAATGGCATAGATAAAGGTGGCCAAGTCGCGACGTGCCGTGACCTTGGGATCCTTCTGGCGCAACGATCCGGCGGCGGCGTTGCGCGGGTTGGCGAAGGGGTCGCGGCCCTCGGCATCGGCCTCTTCATTCAGACGAACAAAGCTGCCTTTGGGCATATAGACCTCGCCGCGTACTTCGATGGTACGCTCGCGGTCGGCACCCATGTGGGCGAGCGCCGGCTCGGACAGGTGCATGGGCACATCCTTGATGGTACGCACGTTGAGCGACACGTCCTCGCCCGTTGTGCCGTCACCGCGCGTGGCGGCGCGCACAAAGGTGCCGTTTTGGTAGATAAGCGCCACGCCCAGACCGTCGATCTTAAGCTCGCAGGTATAGGTAACGCTACCGGCACCGAGCGCATCCTCGGTGCGCTGGAGCCAAGCGTCGAGCTCGTCCAGGTCCATGGCATCATCCATGGAATACATGCGTGCCATGTGCGTGACCGGCGTAAACTGCTCGCTCACGTAGCCGCCCACGCGCTGGGTATAACTGTCGGGCGTCACCAGGTCGGGGTAGGTGGCCTCGATTTCCTGCAGCTCAACGAGCATTTTGTCGAAGGCGGCGTCCGTGATCTCGGGCGCGTCGAGCATGTAGTAGCGATAGGCATGGTAGTCGAGCTCGTGGCGCAGCTCGGCCGCGCGCGCTGCCGCCTGGGCACGGGCATCGGTCGGTGCGGTGGCTTTCGCGGTCGTGGGCGTTTCGGTATCGATGTCCACGCCGTCACCAAACAGGCTCGATTGCTCCATAGCGGCACTCCTTCGCTCGATTTCAAACGGACACTAGAGTACCACCGGTCGCAACGGGGCCGAATAGCGGTCTCAAACCGCACCGAATCGGCAGCCGCCAGACTGGGGTGGGTCGCGCGATTAAACCATGCTCTTATCAGCTCTAAATGATCCGTTTTCCTCCGTCCCCAACGGATCAATAAGAAAAAAAAAGGGCTGTCCCACGTTGATGGGACAGCCCCCTGGCCTCGATATGTGCAATACGGCTCGTTAGAAACCCTGGCCATAGCCTTGACCCTGACCCTGCTGACCGAGCAACTCCTCCAGGTACTGGCGCAGCTGCTCATCGGTAATACCGCCGTTGCCGGTGTCGGTCGCGCTGTCGTCCTGCTGCTGGTTCTGCAGCTCCTCGTCGGAGCCCAGCTCGACCGTGACCTTCTTCTCGTCCTTACCGCGCATGAGCGTGATCTCGACCTTCTCGCCCACCTCGTGGCTGCGCAGCGCGATGATCAGGCCATCGGCGCTCGAAATCTCATCGTCGCCCAGCTTGGTGATGACGTCGCCCTCCTGAATGCCGGCCTTGGCGGCAGGACCATCCTCAACGACGCTCGCCACATACGCGCCGCTATCGGTGCTCAGCTTGTTGGTACGGGCGTTGAGCGCGTTGACGCTCGAAAGCGTAGCGCCCATGTACGGATGCACCGGCGTCTTGCCGTCGATGATCTGGTCGGCAATGTTCTTGGCGTAATTAACCGGAATGGCAAAACCCACGCCCGAGCTGGAGCCCGAGTAGCTCTCGATGAGCGAGTTGATACCCACGAGCTCGCCATTGTCGTTGACGAGCGCGCCACCGGAGTTGCCCGGGTTGATGGCGGCATCGGTCTGGATCATGTTGGCATAGATGGTGTTGCCGCTGGTAGAGCTCATGGCCGTGGAGCGGTAGAGCGCCGAGACGATACCGGTGGAGACAGACTGCTCGTTGCCGAACGGCGAGCCGATCGCCATAACCCACTCGCCCACGTTGAGCTTGGAGGAGTCACCGATCTCAATCGGCGTGAGCTTGGAGGCATCGGCATCCTTGAGCTTAATGACGGCGAGGTCGCTCGAGGCATCGTTGCCCACGAACTCGGCCTCGTACGTGGTGCCGTCGTCCATGGTAACCACGTACTGGTCGTAACCATCGACCACATGATTGTTGGTGAGGATGTGGCCCTCGGTATCGAGCACAACGCCCGAGCCGACGCTGCCCGAGTTATTCGGATCGTCAGCGGACTGCGAAAGTGAGCCATTCTGGCTACCGCTCGAAGTGGCGGTGATGGAAACCACGGAGGGCAGGGCCTTGGCAGAAACGGCCTCGGCCAGCGTGGTGTCCTCGGAATCAATCGTAATCTTTTGCGTCGACGAACCCGAAGCACCCGCCGTCACGGCGTTCTTGCCGCCACCGATATCGAGCGTGCCACTCATGATGAGCGCAATGACCAGCAGGGCACCACATGCGCAGCCGGCAAGCGCTGTAATAAAGATCGGCAGCTTTTTGGTCTTGGTCTTGACCACCGTGTGCTTGTTCACGACCTGTTGGCCGCCCAGCGGCTTGCCGGTCTGCGTATCGTAGGCCTGCACGTAGGGAATGTTGTTGCCGTCGGCAGGCGTCGACTCCACCTGCACGCGCGGCTGCTGCTGAGTCTCGCCGGCATTGCCAACATCCTGGGGACGCTGGGAATCGTTCTCGCTCATAGCTGCGATCCTTTCGTCAAATAACCAAAGGCCCGCCAAACACCGTGGCGGGCCATCATTGTTCACGTTGAGTTGTACCCCAATATGCGGGCGTACGTGTACGAGAACGCAATCTTTTAGGAAGGCTTAAGTTCTGCTGCAAACTCGAAAGGAACCCGCACCTGCGTCAAAACCACCACAAAGGTGCCTGTCCCCTTTGTGGTGGAAATCTAGTCCTTAAACAGATAGCCCACGCCGCGGACGGTGGTGATGTGTGCCGCGATCTGCGGGCCCACCTTGGAGCGGATGCGTCGGATGTGCACGTCGACGGTGCGCGTGCCGCCGCAGTACTCAAAGCCCCACACGCGGTGCAGCAGCACCTCGCGGCTGTAGGCGCGATTGGGATGCGTCGCCAAAAAGCTCAGCAGCGAGTACTCCATCAGCGTCAGGTCGATGGGCTCGTTATCGAGTGTCACCTGGTAGGTAGCCAGATTAATCTCGAGGTTATCGATGTTGAGCACATCGTCGGCGGTGACGGTCTCCTCCTCGCCCATCAGGCGCTGCGCGCGAGCCTTAAGCTCGTTGGGCGTCGCCGTGGGGCACACAAAGTCGGCATGCGCGTGATTCGGCAGGCGCAGGGTACCGAGCGCCTCATCGTCGACGATCACCAACATGGGGACACCGCCGCGATCGTCAAGCCACTTGGCAATCTGATCGATGCGGTCGCTGCGGATGCCGTCGGAATCGAGGATCAGCAGGTCAAAGTCGTGCGCCGCAGTTGGCGAATCAGGGGTTGCCAGGCTCACCTCGACACCCAGGGTAGTCGTCAAGCTGCGGGCAAACTCGTGGAAGCGCGTCGTGCGCGCCATGAACAGGGCACTCTTTTCGGACATATCGGCCTCCAAAGAAATGAGCTCAATCGTACTGGAACAAGCCAGCGCGATTAGGAGTTCGCCAAGTAGTGCTTGATCTCCCACTCGGTGATCGTAGACTCAAACTTATGCCACTCGTCGCGCTTCTTTTTGAGGAAGAAGCTGTGAATGTGCTCGCCGAGGGCATCCTTCATAAACTGCGAGTCCTCAAACACATCGAGCGCCTCTTTGAGCGAGCGCGGCAGCGGCGCGTAGCCGGCCTCGACCATCTGACGGTCGGTAAGCTTGAGCGTCTCGGCCGTGGCCTCGGGCGGGAGTTCCAGCTTGCGCTCGATGCCGTCCAGACCAGCCGCCAGCGTGACGGCGTTGACCAGGTACGGGTTGGCCATGGGGTCGGGACTGCGCAGCTCGATGCGCGTGGACAGCGGCTTGCCGGGCTTGTAGACCGGAATGCGGACCATACTCGCGCGGTTGCGCAGGCCCCACGTGGCGTACTGCGGCACGGAGTCGCCACCCGTGGTGATGCGCTTGTACGAGTTGACCGTGGGGTTGGTGATGGCACTGATCTCGCGCGCGTGCGCCAAGATGCCGGCCATGTAGTGCTTGGCGATTTCGGAGAGGTGATACTTCTCGTCGTCCTCGCCCCAAAAGACGTTGTTGCCGTCGTGGTCGAACAGCGACTGGCACAGGAACATAGCACTGCCATCCTCGCCCGCCAACGGCTTGGGCATAAAGGAGGCGTGGCAACCGCTCTCGTAGGCCTGCTGCTTAATGATGAGTTTGGCCGTAGTGATGGCGTCGGACATACTCAGGGCCTCGGCGTGGCGCAGGCTCATGCCGTGTTGCGAGCGGCCGGCGGCGTGGAAGGTGTACTCCACGGGCACGGACATCTTCTCGAGCGTGAGGACCGTGTTGCGACGCAAGTCGCGGGCGGCATCGCTCACCGAAAGATCGAAGTAGCCCACGTTGTCAAGCGGCTCGGGGGTATGCTCGTCGGGGAAGTAGTAATACTCCAGCTCGGCACCCACGTTGAGCAGATAGCCAGCCTTCTCGGCCTTGCGGAACATGCGACGCAGGGCATCGCGCGGGTCGCCGGCAAACGGCTTGCGATCGGGAGTGCACACGTCGCAGAACACGCGGGCGACGCCATTGTGGCTCGGGCGCCACGGCAAAATCTGGAAGGTCGAAGCATCGGGAAACGCCAGCATGTCGGCTTCCTCGGGCGTGGCAAAACCCTCGATGGCGGAGCCGTCAAAGCCAATTCCCTCCTCGAAAGCGACCTCGAGGTCCTCGGGGCTAATGGCAAAGTTCTTGAGGCGGCCGAGAATGTCGACAAACCACAGACGAACAAAGCGGATGTCACGTTGCTCTACGGAGCGGAGTACGTAATCGATGTTCTGCTGGTTCATGTCGCTCCCCTTTCTTTCGGGCGGGTTTCGCCTGGTCTATATCGCAGATACTATCGCAGAAAAATGTTTCCGCAGGGTTAAAGCGTATCAAGCGCTCAAAAAACGTGCTTGAGCAGGCCGTTGCGAACGAGCGGCTAGCGCGAGGTCGAGGCGCGGTGTTCGATGTGACCGGGGATCTCGATGCGCTTGGGAGCCAGCCTTGCGGCCTCGCCCACCGTGGTGGTGGCGACATCGATGCGCTCGGACAGGCGCTCGACTACGCGCTCGGCAATGGCGAGGGTGTCCTGCGCGGCCGTGGTCACACCGCCAAAGAGCACGTGGTTCCAGGGGTAATCGTCAAACGTCGCAATCTTGAGGCCAGCCGGCAACGAAGGTCCCAACTGTGCCAGCGCCTCGGTCAGGCGCAGGAAGACCAGACCGTTGACGGCAATGAGGCCGAGCTTTTTACCCGCATAGTCACGGATAGCTCCGTCCAGACGGCTGACACCCGTGGCACCACCGTCGGCCAGGGTGACGACCTCGCCGGCCAGGCCGCGGCGCGAAAGCTCGTCGGCAAAGGCTTCGGCGCGCTCGCGACGCACGGGGCTGTCATCGCTTGCCTCGGTGAGCAGGCACAGGCGCTCGCTGCCAGCAGCGGCCAAGGCGTCTACCAGGCCGGCAACCAGCTCGCGGTTGTTAGAAGTCACCAGATCGACACCGCCGGCGGCGACATCGCGGTCGAGCAGCACAACGGGCAGGCGTCCCGCTGCCGCGACGATTGCCTCGTCGTTGCCGCCGCAGGTGTTGACGACCAGGCCGTCCACGCCGGCATCGATAAGTCTAGTGAGCGACTCTGCTTCCTTGGCGGGGTCATTGCCGCTAATGGCCGTCATAAGCGAGCAGCCGCGCGCGGCGGCACTGGCGGAAAGCCCTTCGAGCATGGCGCTGGAGAACGGGTTGGTGATGTCGGCCAGAATCACGCCGATGAGGTTGGTGCGTGAGCTGCGTAGATTGCGTGCGGCGGCACGTGGGCGATAGCCAGTGCGCTCGATAACCGCCGCGATGCGAGCACGGGTTTCCTCGGTCATCTGCCCGGGGCGGTTGTTGAGATAGCGCGAGACCGTGGCCGGGCTCACGCCCGCCTCGGCAGCAATGTCCTTGATTCTCATCTGCGCCATAGCGCACCCCGTTTCCCAATTGTCGGCAGCCTGAGCCATTTTAGGCATTTTTTTTAAAAATCTCGCTTGCAAAACGCTGTAGGTGAGCAGCATCGTTTTTGCGTCTCGAGCAGATGCGGTGATGGGCTAGATAGACGAGTCTTTGGACAGCTCGAAATAGTCGGGATGCAAGGCGATAACCGGGCCCTGCTCCTCGGGCATCAGGTGCAAGTGCGTCTCTGCCAGGTAGCTCGCCGTGTCGGTATCGCCCCTCTTAATGGCCTCGAGAATCCGACGATGTTGTCGACGAATCGGCTCCCAATCCAGATCCTGCGACACCATACGCAACCAGTTGTATCGCTCAAAATGCGTGTTGACGCTCTTCATCCAATCCCACAACATATGGCGGCCAGCAATCTCAAAACACGTCTCATGGAACAGGTTGTCCAGATCGAAAAAGCGACGCGTCTCGTTATGGTCGAGCGACTCGGACTCGGCAAGAATCTGCTCGAGCCGATGCTTTTGCTCGGGCGTGGCAGCCGAACAGCATTTAATGAGTACGCTTCTTTCGAGTTTCTCGCGCAAGAAACAGGCATTCTCGGCGTGTTCCATGCTGATCTTAGAGACGTAGGTACCACTCTTGGGACGCGTTTCCACCAGCTCTTGCTCGCGCAGGCGCACAAAGGACTCGCGAATGGGCGTGCGCCCGATCCCCGTCTCCTTTTCCAAACCAATCGCCGAAAGGCGCGTGCCGGGCCTAAGCTCGGCATAGATGATCTTGGAGCGCAGTGCGTTGTATGCCTGATCTTGCAGGCTCTGATAATGCTGGTGTTGTTCCATAAAGCCCTCGGATGAAGCACACGGTTTGTCGAATTTCATCACGTAATACTATCTCATCGACACGCCCCAGCTCCCAATCAGTCTTTTTGGGACGTGTCTCTATGGTTTTGTCAACCGCGTGCTTCGCGCCATTTCGGCAT
>UQWQ01000059.1 GCA_900544755.1 uncultured Collinsella sp. | reverse complement strand
ATCATACCGGCAACAAAACCGGGGACGAGCGCCGGTCGCTTGCCGATGGATTCGGCGATGTAGGCGGAAAGCACCGGAACCATGAGGTTCATGGCGATGCCGCCGATGATCTTCAGCATCGCAGCAAAGCTGTTGTAGTCAGACGCCGTCGAATCGAAGGACGTAATGCCCCACAGGAACGAGACGGCGGTCAGGACACCACCGGCGACGACGAAGACCAGCATATGGCTGACGCCGTTCATAAGGTGCTTGTAGATGACGTGGCCGATAGACTCCTTCTCCTCGACCTCGTCCTCGACATCGGCAGCGGCTGCAACCGTGTTGTCGCCCTTGGCGGCGAGCGCGCGGTCAATCAGCTTACCGGCGGCCTCAACGGACAGAGCCTTGGAAACACCAACGGAAACCATGGGCTTGCCGGCGAAACGCTCAGCCTGGACATCCTTATCGGCTGCGACGACGACGGCCTTGGCACCGGCGATCTCGCTCTTGGTGAGCTCGTTCTCGACACCGACCTGGCCATGGGTCTCGACCTTAATGGTCAGACCTCGCTCGGCAGCTGCCTTCTCCAGCGCCTCCTTCGCCATGAAGGTGTGCGCGATGCCGGTCGGGCAACCGGTGGCGGCGATGATGTCAAACTTAGCCATGTGTCCCTCCTTTTTAAGTTTTGCGCCCGCAGGCGCTCCCCTACACGCGCGTCCTTGCGCGCTTTTCCACAACTGAAAGATACCAACCTACCGTCCGCGTGAGAAGAGACAAGGCGCAATTCTCCGGTGAAAGGTTCTTTCATAACCGTAAACGGTAGGTGAAAGTTTACCATCAACACTTGAAACGGCAAGGTGTATCTTGTTATTGAAAATCCCCCTATACTATGACATTACAAAACGATTCCGATTTTCATGCCAACCAGGAGCCATCCATGACCGATAGTAGCAAGAGCGCACTTTCCCTCATTAGTACCCATCAGGGATACAGCGAGTCCGAGCAGCGCATTGTCGACTATATATTGGAGCACCAGTCCGAGGCGCCACGCCTCACGGCGGCTCAGCTCTCGCGCGCCGCCACCACGTCCGAGGCGACCGTTTCGCGCTTCTGCCGCAAGCTTGGCTTTGGCAGCTTCCGCAGCTTTCAGTTTTCGTTGGCGAGGGATTTGGAAAGCCAGCGCAACGAGGGCCTGACTGACGAAGTCTCGCTCGACAATATGGAGCAGAGCCTTAAGAACATCCTGGCTGCCAAGGTGAGCGAGCTTAATGCGACCATCGACGGGATCGACCACGATACGTTGGCGGCTGTTGTGCATGCCCTTAAGCATGCAGGGGTTATTGAGTTTGCGGCTGTGGGCAATACGAACGCGGTCGCGCTCGATGCGACATTTAAGTTTTCGCAGCTGGGCCTTCGCTGCATGGCGAGCACCATCAGCGAGACCTCGATCGGGTTTGCACTCACGCTACGCCCCGGCGACGTCATCGTGCTCATCTCAAACTCCGGCAAATCGCGCCGTTTGAATCGCATGGCAAAAGCGGCTCGCGACTGCGGCGCAACCGTAGTCGTCATCAGCAGCGACAGCAAATCCCCGCTCGCGCGCCTGGCAGACTACACTTTTAATACCGTCAACCACGAAGCGCTGCTGACGACGGGCGACTTTGCGTTCTCCAAGATCAGCGCCACGATGATCATCGAAGTTATCTACAACTTCCTGCTGCCCGAGATTGAAGACGCTCGCGAACATATCAGCTACTACGAGGAGCTCATCCAGCCGGACAAGGTCGTTGAGTAAAACGCGTAGTGGGACAAAAAATTTCAGTCTATTTTGTCCCACCAACACCGCTGATACGACCTAGCCTCGAACTTCTTCGAGCATCTGCTTTGCGTGGGCCAAGCTTGCCTCGGACTGATCGCCGCTCAACATGCGGGCAATCTCGGCGGTACGCGCTTCGCCGGTTACCTCGTCCAAATGCGTCTGGGGAACATCGCCCGGCTCCTTGCTGACAACATAATGCTTGTCGGCCATGACGGCGACTTGCGCCAAGTGGGTTACGACAATCACTTGATGCGTAGCGGCAAGATCGGCCAGCACACCAGCAAGAGCACGAGCCGTGGAGCCGCCGACACCGGCATCGACCTCGTCAAATACCAGTGTGTCGACGCCGTCAGCATTACCCAAGACCACCTTGCTCGCCAGCATGACGCGGCTGAGCTCGCCGCCCGAGGCAATGCGGCGCAGGGGACGCGGCGTCAAGCCGACACCGCTGCGATACAAAAGCTCGTAGCTTGAAGGACCCGCCGGCGTCCACTCGGCGCGCGGAAGATCACGCGACTCCCAAACGAGCTCGGCGCCGCCCATCTCCAGGCGCGCCATTTGGCGGCCAACCTCGTGACAAAAACGCGGAGCAGCGGTATTACGCGCACGCTTGAGTGCCTTGGCGGCAGCGAACAGCTCGCGCTCGGCGCTCCCGAGTGCCTCACGCGCCTTTTTGATCTGTTCATCGCCATCATCGACCAGGGACATCAGCTCTTGCGAGCGATCGCGCATGGCAAAAACATCGTCCATGGTGGGACCCCACTGACGCAACAGGCCCTTGAGATCGGAATACCGCTCACGCATGCGAGCGAGCTCGCGCGGGTCGAAGGCGACGCCATCGCGATAGGCACGAAGCTCGTTCGCGCTATCCTCAAGGGAGATGCAGGCATCCGAAAGCGCATCGGCAATGTCGCCCAGTTTGCGATCGACGGTAGCCATACGGGAAAGCTCTGCCACGGCGCTGTTCACGGCATCGAGCGCTCCACCTTCGGCGGCAAGCGATGCATGGGCATCGTTAGCTGTGGCAACCAGTACCTCGGCATGTTCGGAGCGCGGCAGCAGTTCCTCGAGTTCCTCATACTCACCCGGCTTGGGGTCGACCTCGGCGATACGCTCCAGGGCGAAGCGCGCCTCCTCGACGCGACTCCCCTGCGCACGCGACGCCTCCTCTACGCGACGGACCTCCTTGGCAGCCGCACGCGACGCCTTGAAGCAGGCACGGTAACGGTCGAGCGCCTCGAGCGCAGAGCGACCAGCCCAGGCATCAACCATGGCAACATGATGCGCCGGATCGAGCAGACGCTGATGTTCATGCTGGCCGCACAGATCCATCATCACGCCGACGCGCTCGGAAAGCTCGCGCACGCTGGCGATGCGGCCGTCAATCTTGACGCGGCTGCGACCCTCGGCAGAAAGGCTGCGCTGCACGGTAAAGCCCTCCGTGTCGTGCGGGCCGTCGAACAAGCGTGCCTCGACGCTCGCCAGCGCCTCTCCCTCGCGCACGGTCGACGAATCTGCACGCTCGCCCAAAATGAGCTTGAGCGCCGAGAGCAGCGCGGTCTTGCCGGCACCGGTCTCGCCAGTCAAAACCGTTAGGCCCGCACTCGGCACCAGCGTCGCCTCGCGAATGAGTGCAATGTTGGAAACCTGCAGCTCATCGATCATGACGCACTCCGTAGAACACGCGGCTCACGGAGTTATAGAAGCTCTCGGGACCGTAATCGAGAAGCAGCACATCTCCGGGACCGCGACGCACCGCCACGCTCTCAACGGTGCCATCGCAGGTAATAAACTGTCCATCGATAGCGATCGCCGGAACACTCGGACGGTCATCAGACATAAAGATCTCGACGACATCACTCGGCGAGGTCAAAAAAGCGCGAGCCTGAATGGTATGCGGGGCGATGGGCACACAGACCATACCCGTGTAATCGGGGCTGACAATGGGACCGCCGGCGGAAAGCGCATAGCCGGTGGAGCCGGTCGCCGTCGAAACGACGACACCGTCGCCGCGCAGGCGATCGATATGATGGCCGGACACCGTGATGTCAAACTCAACCATATCGGACAGGGGGCCGCGCGTAAGTGCCATATCGTTGAGGGCAAACGTGCGCACGACATCCTTCGTGCCATCGTCGCGCACGGACACGATATCCGCGGCGATGGTGGCGCGGCGGCTCACGTGCAGCTCACCGGACAGAGCATCGCTCACGACCTGCAGAATGTCGCGCTCCTCGGGGCTCGCAGCAGTTAAAAAGCCCAGGTGACCATAGGAAAGACCAAGGATAGGAATCTCGCGATGGTTGAGGATGCGGGCAGCGCGCAGCAACGTACCATCGCCGCCGAGCGTAATGACCAGATCTGAGCCATCAATATCAGGCGTGCTTTGAATCTTCGATCGCTGGTCGGCAGCCCATGCGACCTCGTAGCCCTGGCGCGAAAGCCAAAGCTCGAGCATCAGGCCGCTCTCGACCGCCTCTTGCTTGTAGTAATTGGGAACCAGAAAGACCTTCATAGCGTTGCAGCTTTCTCGCTCAAAGCCGATACCTGGGATTGCAGCTCATCGTCGGTGCGTTCACCAGGGGCAAACCTTGTGCCGTACAGGAAAAACTCAACGTTGCCCTTAGCGCCATGGATGGGCGACACGCACACGTCAAGCGGAAACAGGCCCTTGGCGGCAAAAAGCTCAATCGCCGCCACGAGCGTATCGCGGCGGACGGCGGGGTCGGTCACGATACCGCGCTCGCCCACCAGCGCAGCCGGCGCCTCAAACTGGGGCTTTACGAGCGTGCAGAACGAACCCGAAGGCTTCAGGCACGCCAGCACCGCATCGATAATGTTCGCGATGCTGGTAAACGAGACATCACAAACAGCCAGGTCGATGGCGCCGGCATAGCCAAGCTCAGGCAGCTGCGTCACGTTGGTGCGCTCATGCAGCGTCACGCGATCGTCCTGACGCAACGACCAATCGAACTGTGCACGACCAACGTCCACCGAGACAACGGTCGCAGCTCCGCGCTTGAGCAGGCAATCGGTAAAGCCGCCGGTAGAGCAGCCTACGTCCAGGCAGGCAAGGCCCGTGGGGTCGATACAAAACGCATCGAGCGCACCCTCAAGCTTAAGGCCGCCGCGCCCAACGTACGGAATGCGCCCCTTAACGTGCAGCGGCAGGCCCGGCGTCACCTTGAGCCCCGGAGAGGTCAAACGCTCACCGCCGCTCGAAACCAAGCCGGCCATAAGAGTGCGAAGGGCATCCGCGCGATCGGCGCAGATGCCCTGTGAAATCAGTTCGTCATCAAGACGCACGCGTTTCATGAATGCCATCAACCATTCGTATCCGGAGATGCGGCTAGCTATCCTGGGATTCGTTTGCCGCATCCTCATCGTATTCCTGCTCGAGCTTATCGGCCTCACGCGGCGTCAGCTCAAACTTGTCGACCATATCGACCGCGCGGGAGCCCAGCTCAATCGCTTCGTCAAACAGATCGAGTGAACGCTCCAAGGACGTATCCTTGGAGCGAACGGTAGCGATGATCTGGTCCAGACGGTCCGAGATCTCGTCAAAGTTGCGGACAGAACCCTCTGGCATGGCTACTCCTCGACGGAGTCGGACTCGACGGCCTCAGCAGCGTCCACATCCTCGGCAAGTACACCGGCGGTAGCCTGAGCGGCGGCGACCTTGGCGGCAGCCTCAGCAGCCTGGGCCTCCTCGCGAGCGCGATCCTCGGCCAGCAGTTCCTGGTACAGGTCCTCGCCCGGCAACTCCTCGCTGCGCGCGATCTTGCCCAGCACGCCGTTGACGAACGACGCGGACTGGTCGGTGCCATAGGCCTTGGCAAGTTCGACGGCCTCGTTGATCACGATAGCGTCCGAGACCTCTTCGTCGGTGAGGAAGCGCATCTCGTAGACGGCGATACGCAGCAGATTGCGGTCGGCGCCGGGCATGCGCATAAGATCCCAGTTCTTGGCGACGGCGCGCAGGGCACAGTCGATGCGATCGATATGCTCGTAGGCACCGCGGCACAGCTCCAGCGCATAGGGGTCGAGGGGGCCCTTCGAGATCAGGAAATCGCCCTCGAGGACGCGCTCGAGCGGACTGTCCGTGGCCTCGGCCTGGAACAGCAACTGCAGCGCCTGACTGCGGGCAAGCGTACGCCCGCGATAAACCTTAAGGCTCAAAGGTTACTCCTTGGGGAAAACGAGGCCGTCGATGCAAACGTCAACGCGCTCGACCTCAACGCCCACCTGGGCATCGATGGCAGCGACCACGGCAGCGCGAACGGCCTCGGCGAGTTTCTTGAACGGATAGCCAAAGAACACCACAACGCGCACGGTGAGTGCGAGCTTGTCGCCGACGACCTCGGTCTCGACCGCCGGCTCGGAAGCCGGGGCCTTGGACGAGAGCATCATGGAGACAAGGTTGGTGGCAAGGTCCTTGACGCCAACGGAGGCGATGCCCTCGACATCGGACACGGCGCGCGAGACGATGGCGGTCAGAACATCGGGCGAAATGCCGATGCCGTCAATCTTGATTTCCTGGGGCATGAGTCCTCCTAGAAGAGTTGGTTGCTAGACGCGGGAGACGAACTTGCCGTCGCGGGTGTCAACCTTGATGACCTCGCCCTCGTTGAGGTACATGGGGACCTGGATGACAGCGCCGGTGTCGATCGTGGCCGGCTTGGTGGAACCCTGGACGGTGTCGCCCTTAAAGCCCGGGTCGGTCTGGACGATGGTGGTCTCGATGAACATCGGCGGAGTCACGCCCATGAGCTCATCGTCGGCGAAGAGCAGCTGGCAGATGTCGTTCTCGCGCAGCCACTTGGAGTTCTCGCCCACCATGTCCTCGGGAACGGGAACCTGCTCATAGGATTCGTTGTCCATGAAGATGTAGTCGGTGCCATCGTTGTAGAGGTACTGGAACTCACGGGTGGTGAGCATGACGCTCTCGAACTTGGTGCCGGCGTTGCAGGTGTTCTCGACGACGCGGCCGCTCTTGATGTCGCGGGTCTTGTAGCGCACAAACGCGCCGCCCTTGCCCGGCTTGACATGCTGGAACTCGACGATGGTGTAGACCTTGTCCTTAATGCGGAGACCGAGGCCGTTCTTGAAGTCGGCGGTAGAAATGGTAGGCATAGCGACCTTTCTTGTTATGGGCAGAACGCACAAGCGTCCAAATTACATACGAGCGAAATTATACACTTGCAGACGGCGCCTGCAGCGAGCGCATAAAAAGAGAACGCGGGGCGTCCGAATTGCTCCGGAGGCCCCGCCCCAAACTATCTACCGAAGTAGACTAGCAATCGATGACGTGAAGGTCATGCGGCGTCTTGGTGAAGGGCTCGTAGCCGTTCTCGGTGACCACGCCGTAGTCCTCCAGGCGCACGCCGCCCACACCGGGCAGGTACACGCCGGGCTCCATGGTGATAACCGAGCCGACCTCGATGATGTTCTTGCTGCGGTTGAAGTTAGGCAGCTCGTGGATGTCAATGCCCACGCCATGGCCCAGACCATGGTTGTAGTAATCGCCATAGCCGGCATCGCCAATGATCTTCTTGGAAAGCTTGAAAATGTCGTTGCCCTCGACGCCCGGATGAATGGCGGCAACGCACTCCTCGTGCGTACGGCGCACGAGCGCGTACAGGTCGAGCTGCTCCTGGGTAGGCTCGCCCATCACGACGGTGCGCGTCATGTCAGAACGATAATCGCAGTAGCCCGCGCCGTAATCCATGAGGACGAAGTCGCCCTTCTCGATCACGCGGTCGCTCGGAACGGCATGCGGGTTGGCGGTATTGGGGCCGCTCGCCACGATGGAGCCAAAGGCCAGGCTGTCGGCACCGTTGGCGAACATAAAGTTCTCGAGCTCGTTGCGAACCTGCTTCTCGGTCATACCGGGCTTAATATAGCCGAGCATGTGCTGGAAGGCGGCGTCGGTGATCGACTGCGCGTGGCGCATGAGCTCGATCTCCTCGGCGTCCTTGATGGCGCGCATCTTACGGATGTCGTCATGCATCAGCGACAGCATGCAGGCAACGGAGCGGTCCTCCAGGCCACGCTGAATACCCTGGTAGAAATTGATCTGCATGTCTTCCTCGACAGCGCAGACGCGGCACTTGTTGGCCGCGATCTTGCCGGCGACCCAACCGGGGATGGTGCCCTCGTCCATGTCGTAGACCCAGGGGCTGCCGGCGGGCGTGTTCTCCTCAAAGCTGTTGAGATAGCGCGAGTCGGTATGGAACAGGCACTGGTCGGCCGTAATAAACGCAGCATGCGGGAACTCGAAGGTGTAATCGAAGACGCCCTTGACGCCCGTAAGCCAACGAAGGTTGGCCTCGTCGCGCACCACGATAGCGTCGTAGCCACGCTCAACCATCAGGGCACGGACACGCTCGATACGACCGGCAGGACCGGCAGCAAACTCTGACATGCAGATTCCTTTCTTGTTGTCTCTATAAAGACGGAACGGGTCTCAACCGAACGACGGAATCGCGCGCGATTCGCAACCGATTGGAAACCCGCCCCTCAACATGATACGAAAGACGATGTATGTCAATAAATCCTAGAGAAGTTCTTTGCGAGAAGCCAAGTAGGCGTGAGCATGGCGGTCGAGGACCTCGTCCTCAACGCTCGTTAGACGAATGGCGCCGAGTGCCGCGGGCAGCGGCAACATACTACGGTTCGAGCGGTCAAACTGCTGCCTGCGGAACTCCTCGATATATGAGGCAGGCTCCAGATCGAAGGCAAGCTCCTCGATACCAAAGTCCTCCAGGCAGTCATCGACCTCAAAGACGTAATCGATATCAAAGTCGCAGGCATCATGTGCTAAGCGCGCCTCAAAGCGCATGCCCTCAGACAGCAGCTGGTAGGCAGGAACCTGCGCCGCGGCTTTACCCAGGCAGGCGCGCAGGGTACGCTCCCCCATCTTGCCAAAATCGAGCGCATGGCGGGCGCTCGGGTTCGTGGCCATCAGTACGTCCTTACGGGCAGTCTGAGACCACTGAACGGCATTGACGAGCGCGACCTCCTCGCCCGCGAGAATCTCGGGGACGGTCTCGGTAAACTGATTCCAGCGGGACTTGCTGCTCGAAAGCATGGTGCCAACAAGTACCGCATAGCCGAGCTTGAGGTCCTCGGGGTCCGCCTCGCGAACAAGGTCGAGGTCGCACACGACCAAGCCCGGCTCGGGACGGAACGCGATAGCGGGAAGCGCATTCGTCGACGAGGCGACAAGCGGCTTCATGGTCGTCGCAACCGTGAGCATGGCGTCGAACGTCGTCGGCAGCAAGGCGCACTCGGTGCGACCGCACCACTGATTGGCACACCAACAAACGACCGAGCAGGTCGCCGTGTCACCGACAGCGACAACGAGATCGTCGCAGGTAATGCCGTTAGCCGACAGGGCGCCAAAGACGGTATCGGCATCGGCCAGCGTAGCACCGGCAGGAGAAACCTCGAGGACGAGCAGCGACACGGCAAAACCAGCGTCGACCAGCGCATGCTCGATGACCTCGCCAAAACGCTCGGATGTAGCGTCGTTCCAAACCACCATCGCGCGCTTAGGCTTGCCCACGGCCGAGGCAAACATGCGCGACAGCTCCTCGAACGCGCCCAATCCAACGCGGACATCGACACTGCGGTTTTGGAAATTGATAAGTTGACGGCGAATCATAGCAGTCCACGCTCCAAAAGCATCTCGGCACAAAGGTAGGAAACGTCCTCGAAGGACTTGTTGCGAATATCAAGGGTAATATCGGCGGCCTGGCGATACAGCGGACGGCGATGCTCAAACAGGCGCGCAGCGTGCTCGGGCGAGCGGAAATCGGGCCGGGTATCGGAGCGGCGAATCTGGCGCAACGAGTCCTCAAAGTCGCCTTCGAGGTACACGCATATACCCATCTCATGCATCAGCTCAATGTTCACCGGCGTCTCGACGATGCCACCCCCGCACGACACCAGCAGGCTGCGCTCGCTTTGAAGCGAACGGAGTGCCGAGGTCTCAAGCTCGCGAAAACGATCCTCGCCCTCGGTCTCAAATATCTCGGTCACCGACTTGCCACATCGACGCACAACCAAACGATCGGTATCGATAAAACGCCGCTTGAACATAGTGCCGACGTTGCGCGCGAGCGTCGATTTGCCCGCGCCCAAAAAGCCGATAAAGAAGATATGGTCGCAGCCGTGTTTGATGTGCTGAGACATGGCGAAACCTATTCCTCGCAGGGAAGGTCGCGCAGGGCCCGGCGCTCAAAGATACGGAAGATCTGCGTGTACCACAGGTCCTGGGTTGCCTGCGGCTTGACCAGAATAGTGTCAACGCCGGCAAAGTTACCGCTCCACACGTCCGTGTACAGCTGATCGCCGATCAGCACCGCCTCGTCTGCCGTGGCGCCAAGGCGCTTAAGACCCGCCTTCAAGGCAAACGGGGCGGGCTTCATGGCGTGGCTGATGGCCTCGAGTCCCAGCTCGCGTGCAGAGCTCATGACCTGATCGCGATGCCAGTTGTTGGACACCATGCACAGCTTAAAGCCTTTGGCGCGGGCGGTATCGAGCCAAGCGGAAACCGCGGCGGGAACCTGCTCGGTGTCGCGCGGAACCAGAGTGTTATCGCGATCGAGCAGAATGGCGCGTTTGCCGTCGGCCCACAGGGTATCAAGGTCGATGCGATCGACCGAGGCAACGTATCGTTTGGGGCTAAAAATCCTCATGCTAATTCCAAGACAGTTGATGCTCTTCGTAGGTTTGCGAGAAGTACTCCTCGTCCTGCGTAATGTAGAAATACAGGTCATCGGAGTCGGTCGGCTCAAGCGTGGCCTTGAGTGCCTCGAGCGACGGAGAGCAGATGGGCGTGGGTGGTAGGCCCTCGTGCTTATAGGTGTTATACGGGCTATCGCTCTGCAGGTCGTCGGCGGTAACCTCGCCACCGGTGACATACATCATGGTCGCATCGCTGTTGAGATAGCGCAGACCGTCGAGCTTGCCGGCAAGGCGGTTGTAGAAGACCGAGGCCACGTGCGCACGTTGATCGGCGTTGAGGCCCTCGCGCTCAACGATAGAGGCCAAGTTAACGATGTCGTAGTCGGACATCTCCACACCGTAGCGCTCCTTGATCTTGGCTTCGCAGCTCGCAAAGTCAAGCGACTTGTACTCAGTCTTAAACTGATCGAGCATGGCACGAATCACGTCATCGGCCGTCGGCGAATCACCCAACGAATAGGTCTTGGGGAACAAGAAACCCTCGAGCGAATCGTTGGCGGCGCCCTTAAGGAAGCTATAGTCGTCCACGTAGTTGGAGGCCTTGGCCTGGTTGAGGAAGTCTTCCTTAGAGATGCTGTCGTAGGCCTGGGCCACGCGGTCGGCGACTTGATCGACTGTCAGACCCTCAGGGATAGTCAGCGCATTGGAGCCCGCGTTGGGGCCTTCCATGAGCTGCTGAACAACCTTGGTCGCATCCATGAGTGTGGTGAACGAATAAGTACCAGGCTTGAGCGACATATCGGCGTTGAGCTTTTTCACCGCCGCGTAGTAATCCTTGGGATTTTCGACGATATGGTTCTCGGAGAGAATCGAGGCGATCGCATCACCCGAAGCACCGTCGGGAATGGTCACCGTAACCTGCTGACCAGCCGTGACCTTCGTATCCTCACCGGCAAAGAAGCCCTTGACGGCAGGCACGACAAAGAAAGCGATAGTAGCAAGCGCAATTACGGCCACCACAACGCCGATGATCATAGGAACCGGAGAACTCTTCTTTTGAGCACCGCGACGAGCATGCGTGTTGTAGCTCGAGCGAGTCGCCGGAGCAACGCCATGCGAACCGCGAGCGTGATGCAAATGCGATTGGGGGACCTGCGTTCGCTGGGTAGGTGCCTGTTGCTTAAAGCGAGCACCGCCTGCAGGCTGAGCCGAACGAGCAGTGGGCTGCTGAGCCGCGTGAGAAGCCGGATACTGAACCGAACGAGCAGAAGGCTGCTGACCCGTCCGTTGAACAGGTTGGGCCGAACGAGAGGAGGACTGCACCGGGCGCGCGGCAGACTGAGCTGCGCGCTGGGTCGGCTGTGCCGGACGCTGGCCAGGCTGGGCAGGGCGCGACGCCGGCTGACGTGTACGATTCGGCTGGCGCGGATCGGGAGCGCTAGGCATGCGAAACCTCCTCGTTTTTACGATCAAGCCACGTCTGCAAAAACAGGCTGGCGGCAATCATGTCAATCTTGCCCCTCATCTGTTTTTCGTTGAGGCCCTGCTCGCGCAGGATACGCTTGGCCTCTTGCGAGGACAGGCGCTCGTCCTCAAACTCCAACGGAAGATCGAGCTCGTCGGCAATCTTTTGCGCAACAGCGGCAACACGCTCGGCCTGGGGACCGGGCTCACCGGCCATGGTCAGGGGACGCCCACTTACCAGGATATCGGGCTCATAGTCCTCGACCAGGTAGCGGAACGTCTTGGCCATACCGGTGACCTCTGCAGCCGGGAGCACCTTGACAGGCATCGCCATCTTGCCATCACGGCTCGAGACGGCGATGCCGATCCTGGTCTCCCCTATGTCCAGCGCAAGCGCGACCACAGCGATTACCTAGATTCTTAGGCGCCGAGCACGGTCTTAGCGGCCGCGAGGGCATCGGCGATGCCGGCGGCGTTCTTGCCACCGGCCTGGGCCATGTTGGGACGGCCGCCACCGCGACCGTCGACCAGGCCCGCGATCTGCTTGATCACGTTGCCGGCGTGGAAACCGGCCTTGACAGCGTCATCAGAGCCGGCGGCGAGCAGGGCCGGGGTGCCCTTCTCAGTCACGCTGGCGACGACGCAGGCGACAGGACCGGCAACCTTCTGGTGCACGGTATCCCAGACGTTTCGCAGGTCAGCGGCCTCAAGGCCCTGGAGCTCAGCGACGACGAGCTTGTAGCCGTCGAGCTCGACGGCGCCCTCGATGGCGCTGGAGATAGCATCGGAGGAACCACCGGTCAGCGCCTTCTTAAGCTTATTGGACGTCTCGCGCAGCTCAGCCTGCAGGTTTTCCACGCGGGCGGGAACCTCATCCACACGGCACTTGAGCGCAGCAGCAGCGGCGTCGACGAGCGCCAGACGGTCGGCCATGTAGTCGAGAGCACCCTTAGAGGTCACGGCCTCAATGCGGCGGACGTTGGAGCCCGTAGAGGACTCGGAAATGATCTTGAACAGGCCGATCTCGGCGGTGTTGGCGGCATGGGTGCCACCGCAGAGCTCACGGGAGAACGGCTGGTCCTCGGCGCCCACGGAGACAACGCGGACGACGTCGCCATACTTCTCGCCAAACAGGGCGACAGCACCGGCGGCCTTGGCCTCGTCGATGCCCATGACGCGGGTCACGACCGGCTTGGAGGCGAAGATCTGCTGGTTGACCAGGTCCTCGACAGCCTTGAGCTGCTCGGAGGACAGGGCCTCGAAGTGCGTGAAGTCAAAGCGCAGGTGCTCGGGCGTCACCAGCGAGCCAGCCTGGGAGACATGCTCGCCCAGGACCTGCTTAAGCGCGGCGTCGAGCAGGTGCGTGGCGGTGTGATTGCGACGCAGGAAGCCACGGCGCTCGGCGTCGAGCGCGGCGGTCACGGTAGTACCGACGGTCAGCGTACCCTCGGTGACGTGGGCGACGTGAGCATACAGGCCGTTGTGGTTCTTGGTATCGGAAACGGTCAGCGCAACGCCCTCGGCGGAAAGCTCGCCGGCGTCACCCTGCTGGCCGCCCATCTCGGCGTAGAACGGGGTCTTGTCCAGCACCACCAGCACGCCTTCCTTGGCCTGCTCGTCGGTAGCAATGGCGTCGGTCAGGGTCTCCTCGTCGCTCAGGGCAACCACCACGCTGTTGTCGTTCAGGGTATCGTAGCCGGTGAACACGGTGGGCTCGGCGGTCAGGCCGCCGAACAGATCCTCGCTCCAGCCGGAAATGTTCTTCTTCAGGCGCTCGGCGCGGGCGCGCTCCTTCTGCTTCTTCATCTCAGCGTGGAAGCCGTCCTCGTCGATCTCCAGACCCTGCTCGGCGGCGATCTCCTTGGTCAGGTCCAGCGGGAAGCCGAAGGTATCGTTCAGTTTGAACACATCCAGACCGCTCAGCAGGTGCTGATGTGCCTTCTCCAGGCCGTCGATCATGTTGTTCAGGATGTTCATGCCGGCGTCGATGGTGCGGGCAAAGTTTGCCTCCTCGGTGCCGATGACCTTCTTGATATAGGCATCGTGCTCACGCAGCTCGGGGTAAGCGCTCTCGCTGGACTGGATGACCGTCTCCACCAGCTCCACCAGGAAGGGGCGGGAGATGCCCAGCATCCGGCCATGGCGGGCAGCGCGGCGGAGCAGACGGCGCAGAACGTAGCCGCGGCCCTCGTTGGAGGGCAGGATGCCGTCAGACACCATGAAGGTGCAGCTGCGGATGTGGTCGGTGATGACACGGATGGAGATAT
>UQWQ01000058.1 GCA_900544755.1 uncultured Collinsella sp. | reverse complement strand
TTGGCGGCAGCGGCAGGCTCGGCGCTCTCGGCCTCGGACTCCTCAGCAGCACCCTCGCCCTCAGCAGCACCCTCGCTTGCGGCCTTCTCGGCAGCAAGACGGGCGCGACGCTCGGCAAAGGTCTCCTTCTTGGCGGGCGCTGCCGTCTCGGTGGCATCCTCGTCCGCATCGGAATCGTCGTCGGTCGTAGCAGCCTTCTTGGGCTTGACCGGGGCCGACGCGGCCTCGCTCACCGGATCGATTATCTCGGACTGAACAACGGCCGTCATCTTTTCCTGCGTCTCGCGGAACTGACGGATGGCACGGCCGATCGTGCGGCCCATCTGTGGGAGCTTATCCGGGCCAAACAGCAAAAAGCCGAAGACCACGATGATCGCGAGCTCACCCTCTCCAATACCAAACACACATACCTCCAAGGCTCGATGTGAGTCGAGCCCGCACCGCGCCATTCGGCCGGAACTCGTCTATTCATTCGGTCAAGTATAGCGCCCGGACGCCAAAACGTCCGAGCGCATCACAAACATATGCCAAACGGCACGCCCTTTTGGGGGCAAAGATTATGCAGCGGTGATCGAAATCTCCTGGTCGACACCCAACAGCTGAACCACGCGCATCACCGGGGGCTGCACATTGATGCAGCTAAAGCGCTTGCCGTGGTCGACCGCGTGGTGCGCGGCGCCCACGAGCACGCCAATGCCCGTCGAATCGATGTAGCTCACCTGGGCAAAATCGAGCTCAACGGCCTCGGTGGGCTGCTCAAGCGCCAGGTCGATGGCATTGCGCAGGCTATCGGCGTTAGAGATATCGATCTCACCGGTCACCTTAATGGTGTAGAGCTCTGGCGTGGGGTTGGTGGAAATACCCAAATCCATGTATACGCTCCTTTACGTATCGAAAGTGCGGATAGTACTAGGCGCGGACTTGCGGGGCCCTACGCGTTAGGCGCGCTCGGTACGCGCAAGCTCGGCAGCGACGAGCTTGACAGCCAGCACCAGCACATCGAGCGCAGCCTCCAGGTCCTCGACCGTGGGATAGCTCGGCGCGATGCGGATGTTGGTGTCGCGCGGATCCTTGCCATAAGGCCAGGTGGCACCAGCCGGCGTGAGCTTGACGCCCAGGTCGGCACAAAGCGCGGCGACCTTCTGGGCCGAGCCCTCGGGGCCATCGAAACTCACAAAGTAGCCGCCATGGGGATGAGTCCAAGTGGCGCAACCCGTGTTGCCCAAGCCCTCGGTGAGTTTACGCTCAACGGCCTCAAAGCGCGGGCGCAGGAACTCGGCATGCTTTTTCATGTGCTCCTTGACCGCCTCGATGGTGGGAAGGAAACGCACGTGACGCAGCTGGTTGAGCTTATCGGCGCTAATAAGACCGGCCTTCAGGCGCTTGGAGAACTCGGCGATGACCGCGGGGCTCGCACCGATAAAGCCGATGCCGGCGCCCGGGAAGGTGATCTTGGACGTCGAGGCAAAGGCCACCACGCGATCCTCGGTGCCCGCCGCGCGAGCGAGGTCAAAGATATTTGCGAGCTCGTCGGTCTCGTCGTACAGGTCGTGCACGCAGTAAGCGTTGTCCCAGAAGATGCGGAAATCGGGCGCGGCCGTGGGCATCTCGACCAAGCGGCGCACAGTGTCCTCGCTAAAGGTGATGCCCGTGGGGTTGGAATACTTGGGCACGCACCAGATACCCTTGATGGAATCGTCGGCGGCAACCAGGCGCTCGATCTCGTCCATGTCGGGGCCGTTGTCGGTCATCGCGACGGGGACGTTCTCGATGCCCAGATCGGCGGTGATGCCAAAGTGGCGATCGTAGCCGGGAACAGGGCACAGGAACTTGACCTTCTTGCCGTCGTGCGCTGCCTCGTAAGCCTCCCAAGGGTCGCTGCCGCACGAGCCGCAACGCCAGAACATACCGGCGATATCGTGCTCGATCAGCAGGCTCGATGAGCCCAGTACGAGCGTCTGCTCGGCAGGACAACCCAGGAACTCCCCCGCCAGCTTGCGTGCCGAGGGAATGCCCTCAAAGCAGCCGTAGTTGGAGCAGTCGACGTTGCCGTCATGCAGATCGGCATCGGCATTGAGGATATCGAGCATGGGTCGAGAGATGTCCACCTGGGAGGGCGACGGCTTGCCGCGGGCCATGTCGAGCGCCAGGCCCTTGGCCTTGACCTCGGCAACCTCGGCTTTAAGCGCCTCGATGGCGGCATCGAGTTCGGTGGTTTCCATCTTCTGGTAGATCGTCTGCATGGGGTGCGACCTTTCGCGAAGCGGTACGTTGCAGTTCGTCTAAGTATAGACCGCCATCGTCGCAACGTTATGAAGCCGTGATAGATTAAGTTCATCGCAATCAATTACGAATCGCCGCGCATGCCGGCGTGGGGCGCCCAAGGAGGCACTATGGAGTACGGATCGTTTCAGGCCGAGGAATTCGGCGACTTGCAGCGCCTGGTCGACGGACTGTTTTACGACCGCCACGCCATCGACCGCCTGGATCTGATCGTACAGGCCGAAATCTTGGACCTGGCGCCCGACCTCATGGAGATCGTGAATCTTTTGCCGCCCGGCTACTACGACCGCCAGTCACTTTGCGACCAGCTCAACTCCGCCTTGGCCGCCCACGGCTGGGGCGCCGTCTACGGAACGGTGGAATAAACCTAGTCATTTAAGAACGTCCCCAATGACTAAACGCCGCCTGTGATGGTGTTCACAGGCGGCGTTTTCAAACTTATATGTGCTTTTACTCGTCCTTGGGCGCGGGGTGCTTGCAGACCACGCTCATGTAGATCATGCCGAGCACGGCTGCGGTGACCGAACCGGCGAGAATAGCGGCCTTGGCTGCAAGAACCTCAAACTGGGCCGTCGGGAAGGCAAGGCCGCTGATGAGAATCGACATGGTAAAGCCGATACCGCCCAGAATGCCCACGCCGGCAATCATGTGCCAGTTGACATTGTGCGGCAGCTCGCAGGCCTTAAGCTTAACCAGGGCAAACGTCATACCAAAGATGCCGATCGGCTTGCCCAGCAGCATGCCAAAGTACACGCCGAGCGTCACCGGATCGGTGAGCAGCGTGCTCATGTCCACGCCCACTAAGCGAACCTGAGCGTTTACGAACGCAAAGATCGGCAGGATCACAAAGTTGACCGGCGTGGAGATTAGACGCTCCATGCGGATAAGCGGCGGGGTCACGCGGTGCATGACGCGCTCGACCTTGGTTGTCGAGACGGTAAAGTCATGCTGGCCCAGGATGTGCGCCTCGTCGTCGTAGCGGTCATCGAGCAACGGCAGGCACTCGCCCAGCCAATCGGTAAGGCTATCGAGCTTGACGCCGCACTTGGCCGGAATGGTGAAGGCCAGGATGACGCCGGCAAGCGTAGCGTGCACGCCGCTCTTGAACATGCAGAACCACAGCAGCAGGCCCAGCACCGAGTACGGGGCAAGGCGGTAATGCTGCGTCTTGTTGAGCCACACGAGCGCACAGGTCACAAGCGCGGCGGCGCCCAACCAAAACGGATTGGGGCTCTGACCGTAGAAGATGGCGATGGCGGCGATGGAGATCAGGTCGTCGGCGATAGCGAGCGTCGAGAAGAACACGCGCACACCGTTGGGAACGCGGTTGCCCAAAAGCGACAGCACGCCCAGCGCAAAGGCAATATCGGTTGCCATGGGAATGGCCCAACCGTTGCGGGCGCCGGCATGGTTAAAGATCAGGTAGATGCAGGCGGGAACGACGACGCCGCCCACCGCCGCCAGCATGGGAAGCATGGCCTGACGCGGATTCTTGAGCTCACCGACCGTCATCTCGTACTTAAGCTCGATGCCCACCAACAAAAAGAAAATCGCCATGAGGAAGTCGTTGACGAAAAGCTCAACGGTGAGACCGGCCGTAAGGTTGCCCAGACCCACATACAGCGGGGTTTCCAAAAAGTGGTGGATGGCCTCGTAGGCATCGGTGTTGGCGCAGATGACGGCGGCGATGGCGGCGAAGACCATGACGGCGGCGGAAATCGTGCCGTTCTCGGCAATGCGCTCCCAGATGTCGTGACGTTCAAAGCGCTTGCGCTCACGAACGTTGAACAGCTGCTCAGTTGCTGCCATGGGCGGCTCCTTTCTCGGGAAAGCTCCCGTCTTAAAAAAGCACGGCCCGCCCAAGTGGCGGCGCCGCGCTCTAACGTATTACGCTTGCATCTAGCCTACCCTGCACGACGAGCACGCAGGCGTGGCCGAAAAGCGGAACCACAGGTTGAACATTATTTGCTCAACGGCACGGGCACGCCTGTCCAAGAGACGACGCGGCGCCGTGCACAAAAAACGACCGGAGCGCGGGGCGTCCGCGATCCGGTCGTGGCGTTTGGTCAACTAAACCTAGCAGGCGGCCATGATGGGGGCAGCGACCTGCTTCTTACGGGAGAGGACGCCCGGCATCCAGACGCCGTCGTGCTCGTCGGCAATGCCCAGGCCCTTCTGAGCAGCCTCGGTCTCGCCCTCGAGCAGGACCTGCGAGCCCTCCTCCATGATGTCGGTGATGCACAGGACAATGCCGTCGGCACCCTTCTCGGCGGCGTAGGCGCGCATGGCCTCGCGAATCTCGTCGATCATGCCGAGTGCGCGGCTCTTGTCGACGGTCTCGTACTGGCCGATGAGCAGCTTCTTGCCAGCGGGCTCGAACATCTTGATGTCGTTGCCGACCATCTCGGCTGCGGTGAAGGAGCCGGACGGACGGGTGAGGAAGACCTCCATGCCAAACTTGACCGGGTCGACGCCCACCTGCTCGCCGAGCTTGGCGGCAACGGCGCGGTCGACATCGGTGGTGGTGGGGCTCTTGAGCATGAGCGTGTCGGTCATCATGGCCGAGAGCAGCAGCTTGGCCTGGACGTCGGAAAGCTCAACGCCGAGCACGCCGGCGAGCTTGGTGACGATGGTGCAGCTGGAGCCCCAGGGCAGGCAGATGTAATGCAGCGGGCCGGCGGTCTCGAAGTCGCCGATGCGGTGATGGTCGACAACGCCAAAGACCGTGGCGTCCTTAAGACCGGCGACGGACTGGGCAGACTCGTTGTGGTCGGTGAGGACGACGAGCTGACCGGCCTCGACGGACTCGATCACGCGAGGCTCGGCGATGCCGGCGTCGGCGAGCAGCTTGGCAGACTCGGCCGGAAGCTGGCCCAGAGCGCAAGCCTCGTAGGTGTTGCCGGCATACTCAACCTGGTTGAGCAGCTGGGACAGGACGACGGCGCTCATGATGGCGTCGTTATCGGGGTTCTGGTGACCAAAGACAAGAACGTTTGCCATGGATATCCTCCACTTGATATGTGTACTTGGACGTAGCTATGGTAGCACGCTGACGCCGAACCTTATGAGACGGAAGGGTCGCGGCACAATTTGGGGCAAGCGCTGAGGCGAGGTCAGGGACGAAGCCTGCCCCCCTTTCACCACCTGCCCCCGCACCAGCTATTTACCGGCGGCGCGCAGGGCTACGTAGGCGGCACCGATGATGCCGGCGTCGTTGCCGAGCGAGGCGACCCTGACGGGCGTCTCGCGCGAGGCAGAAAGCGCGTACTGCTTAAAGTGCTCGCGGACCTTGTCGAGGTAGACGTCGGCCGAGGCGGATGCGCCGCCGCCGATCAGGAACATCTCGGGATCGACCACGTTGGCAATGAGCGCCAGGGCGCGACCGAGATAGTCGGCCATGGTATCGGCCGCGGCCAGCGCAAGCTTGTCGCCCTCGCGGCAGGCTTGGAACACGTCCTTGGAATCGGAGGGGCCGGTGAGCTCGATGGGCTCGACGCCCGCTTTCTCGCACTCGGCAAGGTAGTTGCTCACCACACCGGTGGCGCTGGAATACTGCTCCAGGTGGCCATGTCCGCCGCAGCCGCAGGTGCGCTCCTCTTCGGGGTTCAGGCACATGTGGCCAATCTCGCCGCCGGCGCCCACAACGCCCGACACCACGTCGCCGTTGACGATAACGCCGCCACCCACGCCGGTACCAATGGTGACCATCACCACGTTCTGTACGCCCTTGGCAGAGCCGAGCCAGGCCTCGCCCATGGCAGCGGCGTTGGCATCGTTCTCGTATTTAACAACCGCGTCGGGGCAGTGCTCCTGAATGGCGACTCTTAGCTCGGGCAGGTTAATGGCAATGTTGGCCTTGACCTTGGCATCGCCCGATGCCGGGATGGGGCACGGAACGGCCAGGCCAATACCCGCCACAAAGGCGCGCGGAATCTGGGCCTTGGCGACCACCTGGTCGATAGCCTCGGTCACCGCGGCAAAGCCCGCGGCGTCAACGATAGGCGGCGTGGGCACGCTGGCCTTGGCCAGCAGGTTACCATCCTCGTCGAACAGGCCCTCCTTAACCGAAGTGCCGCCGACGTCGATGCCGATGTAATACTGCTTAGGTTCCATGGGAGCCCGCCTTTCTCGTTTAAACATTGCCTGTATGGTACCGCTCCCAAGGCAAAAACCTGCCAAAAAGGGACAGGTTTGTTTTGGCAGGTTTTATCTGTGAAAACGCAGGGCATGGTATTTGGTTCGTTGGGCGGTAAAACGGCTCAACCCCATCCTCGAGTCGATCAATTTGCTCAATACCACATTATTCGAATGCATATTCATTTAGAGCGCTCTAGTTTTTAAAGAGAAGCGTTTTTTAATTAAACCTTTCTCGAACTTTTCAAAAACGCAATAGGGATGCTTAGGTGTTGACTATACTTTCTTCTGTACTCAATCAAGCCGGAAAGGAGGTTCCATGATTCCCAAATACGAGGCGATAGCTGCAGATATCCGTCGAAGCATCGAGGACGGCTCCCTTAAGCCGGGCGACAAGCTACCCACCGTCGTTGAGTTCTGCGAGCTCTATAGCGTTTCCAAAATCACCGTCAAACGAGCTATCGAGCAGATCACCGAGGAGGGCCTTGTCACCAGCCGGCGCGGGTCGGGCACCTACGTTAAGGACACGGCGGGTCTCCCCGACCAGGCATTTTTCCAGGGCAAAAATGACCGCGCCCAGGGTTTTTCGTATGAGCACCGCGGGGAGAAGGTGACCTCGGTGGTCTACGATTTCTCGATTGTCAATCCACCGGCGGACGTCGCTACTCAGCTGGGAATTGCCGAGGACGACTTTGCCTATCACATCGTGCGCGTGCGCCAGGTCAACGAGAAGCCCATCGTCATCGAGTACACCTACATGCCTCTCGAGCTGATACCGGGCCTTAAAAAGAAAGACCTGTATGGATCGGTCTACAGCTTCATCCGCGAGCAATGCGGGCTGAAGATTTCGAGCTTCCACCGCACCATCCGCGCCGTAGCGGCAACCGAGGAAGAGGCTGAGCGCCTGGACACCGAACCCGGCGCTCCCCTGCTCGAGCTCAACCAGATTGGCTTTTTGGATAGCGGCAACGCCTTTGAGTACTCGATTTCGCGCAACGTCGGCGACCGCTTTGAGCTGCACAACGTAACGTTGGCATAGGTTTTTGTAGTCATGCGGGCGCACGTTATGGCTCGTTTAGAGTGGGCGACCGCACAACACCATGGGGGTATGAACATGTCCGATTTGATTAAACTGACGCCGATCTTCCACGAGAAGATCTGGGGCGGCCGCCAGCTCGAAACCGTATTTGGTTACGACATTCCCGAGGGTCCCATCGGTGAGTGCTGGGCCATCTCGGCACACCCCAACGGCGACTGCCAGATCGCGGAGGGCCCGTATGCCGGCCACACACTGTCGTGGCTGTGGGCCGAGCACCGCGAGCTCTTTGGCAACTGCGAGGGCAAGGAGTTCCCGCTGCTCATTAAGATCCTGGACGCCAAGGACGACCTTTCGATCCAGATTCATCCCAACGACGAGTATGCCGCCGAGCATGAGAACGGTAGCCTGGGCAAGACCGAGTGCTGGTACGTGCTGGACTGCGAGCCCGGCGCCACGATTATCGTCGGGCAGCGCGCCAAGGATCGTGCCGAGGCCGCACAGATGATCGAAGACGGCCACTGGGACGACATGCTCAACGTGCTGCCGATTCACAAGGGTGACTTTTTCCAGATTGATTCCGGTACCGTGCACGCCATCAAGACCGGCACGCTCATTTTAGAGACGCAGCAATCGAGCGACGTGACGTATCGCCTGTACGACTACGACCGTCCCGGCACCGACGGCAAACTGCGTCCCCTGCACATTGAGCAGAGTCTCGACTGCATCGACTTTGATTCTCAGGCCCCGACCGACGGCACCGTGACCGCGCCCGAGGTCGATGGCGTGACCGAGCTCGAGTCCAACCCCTGCTACACCGTCGATCGCGTGCGCGTCGACGGCAGCAAGACCCTCGAGCAGCGCTGGCCCTTCATGTGCCTGTCGGTCATCGACGGCGAAGGCACCGTCTGCGGCGACCCCGTCCACAAGGGAAGCCACCTGCTAGCCCCGAGCACCGTCAGCTCCATCGATCTCGAAGGCAAAATGGAATTGATCATCAGCCACCTCTAGGTCGCACCAACAACCAAAACGCAACAAGGAGCTCCCCCGCTCATCAAACGGGAGAGCCCCTACTCACATCTATTTATCAGCCCACCCGGCTCTCCAGACCAAAAAGCGAACGAGCAAAGCGACGTTCGCAAGCAACGTTACCCAAGGCCCCGGACAGGCGCCATGGACAACGTCGATCGCGAGTTCCGCACGAGCCGGAGAGCACTTAATGTGCTCTCCGTGCGAGTCAGGACTGTCCGAGCAGGCGACCAAAGCCCCCGGCGCGCCCGCCTAGCCGGATGTACGGGTTTTCCAGGTGCGGCAGATCGGCCTGAAAGAGGAGGGCATAGACCTTGAGGTCATGCCCGACGATTGAAGGCCGAGGTGCCGTGCCTGGGAAAGCCGCCTAGGTCAGTTTCACTATAGGCGCAAAGCCCTTCATAAGCTTTTTGGTCTGGCCGGTTTTTTCGAACTGCACCTCGATCATGTCTCCGGCGACCGAGATCACGGTACCCGTGCCAAAGGTCTTGTGGCTCACGGTATCGCCCGCGGCAAAGTCCTGCGACGCGCTGGCGCGATCGACCTTGCGCTCCACCGTCGGCGACACCTTGGACGACGGCTTTTTGGCTCGCGGCGCGCCCAAGCCAAAGGTCGAGGCAACACGGCCGGCGTCGGGCGAGACCCCACGATGGCGCTCGGTCCCATAGCTGCTGCCGCCAAAGAAATCGTCGAAGCTCGATCCGCCGCGCGAACCGGAACCGCCGGTCGAGCGCGTATGCGAGCCAAACACCTTGCCGCCATACATATCCGAGCCCATGCCCGAGCCAAAGGTGCCGTGACGGTCGCCGCGTTTCTCCCAGCCCGTGCCCTCAAAACCGGCAGAACCGATACCGCTAAACTCGATATCCTCAAACGGAATCTCGTTGAGGAAGCGCGAGCGCGGGTTGGCAGAGGTCGAGCCGTAAGTGCGACGCGTGGCCGCATAGGTCAGGAACAGGCGCTTGCGAGCACGCGTGATGGCGACGTAGGCCAGGCGACGCTCTTCCTCGAGCTTGCCCGGATCGTCACTACCGCCAAAGTCGTGCACGTGCGGGAAGATACCCTCCTCCATGCCGGCCACGAACACCGCGGGGAACTCCAGGCCCTTAGCGGAGTGGATGGTCATCATGGTGATGGCATGTGTCTCGCCGGCCAGGGAATCCAAGTCGGAGCGCAGGGCCAGCCACTCCATGAGTGCCGGCAGTGCCTTACAGGTGAGCGGACCGTAGGTGCGCTCGATCTCGTCGGCATGCACGGCGCCCGCCGGTAGCTCTGTTGGCACGGCATACGCGTTGCCCGCGATGGCGGCGGCCAGGGCATCCTGCGGCGAGAGCGCCGGGGCGGCTAGGCTATCGAGCGGATTGGAGCCCGCGGCGTCACGAGCGCCGACAAGTGCCTCAAACGAGGATGCCGGAGCGGACGGCTCCGGCTCGGACGCGGGCGCACTCACCACGACGGACTCGGACTCGGCGACGGACGGCACGTCGGCAACACCGGCCGCGCGCAGCTCTTCTAGACTCTCGAGCGTACCCTCGATATCCTCGTGCGCCTCCTCAAATTCGGCGGCGACGCCCAGGAATTCCTGGATGTTCTCGGCGCGGCTCTCGGACTCCATGGTGCCCTCGGCGCGAAACGCCTGCAGCAGGCCCGTCCTATCGACAATCATCTCGACGACGTCCTTGAGCTCGCCGTCCATGCGGCGGCCCTCGCGCACCAGCGCCACAAAACTCGACAGGCCGTTGCGCACCTTGGCACTAAACATGCCCGTCTCGGCTGTTGCGATCTCGCAGGCCTGGAAGAACGAGCAGCGGTTGTCGCGCGCCAGCTGCTCGATCTTTTGGATCGAGGTGGAGCCGATGCCGCGGCGCGGCGTGTTGATGACGCGCTTGACGCTCATCTCGTCGGCCGGGTTCACGATCATCTTGAGGTAGGCCATGACGTCGCGAATCTCGGCGCGGTCGAAGAATCGCGTGCCGCCGACGATCTTGTAGGGCACGCCCGCGCGCAGGAACATATCTTCGAGGATACGCGACTGGGCGTTGGTGCGGTAGAACACGGCGATATCGTCGTAGCTTGTACCCTTGGCATGCAGCTTTTCGATCTCGCCGGCAATCCAGCGACCTTCGTCGCGCTCGTCGCTTGCCTGGAAAGCCTGAATCTTCTCGCCATCGCCCTCGGCCGTAAACAGGCGCTTGTCCTTGCGCTGCGAGTTGTGACGCACCACGGCGTTGGCGGCGCTCAGGATATGACCCGTAGAGCGATAGTTCTGCTCCAGCTTGACGGTCTTGCAGTTTTTAAAGTCCTTCTCGAAGTCCAAGATGTTGGTGATGTCGGCGCCACGCCAGCTGTAAATGGACTGGTCATCGTCGCCCACGACCATAAGGTTTTGGTACTTGGCGGCCAGCAGGTTGGCGATCTCGTACTGGACGTGGTTGGTGTCCTGATACTCGTCGACGCTAATGTAGCGGAAGCGCTCCTGGTACTTGTCGAGCACCTCGGGGCGGGTGCGCAGTAGCTCGAGCGTGCGCACGAGCAGGTCGTCGAAGTCCATCGCGTTGGCGGCGCGCAGGCGGCGCTCCAGCTCCAGGTAGACTTGCGCGGCCTTTTTGTCGTTGGGGCTATCGGCGCTCTTGAGCATGTCCTCGGGCCCGATCATGGCGTTTTTAGCAGAGCTGATCTTGCTGCGGATCATGTTGATGGGGAACTGCTTTTGCTCGATGCCGAGCGCCTGCATAATGTCGCGCACCATGCGCTTTGAGTCGTCGTCATCGTAGATGGTGAATTGACCGGTATAGCCCAGCAGGTCGGCGTCCTCGCGCAGCATGCGCACGCACATGGCATGGAAGGTGCACACCCACATGCCACGAGTGCCGCTGGGGATGAGTGCCGCCAGACGCTCGCGCATCTCGGCCGCAGCCTTGTTGGTAAACGTAATGGCAAGAACCTGCCAAGGCTTAACGCCCAGGTCGCCGAGCATATGTGCGATGCGGAAGGTCAAGACGCGGGTCTTGCCCGAGCCGGCGCCGGCGAGCACCAGCAACGGGCCCTCGGTGGACAGGACCGCCTCGCGCTGGGCGGGATTAAGGCTGTCGATGTCGACGAGCGGCTTGATAGGCTTGGGCGCCGGCGCGGGAGCGTCATAGATGTCGAGCGGAACGAGCTCGGGCTCCGGCGCAGCGGGGGCGGTGTATGCATCGAGCGGCACGGGTTCCGGCGCGGGCGGCACGGGTACCGCGGCGTTCTTTTCCCAGGGCAAGGGCTGGGTCATGGGCGACTCCTCATCTGACAGACGGCGCGCCTGCGGGCAGCGCCATAGTTTGAGCCGTACCAGTATACCGAGCCGCGCGGACACCGACGCAAATCACACCACGACTCCGTGCGCCACCGTCAAGCCCGCCCCATCGCCCAAAAAAGAGGACGGCATAGACCTTTTGGTCATGCCGTCCTCTTTGAATGACAAGTTGTCGCTCTGGCCGCCGCGCAGCGTCAACCAAGTTACAGGCCGAGCATAGGCTCCAGAACGAAGAAGTACGCGAGCACTACGATGCCCAGGATGGTGCGGTAGACGCCGAAGCACTTGAAGTCGTGACGGCGGACGAAGCCCATGAGCCACTTGATGGCGATGAGCGAAACCACAAAGGCCACAACGCAGCCCACGCCCAAGATGGCGATCTCGTTGGTGCCGAACGTGCCGCCCTTGATGAAGTACTTGACCAGCTTGAGCGCACTCGCGCCAAACATAACAGGAATAGCCAGGAAGAACGTGAACTTAGACGCCACCGAGCGCGTGCAGCCCAAAAGCAGGCCGCCGATGATGGTAGAACCGGAGCGAGACGTACCAGGCACCAGCGAAAGCACCTGGAAGCAGCCGATACCCAGCGCAGTCTTCCAGCTGAGGTCCTCGAGCGTGGCGATGGAACCAAAGTCCAGATTCTCGTCATCGTCCTCATCCTCAGCGGTAGCCGTGGGGGGCGCCGCAAAGTGCGCACCGGCGGGACGTCCACCCGACACCACAGCACGCGAACCAAACGAACCGGCAACGGCCATTTCCTCGCGCTTGCTCGCGCGCCAGTTCTCGATCACGATAAACAGCACGCCGTACACAATGAGCGCCAGCGCCACGACGGGAGCGTTGTAGAAATGCTCCTCCATCCAGTCGTTGAGCGGCAGGCCGATCGCCGCCGCAGGAATGCAACCGAGCACAATCTTGCCCCACAGCACCCAGGTGTCGCGACGGCCCTCCTTGCCCTTGCTGGGCGAGAACGGGTTGAGCTCGTGGAAAAACAGCACGCAGACGGCCAGAATGGCGCCGAGCTGAATCACGACCAGGAACATATTCCAGAACGTCTCGCTCACGTTCATCTTGACGAACTCGTCCACCAAGATCATGTGGCCCGTCGACGAAACGGGCAGCCATTCGGTGATGCCCTCGACCAGGCCCATGAAGGCAGATTTTAGAAGCTCGATAATATCCAAAGGGACCCCCTCGTTAGACACCCGCCGGTAGATGTTCTGCGGACGATGCGGGCGATGTCCCATTATCAACCGTTGGCGGTGCGACCGCGCCTACCCTTACCAAAAAACTCGCCCGTTCACAGAATTGCGAGCAGTTAAACCGAAATCCTTGGGTATAACTGCAACAAGATAAAGTGTCCGGCGGTCAACGCACCCGCGCCCGCCCGACGCACGAGCCCCGCGCCCGTGCGATAGACCAAGGAGGAAACCATGAACGAGGGTTACACCAAGGTATTTGTTTCACTCGACGGTACTGAGCAGCAGGATTTTGTGCTCGCACGCGCCATCAAGGTCGCCGCGAACAACGGCGCCAAGCTGATTATCGGCCACGTTATCGATTCCACGGCGCTCGAGAGCGCCGGCTCCTATCCGGTCGATTTGGTCAACGGTCTGGAGGAGGCCTTTAAGAACTCCATCGAAAAGCAGCTCGAAGAGGCCAAGGCCAATCCCGATATTCCCGAGGTCGAGGTCATGATACGCGCCGGTCGTATTCGCGAGACGCTCAAAGACGAGATGCTCGACGTGGTCAAGCCCGACCTGGTGCTCTGCGGCGCTCGCGGCCTGTCCTCGATCAAGTATGCGCTTCTGGGTTCGATTTCGACGTTCCTGCTGCGCAATACCGACTGCGACATTTTGGTCGTAAAGTAGCGTTGCTCCCACCGGCCGCGGGGCCTGAGGGGTTTCCACGGGCACGTCCTCGCCGCGTTGCGGCTGCGGGATGTGCCCTTAGGAAACCCCTCCCGGCCTCGCGGCCTTCGCAGCCTTACTTCAGCGAGTTGGCTGATAAAAGATGGCGTGCCGCCCCGTTTGGGGTGGCACGTTTTGTTTGGGCGGACGTCTGCCGCATGCGTTACTCGAAATATTGGAACTTATTCGTTGAAAACGCGAACGTTACGACAAAGCCTTCGCCGGAGTCGGATGCCGCCGTGACGTCGATGCCCATCTTGGAGCATAGGCGCGCCACCAGGTAGAGGCCGATGCCCGTTGCGCGCTTGGTGGTGCGGCCGTTGTCGCCGGTAAAGCCCTTCTCGAACACGCGCGGCAGGTCGGCCGCGCTCACGCCACAACCGTTGTCGGCAACGGTAAGCTCAATGCGCTCACTCGCCAGGCCCTCATCCAGCAACGCACCCGAAAACACGATCTTCGCGCCGTCCTCGCGCGCATATTTAATGCTGTTCTGGATGAGCTGACCTAAGATGAACTCCAGCCACTTCTCGTCGGTAAAGACCTCGAAGTCGAGGTTTTCGCACACCGGAGCCACGTGCGCTG